>CAYFOQ010000081.1:5395-9927 GCA_964344735.1 uncultured Piscirickettsiaceae bacterium
GGGCTGCATCAGCCGAACGCTGAGCTAGCGTCCGAACCTCTCCAGCGACCACGGCAAACCCCCGTCCTTGCTCACCGGCGCGGGCTGCCTCAACTGCGGCATTGAGCGCCAGCAGGTTGGTCTGGAAGGCAATACCATCGATCAGCGTGATAATCTCAGTGATCTTGCCGCTCGACTCATTGATCCGACGCATCGCATCCACTGCACTATTGACCACCTCGCTCCCCTGCTCCGCTTCGCGTGTAACATCGGCCGATAGCCCTCTGGCGTGACCAGCATTTTCAGCATTGAGATTCACGGTAGAGGATATCTCCTCCATGCTGGCTGCGGTCTGTTCCAGTGCAGAAGCTTGGGTGTTGGTGCGTTGTGACAGGCTCTCATTACCACGCACTACACCGTTGACACCATGTTCGATCCCTTCAGCGGCACGACGGACCTGGTAAACGATTTCACGCTGATTGGTGAGTGAACCATTGACCGCATCGACCAATGATGCCAGCTGCCCGGAATAGTCGCCATCAATGGTATGGGAGAGATCACCATCGGCGGCCCGGCCCATCACTCCGGAGATCTCTGCAATCACCTGCTCGATCGATGACATGGCACGGTTGACCTGTTGCTCGATCTCACTACCATTTCCGGACATCCGATACTCGAACTTTCCAGCGACGATCGCCTCCATCACCGCTGCCAAATGGTTGGTCATCTGCTCCAGGCTATCGAGCGCACCGTTCACAGTATCACGGAAATGTCCCAACTCACCGCCAAACGCAGCATCGATACGTCCACCAAACTCACCCGAAGCCACCCCTTGCATCACTCCATTGACCTCTGAGAGTGCCCCTTGAATACCCTCGACACTATCATTGATGGAACGCTTGAGGATATCCAGATCCCCCACCATAGCAGCCTCCACCCGCCGGCTGAAGTCCCCTTTAGCAGAGGCAGACATCACCTCGCCAATCTGTCGAATCGCCTCCTGTAACCGCTGCAACAGACCATTGAGCGCCTCCCCAGTCTCACCGATCTCGTCCCCACTGCTCCCCTCCAACCTCCGGGAGAAGATCCCACGCTCGGTCACATCCACCACCAGATCACGAACCTGTCGTACTGCGGTAACCACGGTATGAGAGATCCGTAGTGCCACCACGACCGCAATCAGCAAGGTAACGATCGACCCCAACAGCAGAATCCACCAGGATAATCTTTCGGTCCGTGACACCTCAGCTGTCGCCCGCTCCACCTCTGCATCGATGGTTTGACGCAGGGATTCGATCTGTGCCCGAATCTCATCCGCCACCCGGTTCAGTTCAGCGATCGCAGTCTCTTCCCGCTGTATCAGGCTATCAGTCACCGGCATCAGGTAGTCGATGATCCCATCCAGGCTCCTCCGCGCCTTGCCTACCTGCCGACTCTGTCCTCGTTCAAAGTGAGAACGTTTGCGCTTGCCGCTGGCCTGATCCACCTTATTGGCAAATTTATAAAGCTTACGGTGGATCGAGAGATGCTTTTTCAGCAGGTTGGCCAACTCACTATCCTCGGTATGATAGTGCTCGTACCAGCGAGCGAAACGGCTCTGAACCAGATCGAGCCCCCCCTGGAAGGGGGCATCATACTCTACCGACTCTTCCAACTGTTGTAGCCAGCGATTCAACTCGATCTGTTCCAGCAACATGAATGTGCGGATATCAGTGACACGACCATCGAAACGGAACCAGTAGGGCATCCGCTGTCGATCAAGCGCATCTTGACCGAGACAAAATCATGGTGCAATGCCGCAATCGCCTCTACCTCTGTAGTGGCGATCCCCTCCCCCCCGTCGAGTGCTTCAATCAGCTGATCGACTCGGGCACCACGCTCCTTGATCTGCTGGTGGATTCGCTCCGCCTGCTCTGGATCGAGGTTGATCACATAGCCCCGGGAAAGGACGATGGTACTCTCAACCGTCAACAACAGCTCCATCACCCGCCCACGCAGTGGCACCATCTGCTGCAGCGCCACACTGGAGCTGGCCGAGATTCGTTCAATCAGAACGATGCCGGTCCCCCCAGCCAACAGTGTCAGCAGTCCGATCCCGAGAAAGGCGCCGAGCAGTCTGGTTTTCAGCGTCAAAGAGCCTCTCCGCTGTTACTGAATATACTTGAGATGTTCCAGTACCTCAGAGAGCTCAGCCTTGACCTGCTCCAGATACTCCACATCGGGGGTCTGTTGATGTTTCTGCAGTGCAATGATGGCGGTTGCCGGGTGAACCACCGAGTCCATCAAGCTGATCACTGGCCCAAAGTGTTCGATCGCCTCGGCATCGATGCCGTTACGCGCCAGGAACCCAAACTCGTGCCACTCCTCTTCGATCTGCTCCAGACTCATCGCCTTCATCGCCTCGGCACTATCAGCGGTGAGTTGCAGCAGTTTGGCATGGACCGGATTGCTGGTGTCATAGCTACGGCAAGAGTCGACACCAAGACGCATCAACTGCTCCAGACGTTGCAGCATTGCCGTCACGTCAGCTCCATCCCCCTTCATCGACTCCCGGATCACCGTAGTCGCCTCAGCGCGATAATGTGCCAGATCCATCATCTCAGCCATCGCCGACGGCGTCACCGCGGTCCACCACACAGCTACCAATGCTATCCACTTCTTCATTCGTACTCCCCCCAATTCTCAGTCTATCTCTTTGTAACTGTTCAGCTCACCCCTGAAATCCGTCATTTCGGCGTTCGAAAATGGTCATTTACACGTGCAAACTCACATTTTCTGCCTTGAACTGACGAATTTCAGGGGCAATCTGAATCAGTTACAGGCCTTCTGAATAGTTACATCTCTTTTTCGTATCACTCAACCTCCTCGCTGAGCGTTCCGTCACTCTATCGCCCTCCTCCTGAAGAGTCAAAGATAATCTGCACCCTTCCCTTTTCACAAGGGGGAACGGTTGACAACTGAACCCGATTACCTCCGATTGTATCTCTGACAAGATGGTGTTAGCGTACGCTGAAGGAACAGAACAACCACGGGAACGAGACAAATGAGAGTGATACCGCAAGCCACCCTGCTACTACTGGCCTCCACCCTGACCATCACTGCACAGGGGTTTGATTTTGGAGAGATGCGTGGTCCATTCAAGGGTGAAAACTGGGGCGGGATGCCGGATGGCCCCAGCAATTTCAACTGGGGTGGCCCCAGCTCCTGGGGGATGCCCAACAACTGGAATATGGGAAATGGGAACTGGGGCGGAAACAACTGGAATAACCCCTGGAGTGGGAACGGCTGGAATGGTGCACCTTGGGGGGGCAACGGCTGGCGCGGTCCCTGGAGTGGAAATGGCGGCAACACCCCCTGGAACGGCGGTTGGGGTGGCCCCTGGAGCGGAGGTAACGGCAATCCGGGATGGGGCAGTAACCGCATGCCTTGGGGAGCGGGTGAGCCTTACAGACCACGCAAGCTGAAGCCACTGCAGCCCTTGGAAGAGCTCCCGCCACTGCAGGATCTTCCCCCGCTAGAGGAGCGTTATCCCAGCCGTCCGGAGCCATCGGAAACGGCCGGGGATAACACCGACCGGGGGTAACACCGAGGAGAGTCAGACTGACCTTCGTCCGTAGCCGCGCATCTGCCCCACCACCACCCCCTGCACCTGGACTTGCGCCGGTGCGTAGCGCAGGGGCCTCATCTGTCGGTTGGCGGGGTGGAGCACCACCTCTCCGGGTCGCTGTTCGATCCGCTTGAGCGTGGCCTCCTCCTGATCGATCAGGGCCACAACGATCTCTCCGTTGCGGGCGCTATGACACTGTTCTACCACCACATAGTCGCCATCGAGAATTCCATCCTCAACCATCGACTCTCCCACCACCTGCAACACGAAGCAGTCTCGGCCTCCCCGTAGATGGGGCGGCACCTCCAGCGACTCACACTGCTCCAGGGCATCGATCGGCATTCCGGCGGCAATCCGACCCACGAAGGGAAGGAAGTTATCACCGTCGGAAGGGGGAGATTGGTAACGGTTTGACAGTCGCACACCGCGACGAAGACCGGCGATCGGTTCCACCAACCCAACATCGATCAGGGCATGAATATGCTTATGAAGAGAGCCCCTGGATTTTAGCCCAAGATCCTGACAGAGCTGATCGAGCGTCGGTGGTTGACGTTGAAAGCGTTCCTGTTGGTCCACCAGATAGCGGTAGACCTCCCGCTGTCTGCGGGTCAGAGAGAACCGCTCATCTCCATGCTGTTGCGCCATACCGATCCTCCTACCATCACCCAGATTCACCACCCGTTGTGGCATTATACCGCCGACCAGACACCCGCCATCTGATAGAATGCCCAGCGCGTCCCCGTGGCACAATTGGATAGCGCGGAACCCTCCTAAGGTTCAGGTTACAGGTTCGAACCCTGTCGGGGACACCAATTCATCACTCCAATCACTGATTCAGCTTGCCGCTGAACAGTTACGATCAATCGTTGCAAAGGTTTTGGCACTCCTGGTATCGCAACCGTCTGCGGCCATGGAAGGCCGCAGTCGAGCGACACAGGGATGTGCT
>CAYFOQ010000082.1:0-7846 GCA_964344735.1 uncultured Piscirickettsiaceae bacterium
ACACTGGTCAATGATCTGGTTACTGATCTGTGCCAACCGATAAACATTAGCCTCGCGCGAACGGAAATCTCCCCCCTTGATGGTATCGTGAAAGAGGCGATGGATACTGTCACCATCGCCACGATAATTCTTCGCCGCATTGATCCCCCCCTGTGCTGCCACCGAGTGGGCACGCCGAGGGGAGTCATGAAAGGTGAAACTCTCGACCTGATAGCCCAATTCTGCCATGGTTGCGGCGGCAGAGGCTCCAGCCAGTCCGGTACCCACCACCAGAACCTTGTACTTGCGTTTGTTGTTGGGACTGATCAGGCGCAGCTCATCCTGACAGCGAGCCCACTTCTGCTCCAGTGGACCAGGGGGAATTCTGGCATCGATCACGCCAATAGCTCCATCCATACCGCCAGCGGTATGGAGAGAAATCCAGCAACCACCAACATGGTCACCCCCTGCGCCAAACGGTGCAGCAGTTGCAGATAGCGTTCATGGTAGAAGCCGAGAGTCTGAAACAGACCACGAACCACATGCAACAGATGGAGGCCCAATAGCACCATCGAAACGCTATAGAAGGCAGCAATCCACGGGGTACGAAAGCCATTGACCACTCGCTGATAGACATCGACCATGCCGTTGCCATCCAATTGATAAAAGCTACTGTCGGCACCGATCCCCAGTGTCAGATGGGCCAGATGGAAGAGCAGAAACAGCAGTATGGAAACCCCGCTCCAGAGCATATGGTGGTCACGCAGTTGGCGGGTAAACCAGCTGGGATACCGGCTTCTGCTCGATGCACTAAGACGGTTCTCACGGGCCAGTTCAAGCCCCATGACAATATGCAGACCAACCAGCAGCAGTATGGTGATACGGAACGGCCACAGCATCACACTATGCTGCAACCAGTAGGCGTAGCTATTGAGAATGGGAGCCCCCAGAAAGATACTCATATTGCCCGCCAGGTGACCCACCACAAACAGCAGCAACACCGTACCGCTCAATGCCATCACCAACTTGCGACCAATAGAAGTACGGATAAGATGGATCAGGCGATACATGGCACTACTCTACCATGCCCTTCATGCCTAGGGAGACACTGGACCACCTCCTCCCTCATGCTGGATCTATCCTTGAAGCAATCCTGTATCGGGTCGAATGGGTTCCTCCCCGAATCGTGCGGGTAGCCCCTGAAAACTGATGATAAGCGGTAACTGTTCAGCTCCCCCCTGAATAGTTACCCTTCTGGCCGCTAACTGGCCGTTAAGCACTCAGTGCTTGCAGGGCATCCGCTGTGGCGAGGTTGGCCTGAGTGGTGACTGCTGTGGTGTAGTCGCTTAGGAGTGAGGCAGATTGGCTGGCGGCGGTGGATGCTGCTGCAGGATCTAGGGGAGATGTTGTCGTTGCTGTTTGCTGAGCGGCGGCATCGTGAGCCTCTTTCAGCTCATCGGCACTGGCATAGGTGTTGAGTGTGTTGAAGACGACATCAGCGGCATTATCCACTACGTCAAGAGCGTGCTCCTTGTCGAGCTGGGCATTGAAGTCAAAGCTGAAAATCTCCAGCTCTTGTAGTGTGGTCAGCATATTGGACTCGGCGCTATCTGGGCTGCCGTTCCCGATATAGTTTTGGAAGGTGGTCACCTGCTCCTTGAGATCGCTCTGAACCTGGTTCCAGGTGGCCTCGTCGATGACCCCACCATCGGCACCGATAGTAGCCAACTCTTCTAGCTGGTTGAATAGTCGACCACTCTCTTCCAGTGCGGCATAGGCCACCTGAGACTCCGTGACCTGACTGTTATTCCCGGTGTTGTTATCGATCTCCTCACGTACTTCGGGGGCGATTCCGCCATTGATGGTGATGTTGACTGTGATTTGAAAGGGTTGACCCTGGGGGCCTTGGGCTACCTGAACGTCATCATCATCATCATCATCCTCGAACTCTACCTCCTCATGACGTCCTACCCTATCGAGATGATGTGGGTGGTCAGAGCGGCTCCAGCCGACACGTCGCTCACCATAGCCGCTCTCCAGCTTCTCCATCAGCTTGTGAATGCCTTTGTGCTTGCCAGAATCATCGATTTCGCCACTCTGGATCTTGTCGATGATCTGGGTGACCCCATGGCCCAAATGCCTAGTGCCTCTAGCTTCAACTTCGGCGCCTCCCTCTGGTGGTCGATGAGGAGGATGGTTGTGCCGGGGGCGCTGAACATCGGCCGAATGGAGTTGGGTATGGACGTTCATAGAGATGGACATGTCGTAACTCTTCTTTTATTTCAATCTATTGTTTGGTTGTTATTCTTGTTTTTTGCTCGCCCGGTCAACCCAGAGGGAAGGCAGGCCTATCTCTTCTAGCGGCAGGGGTTAGACACTCTTTAGAAAAAAATGGGGTTGGGGGAACGATAGCGTGTTAGGCGTTATAATTCTTACGAAACGAAGAGGAGCCTGGAGTGGGAATCGAGATCGAACGGAAGTTTTTGGTACGAATGGAGCGGCTGAAGTTGCCTCCGGAGGGTAAACGGATTCGACAGGGGTACCTTGTCATGGAGAAAAACGTTACTGTTCGGGTTCGAACCAAGGGAGAGCATGGCTTTCTCACGATCAAGGGGGAGAGTCACGGCGCCAGCCGGGCCGAGTTCGAGTATTCGATTCCGGTTGATGAGGTTGAAGAGATGCTCGACACACTCTGTAGTGGTTATGTGATCGAAAAGATGCGTTACACCATTGCCTATGGGGATCATCTCTGGGAGCTGGATCTGTTTGATGGTGAGAATGCAGGGCTGGTGGTGGCGGAGGTGGAGCTCGGTAGTGAAGGGGAGCCGTTCGAGCGTCCGGAGTGGTTGGGAGAGGAGGTGACTGATGATCCCCGCTACTACAATGCCATGTTGGCGCAGAGCCCCTTCCGTAGCTGGCAGGAGTGAGGGGTTGATGGAGGAACACGGCTATTCACCACAGCGACGGCTTGCGCTACTGCGTGGGAGTGCACTGGTGTTATTGGCGGCAGGTTGTACACCAGCTGCGGTGCGACCGCCGATGAAGCGCAGGATTGCGCAGGGGGTTGGGTCGGTTGCCGGTTCGGCTTGGATCGATGGCCGGCCGCTACGGCCGGATGACTTGATCGTGGATGGCGCTACCATCACCACCGCACCGGCGAGTCGCTTGATCTTCATCCGCGGTTCCAACGCCTATCTGTTGCGTGGTGACAGCAGCCTCACCTTTCGGGCCGGTCTTGATGGTGGTATGGAGGTGGATCTGGAGCGAGGCGGTCTACTCTCGGTCTTTGCTCCCGGAGAGGCCACCATTCGAACCCCCATCGCCAATATCGGTATTCGTGGGACCGGCTGCTATGTCGAGAGCCATCCACAGAAAAGCTATATCTGTCTTTGCTATGGTGCGGGCGACATCCGGCTCAATCGGGATGGCAGACTGTTGAAGTCGATTCAGACCACCCATCACGACTCCCCCTACAACATCTATCCGGATGGTGAGTTGATGGCCCCAATGCCGGTCATCAATCATACGGATGAGGAGTTGATTTTATTGGAGGCGATCGTTGGTCGGGAGCCTCCATTCGTGGGGGTAGAGGATGATTATTGGTAGCGGACTAATTTCAGAGGCGGCAATGGTGGGTTCTATTGCTGTGAACGGTTTTGCAGGGTAGTGGCAAGCCGTTTCAATGCCTTACCCAGTGGGCCGTCGATGCGTTCACCCATTGTGGCCAAGTGGGTTGTGACCCCAGGAGGAACCGGCTGTAACGGTTTGATCGCAGCTGCAGCCTCTGTGGCGGGAGAGGTAGAACGGCGCACCTTGACGAAGACCTTGGTTACCTCTGGGGCCCCCTCCTGGCGTAGTAACACCAGCAGTTGTGGTTGCAGAAAACGGCCTCGCTGGGCCCAGGCCGGGGAGTCTGCCAGAAAGGTGGCCTCTCCACGATTGGAGATCGAACCTAGTTCCAGATGCGCGCTGTAGGGAAACCCCAGTCGATTGAGGATGCGGTAGTTGAGGGCGCTAAAGTGGTCGCTCTGTTCCGTCAGTGGTTTGAGAACCGTGTTGCCGGAGAGTATCCGGGAGAGAGGGATTAGAGGAGATTGGTGAGTACGATTCTGCAGGTCATTTGGCAAAAAGGGGAGGTCATCTTCCGGATGAGCCCTTTTTCTAGGTGCAGGCGCCGATTGTTTTGTCGGGGTGTCGACGATCTGGTGGAGCTGTTTCAGGCTTTCGCGGACGATATCCATAGTAATCGCTATGGTACCATTCCTGATCATGGAGAAGGTGGCGATCCCAGAGACCACGCGCCCCGGGGTCTACCAGATGTTGAGTGCAACGGGGGAGATCCTCTACGTTGGTAAAGCGCGCAACCTCAAGCGCAGAATCTCCAGCTACTTTCGCAGTCAGGGGTTGTCGCCCAAGACCCAGGCACTGATGTCGCGGGTGAGTTCGATCGAGGTGATCGCCACACATACCGAGAGTGAGGCGTTGATCCTCGAGAACAATCTGATCAAAAAGCATCGTCCACGCTACAACATCCTGTTGCGGGACGACAAGAGTTACCCCTATATCTACCTCACAGCCGATCACCCCTACCCTCGATTGGGGTTGCACCGGGGCGTGCGAAAGGGAAATGGGCGCTACTTTGGTCCTTTCCCCGGAGCTGGGGCGGTGCGTGAGAGCCTCAAGCTGATGCAGAAGCTCTTTCCGGTGCGACAGTGTGATGAGGGGTTCTATCGTAATCGTACTCGACCCTGTCTGCAGTATCAGATTGGGCGCTGCAGTGCTCCCTGTGTCGGTTTGATCGATCCGGAGAGTTATGCTCAAGACGTACGACATGCCGTGCTCTTTCTCGAGGGCAAGAGTAGTGATGTGATCGAGGAGCTGGCGACTCGGATGGAGCAGGCTGCCGAGTCACTGCAGTATGAGGAGGCAGCGAGATTACGGGATCAGATCGTGTGGTTGAAGCGAATACAGGAGCGACAGTACGTCAGCAATGACCACGGTGACCTCGATGTGGTGGCCATTGCGGAGGCCGGGGGTGTGGTGGCGATTCAGCTGTTCAATGTTCGTTTTGGTCAAAATCTAGGGGGCCGTAGCCACTTTCCAGCGAACTCCAACGGGGCAGAGCCGGGCACGGTGTTGCACGCATTTCTGGCTCAACATTATCTCAATCATCCCCCTCCAGGGGAGATTCTCGTGAGCCACTTTCCACGACAATCGCAGTGGTTGCAGCAGGTCCTGTCGGAACAGGCGGGCCATCGGGTGACGATTCACCATAAGCTGCGAGGACCTCGTGCACGTTGGATGAAGATGGCGAAAGAGAATGTTGAGTTGGCTCTGCAGCATCGACTGGCTGAATCGGCCAGCGCGATCGAACGGGTGGAGTTGCTGCGGGAGGAGTTCGATTTGGAGCAATTACCACAACGGATGGAGTGTTTCGATATCAGTCACACTATGGGTGAAGGGACCGTCGCCTCTTGTGTGGTATTTCAGCAGGGGGTTCCGTTGAAATCGGATTATCGACATTACAATATTCGAAATGTGACGGCTGGAGATGATTATGCCGCCATGCATCAGGCATTGGAGCGACGTTTTCTTCGTCTGGTTCGAGAGGGTGGGGTATTGCCCGATCTATTGTTGATCGACGGTGGGCCTGGACAGTGTCGTCAGGCCAGCGCAGTGCTGGAAGAGCTTCAGATCGAGGGGGTGGAGTTACTGGGGGTAGCCAAGGGGCCCGATCGTAAACCGGGGCAGGAGAAGATCTATCGGAATGGTATCCAGTTGATGAGATTAGCGTCCAACTCTCCGGCGTTGTTGTTGATCCAGCAGATCCGCGACGAGGCTCACCGCTTCGCCATCACTGCTCATCGCCAACGGCGTGCCAAGAGCCGTCAACGTTCGGCACTGGAGGAGATCGAGGGGATTGGTCCCAGGCGCCGTCAGCAGCTACTGCGTCATTTTGGCGGTATGCAGGAGATCACTCGTGCCGGGGTAGAAGATCTGTCGGCGGTTCCGGGAATTGGAAAAGCGGCAGCGCAGCGAATCTATGACTGGATCCATCGGGAGTGAGGGAAGATTGAATATCTGGTGTATGATTCCCGCTACTGGTTTGATCTGTGTAACGGTTCAGCTCACTCCTGAATCAGTTACAGGTAGCTGGTGAATAGTTTCTGAGTGGTTGCCAGGCGGTAACGTTTGGCTAGCCCGAAAGTGAGGTGAGTTGTAGTGAATATCGTAGTCCTGGATAAGAGTCGTTTGCCGGATGGGGTGGAGTTTCCTTTTTTGCAGGCCACCAAGTATGGGTGGGTAGAGCGCACACAGGTCGAGGAGGAGGAGATCGCCGAGGTGGCTTGGCGTTCTCATGTCGTGGTAACGGTTGAAACTCCGATTCCTTCTGCGATCCTGGAACGGCTGCCGCTACTGCAGTTGGTGGTGGTGGTGGGAAGCTACCATCAGTCGTTGATCGATCTGGAGCAGGCCAAGGCACGTGGTGTGATGGTTACCGATACGTCACCAGGGGAGGTGGATAGTATGGCTGGCGCTCAGGTCTGTTGTGATCGGGCGGTCGAAATCATCGATGCCATGATTGCCGGAGAGTCGGTTACTCCGGTGAGTGGTGATGTTTGATCTCTAGCAGTTTTCTGCGCTGCTTTTTATCCGGCCGGCGCTCACGGGCTCTCCTGGTGCGTGCCTGAAGTTGACGCTCCTCGGTCAATTGATGCCGTCGTTGCAGGCTTTCAGCCGTTTCACGATAGAGCTGTTGAGCCTCACTGGCCGGGCGTCGTTGGTGGTTGATCTGCTCCACAAAAATTTCGAACAGGGTGTCACCACGCTGAATCTCCAGTCGATCCCCGGGTCTGACCTGGCGGGAAGGTTTGATTCGGCTGCCGTTGAGATGAACTTTTCCCCCGCTGATGGCATCGGTCGCCAGGCGGCGGGTTTTGAAAAAGCGTGCGGCCCAGAGCCACTTGTCGAGACGAAGCGTTGGTTGTGGATCTGTCATTTATTGTTCACCGTACAGTGGCACAGTTGAAGTATAGTAGAGTGCGGAAGAGCGATACAATGGGCTCGGCTTCAGAGGTTATGGACAAGAGTGGCAGCAAAGATGGATAGAAGATGAGTTGCTCAATGAACGCCTTTGACGAGACGATCCAGGCGCGAAAAAAACTACTTCGGGATCATCTGGTCGGTTTTATGGGGCGACTGGCGCAGGAGTGTGCCGCGGGATGGTCACAACCCCACGACAGCACCATCTTGGCCGGTCGACTCGATCGGGTTTTGCTGCAGTCATTGAAACATTGTGGAGATATTCCGGCCTGTCGGCTGATGTATGTCACCAACACCGCAGGGGTCCAGTTAAGTTCCAATATCTTCTCTCGTGGTCCGAGGGTTGACTCCAGTCGGATTGGACAGGATCTCTCTACTCGCCCCTACATGTCCAGTGTGGTGCCGGTTGATGGCTTCTATCTTTCGGATGTCTACATCAGTCAGACTACCCGACGAAGTTTGATTACAGCCGTACAACTGGTGCGATCAGAAGATGAGGTGTTGGGGTTTGTCTGTGCCGACTTCGAGTTGGGTAAGCTACCCGAGGTGGATACCCCCTCTGAGGATCGAAGGATCTGGATGCAGGTAAAGGGGGACCCCTCGATTCGCAGTACTCTCTTTATGCAGAGTCGGGCGGTCAGTCCGATGGATGAGCGTATCGATGATGTCCTGGCAACCGTCGATGAACTGATGGTGAAGCGAGGTATCTTTCATGCCAAGCTCCATTTTTCCAGTTCGAGGGCGACCATCTGGCTCTATGATGATCCCTACCGTTATCGGGTCCATGTACTGGATGAGATTCTCAATCCGTCGATCTGTCTGG
>CAYFOQ010000082.1:7856-9892 GCA_964344735.1 uncultured Piscirickettsiaceae bacterium
ACGGTTCAAGTGGTTGCGTGAGGTGGATGAGACCATCTATCTACGGGCGAGTTCGCTCAATATCATCAACGGGATCGTAGCCCTCAACTTCTCCTGTGATGGTTCCCACTACCTCCCCTATGAGGAGTTCATGGAGAAAGACGAGAGGTTTTGGTTCGGATCCGATTGAACCTTGTGACGACAGTGCATCTCTAAAATATCACTTGGGTTTGTATTCCGCTGCGGCGCGATCCAGGGCCAGAAATAGTTCATTGACCTCACGGATATCGTACTGCCGTTTCGATTGTAGGTAGCTCACCAGCTCCCCAGCCAACTCGGCTACATTTTCTGGACGGCCCGATTTTTTGTGCAGAGAGCGGAGTAGTCCACTCAATCCCCTGATATTCATTACCTCTGCTAAGCGCTCGGAGTGGATCTTGTAGGCTGGATCGAGAATGGGGTTGCCGCGCTCGGTCTCACCGTAGTGACGGGAACGCCCTTTCACGGATTTTCCTTTTCCCGCATAGGCATTATCGGCATCCCGGATACACTGTTGTACGACTCGCTGATCACGCTGGGCCACTGCACAGATCCACCACACCGTAAACATCAAGGCGTCGGGATAGTTCTTGTCTTTGAGCAGAAAGTTGCGCATCTTGTCGGCAATCAATGCCTGGGCATCGAGACTGCTATAGTGCGTATTGAGTTCATTCAGTACCTTCCAACCCTCCTCGCTTCTCCCGGCCAGTTGCAGGTAAAAGGGGAGCCGAAGTTGGTCTCCAAGGTCGAGTAGATCCGCCCCATCGGCCTGTAGTGCCTCAGCCAGTTTGTCACTGGCGGCATCGTACTGTTTGCGCTCCTTGAGCTGTGCCGCTTCGCGCATGAGACGCACCGCATCACTGACCGATTCGTTAGCATTATCGGAGTGGCCGCTGCTCGTACCCAAAAGCTTTTTCAGAAATTTAAACATCTCTACTACCCTCAGCTAATCCTCTATTCAGGAGTACCACGACTCATCGCTTGTCTCTCGGTAGAGAAGGATGGCTGCATCTTGGTGAACGCTACGGGAGACAGAATTATGGGTGAGAATGCCATTTCAAGACAATAGTGGTGAGTAAATTTGTCGGAGCAGTTTGCTGATCTCTGTTGATGGTTCAGAAATGAACGGAGCTATTTTGAGATTACATAGGATTTGAGGATATGGTCTTAGCAGGCTGTTGAAATTTTACTCATGTGGCACGATACCGCGGTTAAATTGGCCTCAAAATGCTTATTTACTGGAGTAACCACTGCTTTTTCATCCAATTTTGCATTGTCTCGCGCTTGCATGAGCGAATTTCAACAGCCTGTTAGTAGGTAATTTCGACTAAATTCAATTTATTACGCAAATACTGCTTGACTATTCAATAAAGTAATAGTACTATTCGGAAATCAGTTACGGTTTTCCCCTTTTTTAATTGGAGGTTGATGATGAAGAAAATTGCATCCGTAGTTGCAGCAGTATCTCTGCTGAGTGCTGGTGTGGCCAATGCTGGTTGGTTCGGAAGCAACAACAGCTGGGACTCTTATGATGATAACGACTGGCCTGAGTGGACTCCGATGTACTGGATGGAGGAGATGATGGACGAGTGGGATGACGATGATGATGAGGACTACTACCGCTATGGTGGGTATGGATACGGACCTCGTGGTTATCCTCCCATGCCTTACGGCGCTACCCCTTATGCTCCGACGCCCTACCAGGCACCAGCCCTTGCACCTCGTGCACCAGCACCGACTGCACCGACAACTGCGCAGTAAGTCAAAGATAGCGCTGTCGTAACAGCACGTTGTATCAAGCCGGCCGGACAGTGATGTCCGGTCGGTTTTTTTTTGGTTTTTTTGGGGGCTACTCAATTTGTAACTATTCAGAAGGCCTGTAACTGATTCAGATTGCCCCTGAAATTCGTCAGTTCAAGGCAGAAAATGTGAGTTTATCACTAGATGACCGCGAGCACTGCTCGTATGTTGACACCGGAGTAAACCCGCACTTATTCGCCGCATCCCGCAGGGGCGGC
>CAYFOQ010000083.1:0-4488 GCA_964344735.1 uncultured Piscirickettsiaceae bacterium
TCCCTCGAGACCATCCACCTCGGTGAGAAATGAGTCAATCTCCTGCTGCCGAATCGAGCCACTGGTGTCGATTGCCGCCACCACATTGACTTCACCACTACGCAAGGCCGGGAAGAGCGCCTCGCCCCCCCTGCGAGTGGAGGGACGCACGTAGCTGTAATCATCTCGCGCCGACTGCGTCATATACCGCGCCAACAGCGCCCGCCACGGCAACTGTGGCTGTAATAGATGATCCACCAGTCGAGCCAATGCACCATCGAGTCGACCTGCCTGCAGTGCACTCTGCGCCGCCCCTGCCAGATGTTGCTGCCACTGCGTAGCAAGTTGCTGTCGCTCCTGTTCTCCCAGTGGTGGAGGGGGGGCACTGCCCCCCCCCCCCCCCCCCCCCCCCTTGGCCCGGATGACTCCCCGAGCCTCCCGCGCACTCCTCCCCCTCCCCCGGTTCGGAATCAGAATCTCCCGAGTCGGAATCATAGTCATCATAGAGGTGCTGATCTATCGGCTCACGATCCTCGTCCTCATCGAGCATCGGATAGATCTCCTCCGCAGTCATCCCAGAGAACTGCTCTAGATAGAGCGCATCGGGTGGGGGAGACATCCCCTCACCGATCAGCATGGCATTGATGGCAAAATCGGTTGCCACATCCCAGCGGTGCTTGTTGCGGTG
This sequence comes from uncultured Piscirickettsiaceae bacterium, assembly GCA_964344735.1. Taxonomy (GTDB): domain Bacteria; phylum Pseudomonadota; class Gammaproteobacteria; genus Thiopontia. The sequence continues at coordinate 668 of CAYFOQ010000083.1, forward strand.
ATGACGACGAGAAAAGTGAGAGAGCGCACAGTGAAGGGCATCATGAGCCAGCATGAACTGCACCTCGGCCGGCCTCAGTGCGGCGATATAATCGGGGTTATAGTAGATGGCACGGGCATCGGTAGCGGTCGTTTGGCACCACGCTCCAGCCGCAACCAGGGGTAGGCGCAATACCAAAGCCCCCAAAAAGGGACGTTCCAGGATCAGTCGAGCTCGGGCTGCACTGAGACGTTCCTCCTGCCCCCCCTCGTCACCACCCACCCGAGCCCCCTCCAACACTACTAATAAAGCATTACAGTCGCAATTGCCTGAGCCCACTCCCCAAACTGCGGCACCTGAAACAACTTCTCTCCCACCGCCCGGTGGAGGTCGGAGACCAGCATCACCCCCATCTCTCGCTGGGGAAAGCGGTTGGCATAATCGAGAATATGACCGAGCATGACGCTCTCACCCTCCTCCCCCTTGATCTTGATTGCTCTCCCGACCAACGCAGTCGCCACCGCATACTGCAGATCAATCGCCTGTGGCACCTCTCCCCCCTCACCACGCACGATCCGATCGAGGTCAGGCAGATGATGAAGGTTATCGATAAAGGCTGCCAGTTCCAGTCCGGCGGCACTTCCAACACACCCCTGCAACGCTCCCCGTAACAGTGCGGTCTCTGTCTCAAACTTTTGCAGCGCACGATGGGCAAACTCCCAAGAGCGCGGGGTGGGAAAGGCGACCGGATTGTGGGCCGGATCGAAATCGTAGATCAGCTCTGGGCGAAAACGCAGAAAGGCAATTACCCGCTCATCCACTCCATGTTCCCAGGCCCAGCGCACCCAGTCATCGAGATGGACATCAACCTCATAGTGAGAAAAGCGGTTGGCCAGTGGAGATGGCATGGTATAGGTAACCCCACGATCCCCCTGACGATTCCCGGCAGCAAAGATCGCCCATCCATCGGGAACCCGATACTCTCCCAGACGCCGATCGAGAATCAGCTGATAGGCGGCTGCAGAAACGGTTGGTGGCGCCGAGGTGATCTCATCGAGAAAGAGAATACCCTGGCGACCGTGACGGGACTCATCCGGCAATAGTGCCGGGATCGACCACTCCACCAACCCCTCCTTGTGAAAGGGGATTCCACGAAGGTCACTCGGCTCCATCTGTGACAACCGGATATCGACCACGACGCCACCGCCGTTGGCCGCCACCTGCGCCACCATGTCGGACTTGCCAACACCAGGAGGCCCCCAAAGCATTACCGGGGTGTGGTGGCCACTCTCCGGGCTACGAAACTCGCGTTCGAGAATCGAAAGTAGTTGTGCAGGTCTCATTTCCAGGCCCTCGTTCCATCAACAGAGCGTGTGCGGGAGCATAATCATACCATTTTAGTCAGAAAAAACTATGCAGCATCGGGTCTGTGGTTGAACACGGAATCATGTATCATCGTAGACTCTGTATTCCGGGAGCAACGCGAGAACCCGTTATGTTGAAAGGCCATATCCTGATCGTGGACGATGCCAAAATGCACCAGCTGATGCTGCGGCACCTACTGGAAGGGTACGGACTGAATGTGACTGCGGTCAACAATGGCCAAGAGGCATTGGAGTTCATCCAGGCGATCCCCACTATTGATCTGGTTCTGATGGACCTCTCGATGCCCGTGCTGGGGGGAATCGATGCTACCGCTGAGCTACGGAGCAGGAACTATGGCGGCCCGATTATCGCCCTGACGGCAGACAATTCAACCGATAATCATGACCGCTTCATCGCGGCGGGAGGAGACGGCTATGTCACCAAACCAGTCGATTCCGATGACCTATTAGCGGTATTGACCCGACTACTCGAAAAACCCTGATTCGACGGTGCGGACTGCTCCATGAGCGTCAGCGGAGCTGTTGAACCACCTCCTCGCCGTAGATCTCCACCATCACCTCCTCACCCAGTTTCTCCATCATCTCTCGCTGTAACTGTCCTGCCCGATAGAGCATCCCACTGTTGAGGTACACCTCGACCAGCTGTTCCCAAGCCTTACGATTCTTGTCATTGATCGTCAGAGCCACCTGCAACATCTGAATCGAACGCATGCGACCAATATTTTCCCGATCCTGAGGACGCCTCTTCATTGCCCGTCCGCTGTAGTGATCGGAGATTACGACTCGATCCTGCTGTGGAACCTGGTTGGTCTCCAGATCGCCGCTGAGCTTTTTGAGAAAGCCATCCATCGACTGCAACTTGCTCAACTGCTGGTCGATCGATGCCGCCAACCGCTGTAGAAAGGGGGTATGAAAGATTCCTTCAGAGGAAGCCTCACCCCCCTCGACAACGGCCTCCTCCCCTGGTGCAGAGAGGGAGACACTCTCCTCCTCGCCCTTCAATAGCAGCAATCCTCCCAGCCCCAATAGCGCCACCGCCACTACGACAACGACCCCCCACACGATCCACGGTGGAAGAGGAGTGGCCTCCTTCTTCTCCGGCCGTTTGGGCGCCATCTCAGAGCGCTTGATCTCTCGAGTTGGCGAGGGGTCCGGCACCACCACCGCCTCCGGTTCGGGGGCCGGCTCCTCCTCCGGCTCAGGGTCCATCATATCCCGCAGCTTGACATCACACCCCAGCGCAACCAGCTCCCTGATCGCCACCTGACCCTCCTGCATGGTGAAGAAGGCCTGTGGCAGACGAAACGGCAACGACCGAACCGCCTGATCAGCATCCTCGGCATTCATGGAGTAGTGCTGCTGCAGCAACCGGGAGACTCTCACCTCCCCACCACCACCGATGGAACGGATCGTGGCGGTGATGGTCGGATATTCGCTTACACTCATAAAATCGTCTTAGGAAATTTAATCGCGGACTTCAGCAGCAATCTGAATCAGTTACAGCATTTTTTGTATTTTTTTCCGGACCCACAAGGACAAGGCTCATTCCGCCCCACCTTGCGTTGTTGACGCTGCACCGTATCGGGTCGCGGCATCTCACCATCGACATAGTACCAGCGCCCATCGATCGACTCGAAGCGACTCACCTCGTGAGCGGTTCGGGTCACCCCACGACTATTACGGTAGTGGGCCTTGAACTCCACCACCCCCTGACTCTCCCCGACCCCTCCTCCAGTGGTGGCGACGATCTCCAACCCCAGCCATTCCGATCCCGTCGACCAACGCCTGGCTGCTTCCAGATCATGGTCTTGTCGATGGTCCGGGTGGAGGGTCTCATGGATGTAATCGATCGCACCGACCACATAGGCGGAGTAGCGCGACCGCATCAACCCCTCGGCGGTCTCCGCCGAGTGATCCCCCCGTAGCAGGGGTTCACAACACTCCCGGTAGGGGCGTTTTGATCCACAGGGACAACTACCGTCCACTCTTTTTCTCCTCTTCCCGTTCCACCACTCCCTGCAGAATCAGGTAGCTCTCATCCTCGCCAAAAATCTCGCTCATCTCCCTGATCAACTCCTTAACCTTGAGGTTGGCACCGATCGCCTTGTACTCGGCCACCAATCGGCGCCAGGCATCACGGTTACGTTCATAGAAGGCGAGAGACATCCGGATCAACTGGATATTTCGATTCCGTACCTGGCGCTCTTTCACCGGCTCTTTTCCCTCGACTCCCCCCATGTACTCCGTAGAGTAGTGTTGACGCTCCTCCTGACTGTAGTTCTGGTTCTCGATATGTTTTTTCATCCGCCCCACCACATCCGAAAATGGGGCCGATCCACCTGTACTCTGCTGGATCTCCAGCAAGGTGGCGTTGACCCTGGGATCTCCCACTTGCGGCAGGCTGCTACGCTCTCCTCCCCACTGGGTGGCCAATACGGCGGCCAACAACAGTAGAAT
>CAYFOQ010000083.1:4498-9795 GCA_964344735.1 uncultured Piscirickettsiaceae bacterium
CGCCCCTGCAATCAATAACCACTGCTGCTTCGACCATCCGGAGCGAATACCGGACGACTCTCGACCCCCCTCACTCACCACGACTTTATCATCGACTACCGCAGCAGTATGCTGGGCAATCACATCCTCGGTGGTTGTCTCCTCCTTTTGTGGCACCGGTTTGGCATCTCGGCGCTTCTTTTCGGTCAGGGTCTCAAACCCCATCCGACAACCGAACCCGGTCAGTGCCTTGGTAAAGCGTTCCGCCTCCGCCCTGCTGGGAAATCCCATCGGAATTTCGAAAGGTAGTACGGTTTTGATCCGCTCTGCCTCGCCGTGGCCCAACACGATATTCTCCTCTAGCCAGGCGATCACCTCAGAAATTCGTTTCCGGTCACTCAGCTGAACGATCCGGGCAAAATAGATCTCGTCATCACTCACACTACCCCTCCCACACCCTATGACAGACCCCACGTCGAGACCGGCTTCCCCGTCAACTCGTTCTCCACCTCGGTGCTGTCAGCGTTGTAATACCACCCATCAAGCCATCACGGCCTGCGATTCATCTCCCTATCATACGGAATTCCCAAGAAGATGATCACCTGCCGATGCCATTGTAACGATCATCACGACGAGAGCTGCGGTCCCAACCAACGCCGCATCTCCTCTGGCTCCAGCTGCTTGCGACGTGCATACGACTGCAACTGGTCCTCACCGATCCGGCCAACCGCAAAATAACGAGAGTCGGGGTGAGAGAGGTAGAGACCACTCACCGAGGCCGCCGGCATCATCGCCCGACTCTCGGTCAAGCTCACCCCGGTATGGTGTTCAGCATCGAGTAGTGCCCACAATCGGTCCTTCTCGGTGTGATCCGGAGAGGCCGGATATCCCATCGCCGGACGAATACCACGAAACTGTTCTGCCAGCAGGGCCACCGGCTCCAGCCTCTCGTCTCCGGCGTATCCCCACCAGTCAGTTCGTACGCGTTGATGCAGCCACTCGGTGGTGGCCTCGGCCAGACGATCGGCCAATACCTTGACCATCAGTGCACTGTAATCATCGTGCTCCGCCTCGAACCGAGCCACCTGTTCATCCGTTCCTAACCCAGCGGTCACAACAAACCCCCCCAGATAGTCTGCCCCCACCCCCTCCGGGGCAATGAAGTCACTGAGGCAGTCGTTATAACGACCAGCAGGCTGCCGTCCCTGTTTGCGCAGAAAGTGGAAGGTGGTCGCTACCGTGGTGCGAGTCTCATCCTGGTAGACCACCACATCATCCCCACGACCATTGGCAGGGAAGAGCCCCACGACCGCTTTGGCCTGCAACCACTCTTCGGCAACCATTCGATCGAGCATAGCGACGGCATCGGCATGAAGCTTGCGCGCCTCCTCTCCCTTCCGCGGATCATCGAGAATCGCCGGATAGCGCCCCTTCAGCTCCCAGGCAACGAAGAAGAAGGTCCAATCGATGTAAGGGAGCAGTTGTCCCAGTTCGATCTTTTCCACAACGGTGATCCCGGGCTGACGAGGAGGGGCAGGAGACCACTGCTCCCAGTCGATCGCTATCCGGTTGGCTCGAGCCTCTTCGAGTGAAACCAGAGTAGCGCCAGACTGTTTTGCCGCACGGCGCTGGCGCACCTCCTCATACAACTGTCGATGCTCCAGTAAAAATGGTCCCCGGGCCTCGGTCGAAAGGAGTGAGGCGGCAACCCCCACCGCTCGAGAGGCATCGGCCACATGAATCACTCCGTGGGCATACTCTGGCTCCGCCTTGACCGCAGTATGGGCACGCGAGGTGGTCGCCCCCCCCAACATCAACGGAATGTTGAACCCCTGACGACTCATCGCTCGGGCGATATGGACCATCTCATCCAGTGAGGGGGTGATCAGACCGGAGAGTCCGATAATATCGGCATTGACCTCTCGGGCACGCTGAAGAATGGTCTCCGCCGGTACCATCACCCCGAGATCGATCACCTCATAGTTATTACACTGCAGTACGACTCCGACAATATTCTTGCCGATATCGTGGACATCCCCCTTGACCGTGGCCAGGACGATTCGGCCCTGACTCTCGATGGCACACTCCGCCTTCTCCTGCTGCAGATAGGGGTCGAGATAGGCCACTGCCCGTTTCATCACCCGTGCCGACTTCACCACCTGAGGCAGAAACATTTTGCCGGCCCCAAAAAGATCACCAACCACATTCATCCCATCCATCAACGGCCCCTCGATCACCTCCAGGGCTCGACGATAGAGGGGGCGGGCCTCCTCCACATCCTCCTCGACAAACTCGCTGATCCCCTTGACCAGGGCATGCTCCAGCCGCCGCTGCACCGGCCATCCTCGCCACTCCTGCTCAGCCACCGGCTCACCGTCCCGCCCCTCTCCCTGGTAGCTGGGGGCGATCTCCACCAACCGCTCTCCGGCCTCAGGATCACGATTGAGCACCACCGCCTCGACCGCCTGTCGCAGGGGGTCGGGAAGTTCATCATAGACAGCCAATTGTCCGGCATTGACGATCCCCATATCCATTCCAGCATCGATGGCGTAGTAGAGAAAGACGGCATGAATCGCCTCTCGCACTGGATTATTGCCCCGAAAGGAGAAGGAGACATTGGAGACCCCCCCTGAAATCAGGGCATGAGGCAGGGTCTGCTTGATCCGTCGAGTCGCTTCGATGAAATCGACCCCATAGTTGTCATGTGCCTCGATACCGGTTGCCACAGCAAAGATATTGGGGTCGAAGATAATATCCTCCGGTGGGAAGCCGATCTCATCCACCAACATCCGGTAGGCCCGGGTACAGATCTCCACTTTACGGGCTTCACTGTCGGCCTGACCGTCCTCATCGAAGGCCATGACGATGATTGCCGCCCCATAGCGTCGGCAGAGCACCGCCTGTTGACGGAAACGTTGTTCTCCCTCCTTGAGTGAAATGGAGTTAACAATCGGCTTACCCTGACTGCACTGCAGCCCCGCCTCCAGAATCTCCCACTTGGAAGAGTCGATCATCAGCGGCACCTTGGCAATCTCCGAGGCGATCAGATTGAGGAAGCGCACCATCGCCGCCCGGCCATCGAGCATCCCCTCATCCATGTTGACATCGACCACTTGTGCCCCATTCTCCACCTGGTCACGACAGACCTCCAACGCCTCTTCGTAGGACTCTTCCAGAATCAACCGTTTGAATTTTGCCGATCCGGTAACATTGGCCCGCTCACCAACATTGACAAAGAGCGAATCGGGACCAATATTGAGTGGCTCCAGCCCGGAGAGGCGACAGGCGGAGGGTAGCGTCGGCAACAAACGTGGACGACGCCCCTCCATGGCCTGGGCAATTTCTCGGATATGGTCCGGGGTGGAGCCACAACACCCTCCAACAATATTGAGGAAGCCACGATCGGCCCACTCCGCCACATGGGCAGCCATCTTCTCCGGGGTCAGCTCATACTCTCCGAACTCATTGGGAAGACCAGCATTGGGGTGGGCGGAGACATAGGTCTCACAGATCCGGGACATCTCTTCGGCATACTGCCGCAGCATATCGGGGCCAAGCGCACAGTTGAGTCCCATCGACAACGGACGAACATGACGCAAGCTGTTGTAGAAGGCCTCGGTAGTCTGCCCGGAAAGGGTTCGCCCAGAGGCGTCGGTAATGGTTCCGGAGATCATCACCGGCCGTCGCACCCCATTGTTTTCGAAGTACTGTTCAATGGCATAGAGTGCTGCCTTAGCATTGAGCGTATCGAAGATGGTCTCGACCAGCAGCAGATCAGCCCCCCCCTGAATCACCGCATCGATCGCCTCGGTATAATTCTCCACCAGCTCGATAAAACGGATATTCCGGAACCCAGGATCGTTGACATCGGGAGAGATCGAGCAGGTACGGCTGGTGGGTCCCAACACTGCGGCCACGAAACGGGGTTTCTCCGGGGTGGAGTAACGGTCGGCGGCGGCCCGGGCCAATCGTGTCGCCTCGAGATTGATCTCCTGAACCAGTGACTCCATACCGTAGTCGGCCATCGACACCCGGGTACCATTGAAGGTGTTGGTCTCGATGATGTCAGCCCCGGCTTCGAGGTACTGTTCGTGGATCTCCTGGATGATCCCAGGCTGGGTCAATGCCAACAGATCGTTATTCCCCTTGAGGTCGATCGGCCAATCGGCAAAACGCTCCCCCCGGTAATCCTGCTCCTGCAATCGATGGTGCTGGATCATGGTTCCCATCGCCCCATCGAGAATCAGAATTCGTTTTGCCAACAGTCGTTGCAAGGTTGCCGTCTGATCTTCCACCATTACCTCCACCCCATGGGCACTATTGATTCAATGAATGGTCACTATAGTACCTCATGAGCCAAGCTCACAACGGTCCGAACCAGCGCCAAATCCCGATGAGGTCGATCACCACGAAGGTGAACTGGAGGGAGAGCAGCGGGTAATCCCGCCCCTTCCAGGAGGTGTAGCTGTAGAGTAATGCCGAAATCAGTAACAGCACGAAGCTGTACCGGGAAGAGGGGATATTGAGTGCAATCAGAATGGCCCCGGCCACACCGGTGACGGTCCCGGCCCAGCGTAACAGATCGATCCGTCTCACCACTCGTTCCAGTCCCGAATGGTCCAGCTAGCGGCAACCGCCAGAGCGGCAAACCTTACCGCCGCCACCGCGTATCCCTTTTTCATCAATGCCCCCACGCCCCCATCTCCCTCCAAAACAACCATTACATATCAGTTGGTTATAAAAAATCATCCCGCCACCAAGGAAATGCCTAGCTCCTGGCACAACGCTTGCTCTTCCACGAATAAGAACACCAACCAAGAGCCAAGCCATGACCCTCCGTCCTCTTCCCCTGCTACTTGCCCCTCTCCTCTTCTGCTATAACAGCGCACTCCTGGCCAACCTCGACGGCGGTGGTTATTCCTGGAAATCTCCTCGCCTCACGGCCCGGTACCAGCCCACAACGCCCCCCCCGACCAGAGAGATCGACTACGAGAAGATCACCCACCACACCTCACACAAGGCCTATCACTCCGCCCTCACCCCCCGACACGACAGCGCCCGCGTGACCATTCAGTTTCACACCAAACAGGAGATCACCGATGCGCGCGGCCCCGATGTCAATGGCTATGCCGTGGTCCATCGTGACGGTCGTTGTGAAATCCACACCATGATGCCCTACAACTGGAATGACGACAATGCCATGCGTACGCTAGGACACGAGCTGTTACACTGCCTAGGCGCGGCTCATGAACCGTAAAACCGGCGTAACTGTTCAGCTCACCCCTGAAATCCGTCATTTCGGCGTTCGAAAATGGTCA
>CAYFOQ010000084.1:0-8000 GCA_964344735.1 uncultured Piscirickettsiaceae bacterium
ACGAATGGTTCCCTGCCCACTACAACGGGGACAGACGTGGTGAGCCGATTCCCCCAGTGAGGGGCGTAGGCGTTGTCGAGACATCTCTAGCAGACCAAAGCGTGAGATCCGTCCCAACTGCACCCTTGCCCGGTCCTGCTTCAGGGCATCCCGAAGACGATTCTCCACCGCCCGTTGATTTTTATTGGACTGCATATCGATAAAATCGATCACCACCAACCCACCACTATCCCGTAACCGTAGCTGCCTAGCGATCTCATCGGCGGCCTCGAGGTTGGCATTGAGCGCGGTCTCTTCGATATTACTCCCTTTGGTAGCACGAGCGGAGTTGATATCGATCGAAATCAGTGCCTCGGTGGGATCAATCACGATAGCCCCTCCAGAGGGTAGCCGTACCTCACGCTGAAAGGCTGATTCCAGCTGGCTCTCGATCTGAAAACGGGTAAAGATCGGGCTCGACTCCTGATAGCGCTTGAGCTTTTTGAGGTTATGAGGCATGACCCGGGACATGAACTCATGGGAAAGCTGATAGGTATCCTCATCATCGATGAGGATCTCTCCGATATCATCCCGCAGGTAGTCCCGGATCGCCCGTACCACGATATCGCTTTCACGGTAGATTAAAAACGGTGCCGACTTCTCTGCGGCATTGAGAATACTGCTCCAGATCTCATGCTGATAATCGAGGTCCCACTGCAGCTCTTCGGTCGTCTTACCGATCCCGGCGGTACGAACAATGGCACCGGAACCGGCAGGAATCTCCATATCCTTCATGGCGGTACGCAGATCCTGACGATCCTTACCCTCGATGCGACGGGAAATTCCTCCGGCACGGGGGTTATTGGGCATATAGACTAGGTAGCGTCCTGCCATACTGATGAAGGTGGTCAATGCCGCCCCTTTGTTACCACGCTCCTCCTTCTCGATCTGAATGATGAGCTCTTGCCCTTCATGAATCAGCTCAGCAATATTGGGCCGACCATTGCCATCGAACTCCCCCTCCTTGAAATAGTCCCGAGAGATCTCCTTGAACGGCAGAAAGCCGTGGCGGTCACAACCGTAATTGACAAATACCGCCTCCAGGCTGGGTTCGATTCGGGTAATCTTGCCCTTGTAGATATTTCCCTTCTTCTTCTCGTAAGCGGCGCTCTCGATATCGAGATCGTACAGATACTGCCCATCCACTAGGGCAACACGCAACTCCTCCTGCTGGGTTGCGTTCATCAAGATTCTTTTCATTGCTTTTATTCTCTAATACCAACGTCTATCACAGACGGGCAGAGCAGAACGACCGCAGAGATACAGCGAGATCTTTCACAGCAGCACAACAGGGGGAGAACCACACCCCTCTTTACTCCGTGATTACCTATACAATTTCAGGCTGTTACACACAGCCCGTCTTCTACACACGCTAGGTCGAGGCCAATTCCAGGCGGCGACCACAATCTTATCTCTCTCTGCGGAAGATCGCTCCTACGCCGGGCAATCGGCCCCATCCTGCGCATCTTCCTGCCATAATCTTTCGGGTACATTCCCGGGCTTTTCAGTGACCGAGTTCGCGGTAACGACAGCGGTTACGCAGACTATCCATCTCGGCATCCATCTGACTGTCGTCTCATCGATTCGCGGACGTTGAGACCGGCATCCCCTCGCATCTCTCCCGTGAAGGCGACCTCTTACGCCTTTGGGGCCACTCTCGGTCCACCACGGGTCGCTTCGACTATACCAACGATTCTCACTGACTGCAATCGCAAGAGCAAATTCCTTTGAGGAGGCTACTGCATCAAGCCGATCCAGTAGTGACTCACAACTACAGCGGCGCAGCAAGCCGTTGTAGCAGCGTCTCCAGCTCTCTACGAACCTCGGAGATCTCCGCCTTGAGACTCCCCCCTTCCCCCTTACGACCAAGACGAAGACTGGCCCCACTGATCGTCATCCCCTCCTCATAGAGCATACTACGGATCTTGCGAATCAGCTTGATATCCTGTTCCTGATAATAACGCCGGTTTCCCCGTCGGGTAATCGGTTTCAGCTGGCTGAACTCTTTCTCCCAATATCGCAGCACATGACTCTTGAGGGCACAGAGTTCAGCCACTTCACCAATCGTAAAATACTTCTTCTTGGGGATGGGCGGCAGCTCACTCACCTTCACTTCGGTCACTCTGGGGTCATGACTCATTCTGATCTTCCCACTCACCCCACCACACTCGGGAGCATCTGAATCGGAATCGATTCGTCTGGATCAGAAGCTCCCTCAAGGACTCACTCTTGAATGAAGACCGTATTGCTATAGCGGTCCACACTCTCCTTGAGCTTCAACCCAGCCTTGAAAGTGACCACCCGACGTGCGGTAATGGGGATCTCCTCTCCGGTCTTGGGGTTGCGCCCAGGCCGAGGTGACTTATCGCGCAGATCGAAATTACCAAAGCCGGATAGCTTGACGTTCTGCCCCGACTCCAGAGCGAGACGAATCTCCTCATAGAACTGCTCGATCACCTCTTTCGACTCACGCTTATTGAGCCCCAGCTCCTCGTTCAATGTCTCACAGAGAGACGCCTTAGTCAGTGTCATGCCACCCACTCCTCAATACTGTTGCTGCTAACTGTTCAGCACACCTCTGAATCAGTTACAGGCAGTGGTGAATAGTTACGTCTGCTGTAGCTCTCTCTCCTTTCCTGACGAGAAGAGCCCTGCATGGCTGATCATTACGCTCACCACAGCCATTCAAAATATTCGCTAACGATATAGATTCAAAAACTTTTTCGCAACCACTTTTGCCAAATAGAAGGGACCACCACAACCACCCGAGTCATCACATGAACCGCTACCGCCGAGGTACTGCGGCGTGCCGCTGTTGCAACGCATCGAGAATACGCGCCACCTCCCCCTCCACCTCTTCATCGGTGAGTGTGCGTTCATCGTGCTGGAGGAAGAGACCAAAGGCCAGACTGACCTCATCCGACGCTAGCGACTCCCCCTGGTAACGGTCGAAAATCCGAACTTCACGCAGTAACGCCGGGTCCGTCACTTGCCGTACCGTAGCCACGACCTCTGCAGAAGAGATCTTATTATTCAATAGGATAGCAAGATCCCTTCGAATCAACGGGAAGCGTGAAAGGGGGAGGAAGCGAGAAACCTTCCGTTGCTGCAGCCGCTCCAGGTCGAGCTCGAAGAGAAAGATCTCCGTTGGCAGATCCAGCTCGGCAGCGATGGCAGGATGGAGCTTTCCCAGCCACCCCAGCGGCTCCCCATTGCGCTCAATCTGGGCCGAAACCCCGGGATGCAACGTGACCTGGGAGGTCGCAATAAAGCGTTCATCTCCCCCCTCTCCCAACAAGCACTCAACATCACCTTTAAGATCAAAAAAATCGTATTTTCTTTGTGTTACACACCATTGTTCAGGTTCATTATCACCACAAATCACCCCGGAGATCACCCGCTGCTGTCGCAATCCCTCAGCCTCCGGGAGAAAACGGAGACCCGTTTCGAAGAGACGAATCTGCCCCTGCTGACGCTTGAGGTTGAAATCGAGCGCCTGCAACAGTCCAGACCAGAGCGTGGTACGCATCACCGACAACTCTGCCGAAATCGGATTGGAGAGCGCCAACGGCTCGACATCAGGATCAACCACACGGGAGATCCGGGGGTCGACAAAGCTATAGGTCACCACCTCATGGTACCCCAGATCGCGCAGTTGGCTACGCAACTGCCGCAGCGGTATTACCGTCTCAGGCTCATCTGCCGTCACCACCGCCGCCCAAGCTGGATGGGTGGTGGGAATTCGGTCATAACCGTGCACCCGCCCCATCTCTTCGATCAGGTCGGCTTCAATGGTCAAATCGAAACGCCACGAGGGGGGGGTAACCTCCCACCCCTCAGCAGTCGATTCAACCTCCATTCCCAGCCGCTGTAACCGCTGCTCTACCCACTCCGGAGACAACTCCACGCCGAGCACCTGCCGCAATCGCCGGGAGCGTAGCGGGATGGTCCGAGCTTGTGGTAGATACTCCGGATTCACCACCTCCACCACCACACCGGCCCGTCCCCCGACGATATCCAGTAATAACTGTGTAGCGCGTTCCATCGCTCGATGCTGTAACAACGGATCGACCCCACGCTCGTAACGATGAGAGGAGTCGGTATGGAGCCCAAACGCCCGAGCCTTCCCAGCAACCGCTTCCGGAGCAAAGAAGGCACACTCCAGAAAGAGATCTCGAGTCTCACCCTGAACCCCACTCTTCTCGCCCCCCAGGATCCCGGCCAACGCCAGCGGCCCGGTCTCATCGGTGATCAACAGGGTTCCCGCCTCCAGCACCACCTCCCTACCATCGAGCAGTACCAGCCGCTCTCCAGCCACCGCCTCTCGTACGATGATCGAGCCGTGAATCCGGGCCAGATCGAATGCGTGCATCGGTTGTCCCAATTCGATCATCACATAGTTGGTCACATCAACCAACGGCCCCAATGAACGGATACCGGAACGCCGCAACCGCTCCACCATCCAGATCGGAGTGGTTGCCGTGGCATCGATCCCCTCAATCACCCGTCCCAGATAACGAGGACAGCCGGCAGGACTCTTCACCGTTACCGGGAATCGAACTTCGCTCTCTACCGTTACCGCAACAGTCCCCGGTGTGGAGACCATGATATCGTTGATTACCCCAACCTCACGAGCAACCCCTCGAAGTGAAAGAGAGTCACCCCGATTAGGGGTGAGGTCAACCTCGATCACCCGATCATCGAGCCCGAGATAGTCCCAAAGAGATGCCCCCACGGGAGCATCGAGCGGCAGCCGTTCCAACCGATCATTTGGCTCTGCCAATCCAAGCGTCGACCACGAACAGAACATTCCATACGATTCGACCCCACGCAACTTTGCCCGCTTGATCTTCATCCCATCGGGCAACCGACAACCGACCCGAGCCAGTGCCACCTTCTCACCAACGGCGATATCGACCACATTGGTCACCACCGTCAATGGTTCTGCCTCCCCCACCTCTACCCGGGTCACTCGCAGACGGTCAGCATCGGGGTGAGGATCGACCGCAACCACCTCTGCCACCACCACTGAATCGAACGCAGGTGCAGCCGGCTCCACACCGTCCACCTCCAGTCCGGCCATGGTCAACTGCTCCAACAAACGCGCTGTCGAGACCTTTGGGTCGACCCACTCACGCAACCAGGATTCACTGAATTTCATAAAATATTCAACCAGATAAAATAACTTATTTATCTAAAATAGATAAGGCTCAGGCAAAATTACGCAAGAACCTCAGGTCATTCTCGAAAAATAGCCGTAAATCGGGAATGCCGTAGCGCAGCATCGCCAGTCGCTCCACCCCCAACCCAAAGGCGAGACCGGTATAACGCTCCGAATCGACACCACAATGTCGAAACACCTCTGGATGGACCATGCCACACCCCAGCACCTCGAGCCAGCCGGTATGACTACAGACTCGACACCCCTCACCACCACAGATCACACATTCGATATCGACCTCAGCCGAAGGCTCGGTAAAGGGGAAATAGGAGGGACGAAATCGCAGCTGCAGTGACTCCTGCTCAAAAAACGCCCGCAAAAAGTCATGCAACAACCCCTTGAGGTCAGAAAAACTGATCGTCTCATCCACCACCAACCCCTCCACCTGGTGAAACATCGGGGTATGCGTGAGATCGGAGTCACAACGGTAGACCCGCCCCGGGGCGATGATTCGCAAAGGGGGTTGGCGCGACTCCATGACTCGCACCTGCACCGGCGAGGTATGGGTCCGTAACACTCGTCCATCATCAAAGTAGAAGGTGTCATGCATCGCTCGCGCCGGGTGGTGCGCAGGAATATTGAGGGCCTCGAAGTTGTGATAGTCATCCTCAACCTCTGGCCCTTCTGCCACCTCAAATCCGACCCGACGAAAGAGTGACTCGATCCGCTCCAGGGTGTGACTCACCGGGTGGATCGATCCAGCATGGTGGTGCCGCCCCGGCAGGGTGACATCGACCTGTTCTGCCGCTAACCGACGCTCCAGCTCGATCGCCTCGATCTCGGAGCGGCGCTGTTCGATCTGTTGCTGCAACTGCTGCTTGGCACGGTTGACCGCTGCCCCCGTCTCCTTGCGTTCAGCCGGATCCATTCCACCCAGGCTCTTGAGGATCGCTGTCAGGCTGCCTTTCTTGCCCAGTACCGCAACCCGGACACGCTCCAGCGCAGCCAACTCCTTCGACTGAGCGATCTCGTCCTCGGCCGCTGCCACCAATCTTTTCAGTTCACTACTCATTGCTCTTCCCATCCACCGTCACTCTCTCTCTGCTCCCACAGACCGTCACAGGGAACAAAAAAGGGCAGCAAACGATTCGCATGCTGCCACCTTCTCTACTCCACCAAAGGTACAGTGACGGAGTAACGCGACTACAGTGCCGCCTTGGCCTGCTCCGCCAGTACCACAAATGCTGACTTGTCGTGTACCGCCAGATCGGCCAACAGCTTGCGATCCACCTCAACCCCGGCCTTGTTGAGACCGTTGATCATATTGCTGTAGGAGATCCCGTTGTTGCGGGCCTCGGCATTGATCCGGACAATCCAGAGTGAACGAAACTGCCGCTTCTTCTGCCGGCGATCACGATAGGCGTACTGTCCTGCCTTGGTCACCGCCTGTTTGGCTACACGATAGACCCGGCTACGGGCACCGTAGTAGCCACGCGCCTCTTTCAATACCTTCTTGTGACGCGCGTGCGCCTGAACACCTCTTTTTACTCTTGGCATCGCTTCTCTCCCGAATCAGGCGTAGGGCAGCATGCGCTTGACGCCTGCCACATCACTCTCGTGGATACTCATGGGACTTCGCAACTGACGCTTGCGCTTGGTGGATTTCTTGGTCAGGATATGACTACGGAACCCTTGTCCCCGCTTGAAGCCGGACGCGGTCGCCTTGAAGCGCTTGGCAGCGCCTCGCTTCGATTTCATTTTTGGCATCTTTCTCACCTCTTCTTCTGTGCGGGACCTCTCCCGATAAAAACACTCCATTCGGTGTGCCATTTTTACCGACCTGGAGAGCGAAACAACTCGAATGGGGCCACGGTTCAACTCACCCCGCTATACGCTATCTATCCATAGCAGGCGGTTAGAGAGCTGGCGGCAGTTACTTCTTACGCGAAAGCGGTGCCACCACCATGATCATCTGTCGCCCCTCCATCTTGGGGTACTGCTCTACCTTGCCATACGCCTCGAGATCCTTCTCGATCCGCTGTAGCATCTCCATTCCCAATTCACGATGGGCCAGCTCTCGACCCCGATAGCGAATGGTGATCTTGGTCTTGTTCCCCTGTTCGAGGAACTTGACCAGATTCTTCAGCTTGATCTGGTAGTCCCCTTCACCGGTACCGGGACGGAACTTGATCTCCTTGATCTGGATCTGCTTCTGCCGCTTATTGGCAGCATTTTTCTTCTTTTTCTGCTCGAAGAGAAATTTACCGTAATCCATCACCCGACAGACCGGAGGCTCCGCCGTGGGAGCCACCTCGACCAGATCGAGTCCAGCCTCTTCGGCCATGGCCAGCGCCTCACTACGTGAAACGATAACCGCATCTTCCTGATCAGCGGCAAATACCCGAAGGGAATAGGCAGTGATCTCTTCGTTCAAGCGATGCTCGTGAGATTTCTCCGGCATCCGGCCACGGGGGCCCAGGGGCTGTTGTGCGATCTCAAGTTCTCCTAATTCTATATATTATTCAACCCAATGGGTATGTGGTGGTGCTACACCATCCGGTGCTGCGTCACATCCTCTCCCAACAGGGTCACAAATTGGGTGGTCGTCATGGTACCCAGCTCTTTACCTCCGCGCTGACGCACCGCAACCGTCCCCTCCTCCATCTCACGATCCCCGATCACCAACAGATAGGGAACCCGCTGCATGGAGTGTTCGCGAATTTTAAGTCCAATCTTCTCGTTTCTCAAGTCGGATTCGGCACGAAAACCGGCCTCCATCAACGTTTGAACAACCGTCTCT
>CAYFOQ010000084.1:8010-9722 GCA_964344735.1 uncultured Piscirickettsiaceae bacterium
AACCGCTCCAGTGATCCCAGAATCGCCCGATGGAGCATCACTGGATGACGGCGCTCTCCCGCCTCATCGACATAAGTGGCATCGAGCCGTCCCGGCATCGAGAAGTCAACCTGAATGGTTCCACACTGCCACACCCGACCGATACAGTCTTTGAGCGAGAACTCGATCTTGGGACCGTAGAAGGCCCCCTCCCCCGGCTGCAGCTCCCAGGCCAAACCTCGAGTCTCCAGCGCCTGTTCCAGCGCCTGCTCCGCTTGATCCCAGACGGCATCACTACCGACTCGCTGCTCTGGTCGGGTCGAAAGCTTGATCAGCACCTCGTCAAAACCGAAATCACGGTAGACGGCAAATAGCAGATCCATAAAGTCGGCCACTTCACGCTGAATCTGCTCCTCGGTACAGAAAATGTGCGCATCGTCCTGGGTGAAATTGCGCACCCGCATCAACCCATGGAGCGTACCGGAGGGCTCATTGCGGTGACAGGAGCCAAACTCTGCCAGCCGTAGCGGCAAGTCACGATAGCTCCGTAACCCCTGGTTGTATATCTGGACGTGACCGGGACAGTTCATCGGCTTGATGGCGTAATCCCGATTCTCGGAGTGGGTGGTAAAGATCATCTCGCCGAACTTGTCCCAGTGGCCCGACTTCTCCCACAACACTCGATCGATCACTTGTGGGGTATGGAAGCCATGGTGACGCAGTCGCTCGCGGATGTAGGACTCTACTTCACGATAGATCGACCACCCCTTGCTATGCCAGAAGACCATCCCCGGGGCCTCCTCCTGGCTATGAAAGAGATCGAGACGTTTGGCGATCTTGCGATGATCACGCTTCTCCGCCTCTTCCAGGCGATGAAGATGCTGCTTGAGCTGCTTCTTATCGGCAAAGGCGACCCCGTAGATCCGCTGCAGCATCTCGTTATCGGAGTTGCCCCGCCAGTAGGCCCCGGCCAGTTTCATCAACTTGAACCCACCATTGAGGTGGCCGGTAGCCGGCACATGGGGACCGCGACAGAGATCGATAAAATCTCCTTGACGATAGAGCGACAACACCTCACCGGCGGGGATATCCCGAATGATCTCCGCCTTGTAGGTCTCGCCCTGCCCCTCGAAAAAGGCGATCGCCTCATCCCGCTCCAGCTCCTGCCGCTCTATCGGCAGATTCTCTGCAGCCAACTCCGCCATCCGCTTTTCGATCGCGACGAAATCCTCGGGGATAAACTTCTCCTCTCGGGCGAAGTCATAATAGAAGCCACTCTCCACCACCGGGCCGATCGTGATCTGGGTTTCCGGGTAGAGCGACTTTACCGCCTGAGCCAACAGATGGGCGGTGGAGTGACGCAGGATCTCTACCCCCTCCTCGTCCCGTGCCGTGATCAAAGCCAGATCACAATCCTCCTCGATCCGGTAGGAGGTATCCACCAGCCGTCCGCCAACCCGTCCGGCCAGTGCCGCTTTGGCCAGCCCGGGGCCGATATCAGCCGCTACCTCCACCACCGTCACCGGGTGATCAAAAGTACGTTGAGAACCATCCGGCAGCGTGATCACTGGCATCACAATCTCTCCAGCGGCCTGGTCAGGCCAATCAAAAAAAAAGGCCAGCCACCCGTCACGAACCTCTCTGAGGAGAGACTCGGGATGTCTGACCATTACTGTGGTCTGGTAGGCGCGAGTGGATTCGAACCACCGACTTCCACCATGTCAAGGTGACAC
>CAYFOQ010000085.1:0-4287 GCA_964344735.1 uncultured Piscirickettsiaceae bacterium
GCCGCCCCTGCGGGATGCGGCGAATAAGTGCGGGTTTACTCCGGTGTCAACAGGCAGTCACCTCCAACCATTATGGTGCATTGGTGCTACTAATCTGGTATCTGTTGCTGGAAGCTCTGGAAGTGCTGGGACGGGTCATCAAGCGTTGGCTCCCACGCTCCCTGAAATGGCTGTGGAAACGCATACCGTATCTGACGATCTTTATCACGACCCAGCCGCACACGCTCTCCGTGATTCCTCTGCCTCGACAGGGAAAAAGATCGAAGAGAAAGTGCAACTGAGCGAACCACTCGACAACAGACGGGAAACAGGGAATCCTCCCTGTCGTCCATGTTGAGGGCTGCTCAACCGTTCGAATCCTGACGGAGAAACCGTGTCAGGTATTAGAAACCGATCCGGATCACCTTCCCTTCGGGGAAGGTGTATCCGTTTTCCCCCGAAGATGCCGTTACCACGCCATCTCCGGGAGTTCACCACAACTGCATCAGGAGCAGGTTCCCACCTCCCGCTCACACTCCCTACATCTGATTCAATTATAAGTCACCTCTAAAAATGTCCTTGTCCGGCAATTACTTCGTTAGCTCCGTACTCGAATCCTCATGTACTCGCTTGTACACTGCGATTCTCCGTGCGGTGCTTCCTCGTACTTACCGCAAAATGCCTATTTTTAGAGGTGCCTTATAGGCAGTGGTGAATAGTGATTCTACTACAGTTTATCCTTCAACGCCTTGGCTGGAGTAATCTTCAATGCGTTGTGCGCTGGCTTGGCAGCAATGGTGATGGCTTCACCGGTCTGAGGATTGCGTCCCTCTCGTGCTTTGGTTGCTTTTTTCTTGTAACGTTTGATAGTCATCACACCCGGCAGGGTGTAGCGACCCACAGAACGGGGCTTAACATGACGCTCGATGATGATGCCAAGACTATCGAGCACATCGGTGACTGCCTTTTTCGACAGACCGGTATCCTCGGCGATGGTGGCAATGGTTTGTGCCTTAGTGAAAGCCTCTTTGACTGCAGTAGTTTTTGGTGCCATTACAGCGGTTCTCCCTCTCTCTTTCTTCAACACTCCCGCAGATACTGTGACCGTATCCACAGGCCGAATCTCGCGCTAGCATGATTGTGTACCCATTGTGAGGTAATGTGAAGTATTTTTTTGGTCACTGTTTAGCTCACCCCTGAATTCCGTCATTTCGGCGTTCGAAAATGGTCATTTACACGTCCCCCTGGTCGATCACCAGACCAGCATCGATTTTCCAAGCTACTCCTCTCGCTCCCTTGATCCAGCATTGATAACTATGGCTCTACCACCAGCTGATTCAACAACACCCCCAACAACTGACCATCCTCATAGGTAACCCCGTGTGGAGCCAGGGTAGAGATCATCTGTGAGCGCCCATAGAGCGCTGCCACCCGATTCATATCCTGGCTCCAGAACGGTACCAGTGCCTCATCCACCCGAGAAGGGGGCTGGCGACGGATGATCGAAATGTAATGGATATCCGGATGTGGCTGCTGGTTGAGCCAATGGAGCAGCGTTCCAGGCCGGGCGACGACCAGTCCTCGAATCATCGGTCTGGAGTGGCGCAATACTCGATACTTGTCATTGGCGACCAGTTTAGGGAGCAGCCGGAATGGATAGGGCAGTGTCGCCAAGTCATACGCCAGATTAGCGTAAGGACTACCGAGATGGGGTGAGGCCAGGGTAATGATTCCGCGCAGTCGCTCAATCCGGTTACGCACCGCCACCATCCGTACCACCACACCACCAGCAGAGTGACCAATCAGGTAGAGCGGCTCATCCGGATGGTGGTTCATCACGGTAGTCAACATCTGTTCCAATAGTTCGCTCTGCTGTTCCAGCGGAATCAGCGACGGAATATCGGCCAGATAGAGCAGTCGATTGCCACGTGGGGGAAGCACTGGTCTGGAAAGCAACACTCCGCTCGGTCCCCCGGGGTTCAGTCGACCCGCTCGCTCCCATCCCTGCTGATGAAGTGCGTCGACCGCACCGACACGCTCCCAGGAGCTGCTACTACCGAGCAGACCGTGCAGTAAAACCGCCACTTCGGCAGTGGCTGCAGGGAGCCACAATAACCACAGCAGCCCCACCACAGCGGCATAACGGGTTGTTGAAATTCTATTCATAGTGGCATCATTCTCTCTTGTAGCCACCCCGTCAAGCCAAGAAGATTGACCAGCTGATGACTGGTTTGAGCCGCCACCCTCTCCAGCGACTCTTGCCGCAGTGTAGCCACAGCTGTGGCAATTTCGGGAATCCACAATGGCGAGTTGCGCCTCTCCAACGCACCATGGAGCGGCATATCCGGAGCATCCGTCTCCAACACGAATGCCGAGAGCGGGAGCTCCCTCACCGTTTTATGGAGACGCCAGCCATTGGGTCGAGTCACCGCACCACCCAGGCCAATCAGAAACCCGACCTCCAAATAGCGCCGGGCCAACTCTGGCGTGCCGCTAAAGGCATGGATAATCCCACCAGGGGGTTGCTGCTGCCGCAACAGTGCCAACACCTCTTCATGCCCCTTACGAACATGGAGCAGTAGTGGCAACCGCCACTTCACGGCAACGGCCAACTGCTGTTCGAACAGAGCCAACTGCTGCAGACGCTGCTCTCGAGCACGAACGGCGGCAAAGTCTACCCCCACCTCACCAATCGCTACCACCTCACCATTCCGCTCCAACGCCTGTTCCAACACACGCCATGGTTGAGGATCCGGCTCTTGATCGATACAGAGCGGATGCACCCCGAGCGCTACTCGTGCCCCGGGAATCTCAGCCACCAACTCCTGACCACGCTGCCACTGTCCGCTATGAAGTCCAGGGATGATCCACCCCACCACACCACGGTGATGACACTGGGCGACCACCTGATCTCGATCATGATCGAATCGAGGGGAATCGAGGTGACAATGAGAGTCGATATAGAGCGGGGGCATCGCCCTATTTTCCAGGTTTCCTTTGATAAATATCAACCGCTCCTGCGATCGGCGGTAGTCAATGAGTGGATGCGATGATGAAATGGCCCGATCAACACCGTTTACGCAGGCACAGACGATGGATCCAATCTCTCAAATCATGACCCAACAGCACCGTTACTGTGATGACCTTTTCAGCCAGATGGAACAGGCGGTCTCCAATGCACAGTGGGAGGATGCAAGCCACCATTGGGAGCAGTTTAATCAGGCAACACTGGCACACTTCAACAATGAGGAGGAGATACTCTTTCCAGAGTTCGAAGCCCGAACCGGCCAACGCGGAGGCCCCACCCAGGTGATGCGGATGGAGCACGTACAGATGCGGTCGCTGCTCGAGGGGCTACAGCAGGCGGTGATGAACCACTACGCCGACCAGGTACTGGGGGTGGCGGAGACCCTGATGCTGATGATGCAGCAGCACAATATCAAAGAGGAGCAGATCCTCTACCCGATGATCGACCAGCAGATGGGTACCGATTCCGACACTCGTGAGCGGATCAATCCACTCCACCCTTGACTGAGGACTATCCCGGTGACCTCCCCCCCTACTGGTGAGATCCGCTGTGATGTTCGTGAGCTCCCTCCACCCGAGCCGATGAACCGGGTACTGTCGGCGTTGGAGAGACTCATTCCAGGGGGGTATGTCCGGATGCTTCATCGCATGGAACCGGTACCACTCTACGGGATCCTCGGAGAGATGGGGTACAGCTACCAGCTCTACCTCGAAGGCGAGGCCCCATACGAAATTCTGATCTACCACCAGGAAGATTCGCTGGCCAGTGCACGGGTGATGGCTGAGATCAACAACCCGTAGTAGCCGGGCAAGAGGAGTCGGGACGATGTTCAATACCGCCAATCTCTCTGTCGAGTCGGCCCCCCCCCGCCACCGTACCACTCCGTTTTTTTCTTACGGCCCCGCTCTTTGGCCTGCTACTCAGTGGTGTCCTCGCTACCGCAACCGACCCCATCGAACTCGATCGCTGGAGCCCCTTCTGGATCGGCACCATCCACCTGCTCAACCTCGGAGTGATCCTGATGTTGGTGATCGGGGCACTAGTTCATCTAGGGCTCTCCCTGGGAACAGTGCTCTTTGCCACCGGACTACTGACCACGACGCCCCTACTGCTACAGCTCGCGGCACTACTGCTGTTACTGGTCCTGCTCCCCTATCTACTCCAACTCACACTGCTACTGTTTCAGACGCACACGACCGGGGAGTGGCTGCGCCAACTCCGTTTTATCCTCCCCTTTTTCTGGCTACTCATCTTACTCGGTGGCGGACTACTCTCCGGCT
>CAYFOQ010000085.1:4297-9637 GCA_964344735.1 uncultured Piscirickettsiaceae bacterium
CGGCTGGGCGCTGGAACAGGTTCCATTACAACGACAGTGGACCGATATTCACGCGGTGTGGGGACTGGGAGGAGGCTTTACGCTGTTGGTGGTCGCCACCAGTTTTCACCTGATCCCGATGTTTCAGGTTACCCCCGATTTTCCACCATGGATGCGAAAACATGGGGTTCCCACCTTAGCCACTCTATTGCTACTCTGGGGAGTGCTACCCGCAGAAGGGGTACCTGGGGCCGTACGTTCTCCGCTGCTGGCGACGATTGCTATCGGACTATTCATCTACGCCGTTACAGCATTGAGCCGTTTGTCCCGGCGCAAACGCGCCCTTCCCGACCCCTCGGTCCGATTCTGGCAACTCGGATTGGGTGGCCTTGCTCTCGGATCCATCTGGCTACTCTTCTCCGCACTCCAATCCGGAGCGCTCTCCGCCTACCTGGGACTCCTCTGGATCGGCGGTTTTCTACTGCCAATGGTGGTAGGGATGGTCATCAAGATTGCCCCTTTCCTCACCTTTTTGCACCTTCAACAGGCGCTACTCCGTGACCCTGCCCGTCTGGGTCAGTTGAGCACACTTCCAACCCTGTTTCAGATCCTCCCTGCCCGCTGGAGCCGAGCGTTGTTCCTGCTCTACCTCATCATCCCGCTGACCCTGTTACTGGCGTTGCAACTTCACCTCTCCCTGCTACTACCTGCCATTGCTCTGGCGATCTTCTTTCTGATGTTAGGGGCAATCATCCTGCGCTGCTACCGCATGGTCACCGCTGAACCCACTTCAACCTAAAAACCTACCACACAAAACTGGTCCACTTGGAACCAATCACGATCCAGCAGTCACTTTTTTACGCGGCATCGTGGCGCATGAGTAGAATCTCAACAGCCTGTTAAGGTATTCTTAAGATTGGATCTCTAGACTCTTTGGAATGAAAGAGAATCCACAACGACACCGCACGGATAGAGCGATATGGGCACTCCCCACCCGTATCTTTCACTGGCTGCTTGTGTCCACCGTCATGACTGCCTGGATCACGACCGATGCCATCTATTTCGAAACACACCTCTTCGTCGGTTATCTACTGCTGATACTACTGCTGTTTCGTCTGGTATGGGGGGTTGTCGGAGGGGACTACGCACAGTTCCGCCACTTCATCTACCCCTGGAGTGCAGTCCGTACTCATCTTCGTCAGCTACGACGGGGGGCTGCGCCCACCACTGCAGGCCATAACCCTGCTGCAGGATGGATGGTGTTCCTGCTGCTGGGACTGCTCTCATTGATTGTCATCAGCGGTCTATTGACCCTCGGAGGAGAGGAACAGAGCGGCCCTCTACAGGGGGTGGTTTCGATCGCAACAGGCAGCAGATTCCACCAAATCCATCACCTTCTGGCCTGGTTCTTAATACTGCTGATTCCACTCCATCTGGCTGGAGTCGCCGTTGAGCGCTGGTTGAGCAAGCGCAAACTGGTACGCGCAATGATCACCGGGGGCTACCATGCAAACCGCCCCATGCCGGTGGGCAGGAAGATGGCTCTGGTCAGTGGTCTGCTGCTCTCCACCCCCGCATTGGCGCTCTGGTTTGCACAGATCGAGGGAACACAACCCCCAATTTACCACCATACAGTACTACCGGAGCACTCCGCTTATCCATTGTGGCAGTCGGAGTGCGGCTCATGCCATACCCTGCACCACCCCAGCCTGCTGCCAGCACGCTCCTGGAAACAGATCATGGAACGGGGAGAGGACCATTTTGGAGAAGATCTGGCACTCGATAAAAACGATCGACTAACCATCCTTCAGCTTCTTACAGAACATGCCGCAGAGCAGGCCCTCTCCGAAGCCGCCTGGAAGATCTCCAGATCGATCCCGGAGCATACGGTTCCCACTCAGATCACCACAACGACCTATTGGCAGGAGAAACATGACGAGCTCACCCCCGGCCTCTGGCAACTCCCCTCTGTCGGTAGCAAAATCCACTGTGATGGTTGTCATCGGGATGCCGCAACCGGCCACTTCAGTGATCGCGCCATTGCCTTGCCCGGTGTGTAATATAATGACTACACTGCGCATGGTACTGCTGCTCAGTCTTGTCGTTACGACCACACCGGCCTGGTCAGGCAACGTCATCGAACGGTTAAAAACGAACTATCTCCAGCTTGGAGCCTCCAGCTTTGACCCCGAGCGTGGCAAGACGCTTTGGCAGCGCAAGTCCCCTCACCAAAAATCCGGCAAGAGCCGTAGTTGTACCGACTGTCACGGCCCTTCACTGGCACAACCGGGGCGACACCTGCGAACCGGGAAGGTGATTCA
The DNA here is from genome assembly GCA_964344735.1 of uncultured Piscirickettsiaceae bacterium. Lineage (GTDB taxonomy): Bacteria > Pseudomonadota > Gammaproteobacteria > Thiopontia. Next base: position 6,598 of record CAYFOQ010000085.1, read on the forward strand.
GCCTATCTCCCCTGCCATTGAACCGCAGCGCTTTAGCAGTATCGGTAAGGTGGAGAAGTGGTTCAAACGTAACTGCAAGTGGACCTTGGGACGCACTTGCTCTCCGCAGGAGAAGGGAGACATTCTCAGCTACATCCAGCAGGAGAGCCGGGAATATGTTCAGCTCACCCCTGAATAATTTCGAAGCACTTTGCATAAACATGAATAGATCCATCGTTGCAAAAGTGTTGGCACGCCTGAGTCGCAACCGTCTGTGGTCAGGGAAGGCCGCAGCCGAGCGACACCGGGATGTGCTTGAGCGTGTTGCGACTCAGGCGTGCCAACACTTTTGCAATGATGGATAGAGTGACGATGGAGAAAAAGATGAAACCGATCCACCACAGATTCCTGATAATCATCACACTACTGAGCCCCACACAGTGGGCCATTGCCGACGATGATGAATGGGAACACCACAACAACTCACTGAAAGGGCCGACCGCTCTGCTCTACCGCAATGAGTGTGGAAGCTGTCATATCGCCTACCCTCCCCGCTTCCTCTCGACCAGCGCATGGCAGAAGATTATGGGTGGACTAGAAGACCATTTTGGAGAGAATGCGGAGTTGGATCCATCGGGACAACAGAAGATTACCCGTTTTCTGAGTGACCATGCCGGTCGCTCCCGTTGGTATCGCTTCTGGGAACAGAAGAGCGATGAAGAGATGCCCAGAATTACCAAAACCCGCCCGTTTCTCCACGAACATCATGAGATCCCCAGCAGATTCATTCGTAACAATGATCAGATCCGCTCCCTGAGCCAGTGTGATGCCTGCCATATCAATGCTGCAACGGGGAGTTTCAACGAACACCAGATCCGCATTCCAGGGATCGGCCGGTGGGAAGATGATTGAGTTGATCTTTCAAAGGTGCGCTGAACAGTTACTGAGAAAATAGGCGATGAGACTGTTGCTGATTGAAGATGATCCACTACTGGGAGACGGTCTGCGCGCCGGACTCACCCAAGCCGGATATCGGGTGGACTGGATCGATGATGGAGCGACTGCACTGCGTGCAGTGCGTAGGGACCATTTTGATCTGATGGTACTGGATCTGGGACTGCCTCACGTAGATGGTTTGGAGATTCTGCGTGAGGTGCGCAGCCATGGAGACAGCACACCGATCCTCATTCTCACTGCGCGCGATGCGTTGGAGAGCCGTATTGCCGGACTCGATGGTGGTGCCGATGACTACCTCACCAAACCCTTCGACCTGGATGAACTGAGCGCACGACTACGTGCCATCCACCGTCGCCGCATTGGTGAAAGCAATCCCCTATTGCAGTACCGAGATATCGTCATCGATCCAGCGGCACGTCGTGTCACCCAGAGGGAGAAACCGGTAGAGTTGACGCGGCATCAATTCTCCATTCTGGAGTTGTTGATGAGCAATATCGGTCGGGTCATCACCAAGACTCAGCTGGAGGAGACCCTCTATGGCTGGGATGATGGAGCCGAGAGCAATACCATCGAGGTTCATATTCACCACCTACGCAAGAAGCTTGGAAAAACCACGATCCAGACGGTACGCGGTGTCGGTTATCAAATTCCAGTCCCCCCTGATGAGGAGCCCTAACGCCAGCCCATGAATACCCCTTCACTACAGAACCGGCTATTGATCCTGCTATTGGGGTCAGTCGTTACCCTGTGGATGCTGTTTGGCTCACTCATCCGTGAAGAGGTACGACATGAGGCCGAAGAGGTGTTTGATGCCAACCTGGTACAGACCGCAAAACTGCTGCTTACCCTGGTCGAAGGGGAGCTGGCCGAGGCCAGTCAACACCGCTGGCACCTGATTACCCCTTACCAGCTGGATGAGATTTCACAACAGTTTCACGACTATGAACACAAAATTGCCTTTCAGCTCTTTGATCTGGAAGGAACACTTCTGATCAAGTCTATTCAGGCCCCACAACAGCCACTCTCTCTCACCCAAGGAGCATTTGAAGAGCGACAGATCGATGGATCACTGTGGAGAACCTTCAGCCTGGCCCACCCACAAGCCACCATCCATGTCGGGGAGCTACTGGAGGTCCGCGACGAGGTGACGAAGGAAGTGACCGAACATCTCTATGGATATGCCCTGTTCAGCCTGCCACTATTGGCGCTGTTGATCTGGTGGTCGGTACGACAGGGGCTCCGACCGATCTCGAAGATCACTCAGGACCTGACGCAACGGGATGGTAACCATCTGGAGAATATTGACTCTAGCCGTACCCCTGGAGAGCTGCTGCCGATGGTCGACGCACTCAACCGACTCTTCTCCAGGCTACAACACGCCATCGACAAAGAGCGGCGTTTCACCGCTGATGCAGCGCACGAACTACGCACACCACTGGCGGCGATCAAGATCCACGCACAGGTTGCCTACCGGGAAGAGAACCCGGAACAACGCAGCCATGCACTGGAACAGATCATCGAGGGGGTGGATCGTACCACCCATCTTGCTGAGCAGCTGCTGGCCCTGGCACGGATCGACAACATCCAGCAGCTGGATCAACAGAGCGACACAGTAGATCTGCTAACCGTCGTTGAAGAGAATATCCAGTTACTGAGTCGACAGGCCGACCATGCCAACATTACTCTCACATTGAATACCACCACGCCGCTACTCCCAATGAAAGGGAGTCGAGAGTTGATCACTACCCTATTGAGAAACCTGATCGATAACGCCATCCGTTACACCCCTGCAGGAGGCCAAGTCACCATCAGTACGCAACAGCAGGATGACCAGAATCAAATTACTGTACGAGATAGCGGCCCCGGCATTCCTGCACCCATTCAGAAGCAGATCTTCGAACGCTTCTATCGCAACAGTACCGTAGCCAACGGATCTGGCTTGGGGCTCTCCATCTGTCAGCGTGTTGCCGAGATTCACAATGCGAAAATTTCACTGAACAACTGTAATGACCCGGATGGACTGGAGGTCACGGTTACCTTTCCACACGATTGCATTTTCCGGCCCAACCTGAACACCGATTCTGATTCATCATGAACACCCATT
>CAYFOQ010000086.1:0-1481 GCA_964344735.1 uncultured Piscirickettsiaceae bacterium
AGGGAAGGCCGCAGCCGAGCGACAAAGGGATGTGCTTGAGCGTGTTGCCATTCAGGAGTGCCAAAACCTTTTTAGCGGTGTCTCATAGCGAAACTGACATGGAACTCAACCCTATTTATAGCAGAATCAAGGATCTGAACGAGCGCACTGAGGCGCTGAGGGGGTATCTTTGACTATGCCGAAAAGGCCGATCGACTAATCGAAGTCAACCGTGAGCTGGAGTCTCCGGAGGTTTGGAATGAGCCTGAGCGGGCCCAGGCGTTAGGTCGGGAGCGTGCCATACTGGAACGGGTGGTCGTCGGGCTCGATCGTCTGACTACCGGGGGGACTGATGCCCGTGAGCTGCTGGAGATGGCGGAGTCGGAAGGGGATCAGGAGATCGTCACCGAGGTGGAGCGGGACCTCGATGATCTGAGTCGAGAGATCGAAGCGCTGGAATTTCAGCGGATGTTTGCCGGACCTCAGGATAGCTCCAACGCCTATCTCGACATTCAGTCCGGGTCAGGGGGTACCGAGGCTCAGGATTGGGCGGAGATGCTGTTACGGATGTATCTACGGTGGGGGGAGCAGCGTGAATTCGAGGTGGAGTTGATCGAGGCCTCAGACGGTGAAGTGGCAGGAATCAAATCGGCCACCGTCCATTTTCGTGGAGAGTACGCCTTCGGTTGGCTCCGAACCGAGACCGGTGTTCACCGGCTGGTGCGAAAATCCCCCTTCGACTCTGGTAACCGTCGTCACACCTCATTCGCCTCGGTCTTTGTCTATCCGGAGGTGAATGAGGATATCGAGATCGAAATCAACCCCGCCGAGCTCCGGATCGATACCTATCGCGCACAGGGTGCCGGGGGGCAGCATGTCAATACCACGGACTCGGCGGTGCGGATTACCCATGAGCCTACCGGTATCGTGGTGCAGTGTCAGAATGAGCGTTCACAGCACAAGAACAAGGCGACCGCAATGGGAATGTTGCGGGCCAAGCTCTTCGAGACCGAGTTGATGAAGCAGAACGAGGAGAAGCAGGCGGCGGAGGATGCCAAGTCCGACATCGGCTGGGGCAGCCAGATTCGCTCCTATGTCCTCGACCAGTCACGGATCAAGGATCTGCGCACCGGCTATGAGACCGGTAACACCCAGGCGGTACTGGATGGTCATCTCGACCCCTTTATCGAAGAGAGTCTCAAATCGGGGTTATGATCGCCCACATGAGGTTACGGCCAGGCCGTTATCAGAAATAGCACAAGGTAGAGTAATGACGACAGACGAGTCTGTGATAGAGGATGAGAATCGGTTGATCGCTGAGCGACGGGAGAAGCTGTCGCAACTACGACTGGAGGGGAACCCTTTCCCCAACAGTTTCCGGCGGAATGGACTCGCCGCTGAACTCCATCAGCACTATGGTGAGATGGAGGGGGAGTCCCTCGAGGCAGAGGGGGTACGGGTGGCGGTGGCCGGAAGGATGATGGCCAAGCGGATCATGGGCA
>CAYFOQ010000086.1:1542-2727 GCA_964344735.1 uncultured Piscirickettsiaceae bacterium
GTGCCGAAGGGGTGATGTTCAAGACTCGAACCGGCGAACTCTCGGTCAAGGTCGACCGGCTCGAGCTGTTGACCAAATCGGTTCGACCGTTGCCGGAGAAGTTTCATGGGCTAACCGATACCGAGGCCCGCTATCGTCAACGTTATGTCGACCTGATCATGAACGACGGCTCGCGGGAAATTTTCCGGCGTCGGGTCGAGATCATTCACTATCTGCGAGACTTTCTCAATCGGCGCAACTTTCTCGAGGTCGAGACCCCGATGATGCAGACCATTCCGGGGGGGGCCACTGCGCGCCCTTTTACCACCCATCACAACGCCCTCGATATGGAGCTGTTTCTGCGAATTGCACCAGAGCTCTTCCTCAAGCGGCTGGTGGTCGGAGGGTTCGAGCGGGTCTATGAGATCAACCGCAATTTTCGTAATGAGGGGCTTTCCACTCGTCACAACCCCGAATTCACGATGGTCGAGTTCTATCAGGCCTATGCCGACTATCATGAACTGATGGATCTGACCGAGGAGCTGTTGCGGGGGATTGCCACAGATGTCGTGGGTACCACCACGGTGCCCTATCAGGGAGAGCAGTTCGACTTCGCCGCTCCCTTTACTCGGATGACGGTGAAAGAGTCGATTCTCCACTTCAATCCAGCGCTGGAGGCTGGCGACCTGGAGGTGCTGGAGCGGGCTCGGGCGGTGGCACAGCGGCTCGATATTCCGCTCAAGGAGAGTTATGGTCTGGGAAAGGTGCAGATCGAGATCTTCGAAAAGACGGTAGAGCACCGTCTGAACCAGCCCACGTTCATTACCGCCTATCCTACCGAGGTCTCTCCGTTGGCGCGGCGTAGTGATGATGATCCCTTCGTTACCGACCGGTTCGAGTTCTTCGTCGGTGGCCGGGAGATTGCCAATGGCTTCTCCGAGCTCAATGACTACGAGGACCAGGCCGCCCGTTTTCGTGATCAGGTGGCCGAGAAGGAGGCCGGAGATGCCGAGGCGATGCACTACGATGAGGACTACATTGCGGCGCTGGAGTACGGGATGCCCCCCACGGCCGGAGAGGGGATCGGAATCGATCGGTTGGTGATGCTCTTTACCGATTCTCCCTCCATTCGGGATGTATTGCTCTTTCCCCATATGCGACCTCAGTAGGTAAGGCACCTCTAAAAATGTCCTTTTCCGGCAATTA
>CAYFOQ010000086.1:2737-9522 GCA_964344735.1 uncultured Piscirickettsiaceae bacterium
GGTGCCTGGTAGTGACGATGCCACCAGTGATCGAACCGGGAGGACTCAACGGCGTCGATATCGCGATTTTGGCGATCGTGCTGATCTCTACCGGAATGAGTCTGCTTAGCGGTTTCTTCAAGGAGGCGATCTCCCTGGTCACCTGGGTGGCCGCCTTCTGGGTGGCGGTCAACTTTTCGACCCAACAGGCCGCACTGCTGGAGTCACTGATTGCGACCCCATCACTGCGAATGGCGGCCTCGTTGGGAATCCTCTTTATCGCCACCCTGATTCTGGGGTCGCTGGTCAATCGATTGATGCAAGAGCTGGTCTCCTTCTCCGGGCTGGGCTCCTTCGATCATCTGCTCGGAGGGCTCTTTGGGGCCTTGCGGGGGGTATTGATCGTCTCGCTACTGGCAATGGGTGTCGAGATGACACCGATGGTTCACGACCGTTGGTGGCAGGACTCTACGCTCCTGCCCCACCTGCGTGAGGTGACGGCACTGTTGCTGGAGTTGATCCCTGAGGATCTCAAAACCGGTGCATGGGGTGGGTTGGCTCGGTAACTTTTCACTCCAGGGGGCATTGTCCCGAAGGATGATCTATACTCCCTCACCGGAATGAAGTCTATTGGATATCAACTGGATCTACGGTCATGTGCGGGATTATTGGATTGATTGCGACCGCGCCGGTCAATCAGGCGCTCTATGATGGGCTGACGGTACTGCAGCATCGTGGCCAGGATGCCGCCGGGATCATGACCTATGATCAGGGTAAGGTGTTCTTGCGTAAGGGCAATGGCCTGGTCAAAGATGTCTTTCATACCCGTCACATGCTGCGGCTCAAGGGGAATGTCGGCATCGGTCATGTGCGTTACCCTACGGCCGGTTGCTCCTCTACCGCAGATGCCCAACCTTTCTATGTCAACTCCCCCTATGGTATCTCGCTGGCCCATAACGGCAATCTGACCAATGCCGCCCGGATCAAGCGTGATCTCTATATGGAGGATCTGCGCCATATCAATACCGAGTCCGACTCCGAAATCCTGCTCAACGTATTTGCCCATGAGCTGCAGCACATGGGTAAGCTGCGGCTGGAGGTGGAAGATATCTTCCGTGCGGTCTCCACGGTTCACCGCCGTTGCGAAGGGGGGTATGCGGCGGTGGCGTTGATTGCCGGGCATGGGGTGGTCGCCTTTCGGGATGATTACGGACTGCGGCCACTCTGTGTGGGCGAGCGTGAGAATGAGGATGGTGAGCGGGAGTATGTGGTCGCCTCCGAAAGTGTCGCCATTGATACCCTGGGCTTTCGTCTGATCCGTGAGCTCGATCCGGGAGAGGCGGTCTATATCAGCAATGATCGCAAGCTCTATAGCCAGCAGTGTGCAGAGAATCCGGTTCACTCCCCCTGTATTTTCGAATATGTTTATTTCGCCCGGCCGGACTCTATTATTGACAACGTCCATGTCCATAAGGCCCGATTACGGATGGGGGACAAGCTGGCGACCAAGATTCTGCGCGAGTGGCCGGAGCACGATATCGATGTGGTGATCGCCGTGCCCGATACTAGCCGGACGGCCGCTTCGCAGTTGGCCTACACCCTTGGTGTGATCTACCGTGAAGGGTTTATCAAGAACCGTTATATCGGTCGGACCTTCATCATGCCGGGACAGAAGCAGCGTAAGAAGTCGGTCCGTCAGAAACTCAATCCGCTGGGGCTGGAGTTCAAGGGGAAGAACGTGCTGTTGGTCGATGACTCCATCGTCCGCGGAACCACCTCGGCCCAGATTATCGAGATGGCTCGCAATGCCGGCGCCCGCAAGGTCTACTTCGCCTCTGCTGCACCACCGGTACGCTATCCCAATGTCTACGGCATCGATATGCCGGTTGCCTCAGAGCTTGTCGCCCACGGTCGTAGTGAGGATGAGGTGGCGGCGTGGATCGGGGCCGACCGCCTCATCTATCAGGATCTGAATGATCTGATCGATTCGGTGCGAGAGGGGAACCCGATGATCCGCCAGTTCGATACCTCGGTTTTCGATGCCAACTATGTGGTTGGGGATATCGATGATGCCTACCTCGATGCGCTGGAACAGGCCCGCTCGGATGACCAGAAGAGTCTACAGGATGGAGGGGATGATGAGGTGTTGGGGGTCTACAACGCCAGTTAAATTGAGCCCCCTCTCCCGCGGGGAGAGGGGGGGAACAATCGAAACTAAAAACCGTACCAAATTCCGTCGGTCTCGTACATTGAGGAGAAATGGTCGAAGGTGTTATTGATGCTCTCATCCGACTCCGAGAAGGTGACTAGTAGCTCTTCCCGGCTTGCTCCTCGAGCCATCTCTTCAACATAAAATTGGTATCCCCCCTCATCGGCCTCCCGATGGAGGACGTTACGATAGAGCAGGTTGACGAACGCTCCATCATCCGGCTCCCCATAGAGCGATTCGAACTCTGCCGAGGCAGAAAATTCGTGGGCAATATCTCGTAATGAAGTGCCTTGTTCCGCTCGATCGATCCAGTAGTTGAGGCCATTCTGGTCAGGGGTACGGCCGAAGGTGGACTGGTAGAGCCGAGCGACCCCCATGGCCTCATCGATCCGTAGTGGGGTGTGCTGCTCTTCCGTTTCCTGCTCCGGTTCCATAACCTGACCTAGTGTTACGGCTTCACCAGATAGGTCGTCCAATGTTGTGTCTTCACTTTCCAGTGATGGATTCTCCTCCTGGTGGAGACGCGGGAGTTCCGACTGCTCAATCGTGTCGTCCCTCTCGAGGAGGTTTGACTCGGTATGCGGCTCCTCTACCCGCTCCTCTTCGAAAGGTTCATGGTGCTCGTACTCGAACTGCTCTTCACTCTTGAGAACTAACGAACCATCCTTAAGTTCGAATTCGAACTCCTGTTGGAACTGCAGAGATCCCTGTTCTAGTTCCACCTGCTGTTTCAGTGAGGGTTGGTACTCAAGAAGATGTTCCCAATACTCATCGAATGCTGAATCCTCTGATTCAAATTCACTGCTTTCATGGTACTCATGATCCATGCTCTCATCCTGCCAATGATCGTCATGATCGTCATGATCGTCATGATCGTCATGATCGTCATCGATCTCGTAATGAAACGATCTCTCCCAGTCAGTGCTCATTTCGTATCGTTCATCGTGATCGGTTTCATAGTGGTAGTGGCTAGACATCGTTTTTTCCTCTCTTGAATCACTTGGGAATATCTATAGTGAACCAGGAGTCTTAAGTCAAACTTAACAGACCGAAAACAATCTAACCCCTGTTGTCTGCCGATCGGTCAGGTTGGCTGCCACAGCAATGCTCTCTCCTCAAAAATAAGCAAGTGATGGCGCGGATCCCCCTGCCACGCCCCCAGTACCCAGCGCTCTGCCGCCTTGCCATCAAGGGTAAAGTGGTGAGTGGCGGGGCGGTGGGTGTGGCCGTGGATCAGCAGTTGTACCCCCGCTCGGCGCATCATGGTCTCTACCGTGCGTTGGGTGACATCCATGATGGCTGCACGCTTGGTCTGCTTTTGGTGGTCACTCTGTTGCCGTAGTCGTTGGCCCAGTCGTCGTCGTAGCGCGGGGGGGAGGCGTAGCAGCATCCCCAACAGCAGCGGGTGGCGAATCAGGCGTCGATAGCGCTGGTAGCGGAGATCATCGCTACAGAAAATGTCTCCATGGGAGACCATTGCCTTGCGCCCGTCAAGGTCGATCACCATTGGGTCGGGGAGCAGGGTGGCACCGGTACGTCGAGCAAACTCTCGGCCAAGGGCAAAGTCACGGTTGCCGTGTTGGATCAGCAGGGTGCTACCCCGCTCGACCACACGACGTAGCGCGGAGATTTCAGCACTATGTTCGTCACAGGAGAGATCATCCCCGAGCCACTGGTCGAAGAGATCTCCGAGAATGTAGATCTGCTGAAAGCGGGGAGCCTGGTGGTCGAGGAAGTGGTGAAAGGCGGTAACCGCCTCCGGGTGGTGCCGACCGAGATGAAGATCGGAGAGGAAGCAGCTTGACATCTCGGTGGCACGGCTCTCCTGGACTACTCTCCCTCCTCCAGTTCCACCTTCTCGATGAGAATATCTTCTACCGGGACATCATCATGGAATCCACGGCTGGCGGTCGCGCTTTTCTCGATGGTCTGTACCACATCCATCCCCTCGATCACCTCACCAAAGACACAGTAGCCCCAACCATCCTGGCCGGGATAGTCGAGAAAGCCGTTGTTGTTGGTATTGATAAAGAACTGCGCGGTGGCCGAGTGGGGATCCATGGTGCGGGCCATAGCGATGGCACCCGCCCGGTTCTGCAGCCCATTGTTGGCCTCATTCTCGATCGGGGCGTTGGTCGCCTTTTCACCCATTCCGGGTTCCATTCCTCCGCCCTGAATCATGAATCCGGAGATCACCCGGTGAAAGATGGTTCCGTCGTAGAAGCCATCACGACAGTAGTCGACAAAATTGGCGACGGTTTTTGGTGCCTTGTCGGGATTGAGAGAGAGTCGAATGGAGCCTTTGGAGGTAGTCATCTTTACGATCATGTCATCGTTCCTGTGGTTGCTGAAATGAGATGGGAAGGGGTTGTCAGGGGGCTACGCGTGTGGCGGAGAGAATAGTCACTCGATTCAGGGGGACATCCTTGCCGAAGGGGCCGCCAGCACCGGTCTGCTCATTCTCGATGCGGGCAACGACCTCCATTCCATCGATTACCCGGCCAAAGACGGTGTAGCCCCAGCCACGCTGTGATTTGCGGGTATGGTTGAGAAAGCGGTTGTTGGCGGTGTTGATGAAGAACTGAGCGGTGGCCGAGTGTGGATCCATGGTGCGGGCCATGGCGATGGTTCCGGGAAGGTTGAGGAGCCCGTTGTCGGCCTCATTGGCGATGGGGTCGAGTGTATCGCGCTGTTGATAGTCGACACCAAACCCTCCTCCCTGAATCATGAATCCGGGAATCACCCGGTGGAAAATGGTCTCTTGGTAGTGGCCGTTATCGACATATTGCAGAAAATTGGCCACGGTGTTGGGGGCTCGATCCTGATCCAGCTCCAGGGTGATGGTGCCGTGGCTGGTCTCCAGACGAACCTGGGGGGAGCCCGGGGCACTCTCGGGGTTGGCAGCGGCCGTGACCGGCGTCGTTGGGGTGAGGAGAATGGTGGCGGTGACGAGAATGGCGATCAGGGCGCCAATCAGAGGGGCTTTAGTGGTCATGTTGGTCAGTTCTGGTTAAAAAAATTGCCGGAATCATACCATTTTCCCAGCATAGCTTCCTGAAATTGCCTCCCCCGCGAGGAGGGGAGATGGCGTATCATCCCACGGCAGAGTGAAGCCCCCTCCAGGAAGAGCCATGCTACAGATCTACAACACCCAAAACCGTCGTAAGGAGCCATTTCAACCGATCCATGAAGGGGAGGTGGGACTCTATGTTTGTGGTATGACGGTCTATGATTACTGCCACGTCGGCCATGCGCGGGTGATGGTCTTCTTCGATGTGGTCGTGCGCTACCTTCGTTCCCGGGGATGGAAGGTTCACTACGTTCGCAATATCACCGATATCGATGACAAGATCATCCAGCGTGCCAACGATAATGGCGAGCCCTTCACCGTATTGGTGGAACGGTTTATCGAGGCGCTGCACCAGGACTCCGCCGCCCTGGGAATCGATCAGCCGGATCAGGAGCCTCGGGCGACCACTTCGATGACTGAGATCCTCACCATGATCGAACAGCTGCTGGAGAACGGCAAGGCCTATCGTACCGATAATGGCGATGTCTATTGTGACATCTCCACGATTGCCGAATATGGCAAGCTTTCGGGAAAAAGCCTGGAGGACTTACAGGCAGGCGCCCGTGTGGAGGTGGGAACCGTCAAACGCTTTCCAATGGATTTTGCCCTCTGGAAGGGGGCCAAGCCCGGAGAGCCGAGCTGGGATGCTCCCTGGGGCGCGGGGCGTCCCGGTTGGCATATCGAATGTTCGGCCATGTCGACTCAGTGTCTTGGTAACCATTTCGATATTCACGGCGGCGGGATGGACCTGATCTTCCCCCATCACGAGAACGAGATCGCCCAGTCGGAAGGGGCCCATGGCGGCACCTTCGTCAACTACTGGATGCATGCCGGTTTTGTGCGGGTGGATGATGAGAAGATGTCGAAGTCGCTGGGGAACTTCTTCACCATTCGTGAGGTGCTGAAGCTCTATCCGGCCGAAGTGGTACGCTATTTTCTGCTGACCAGTCACTACCGTAGTCCCCTCAACTATACCGAAGAGAATCTGCAGAATGCACGGGGGGCGTTGACCCGGTTCTACACCACCCTGCGGGGGATCGATAGTGAGGGGGTGGAGCCGCTTGCGGAGAGCGAGTGGGAGCGGCAGTTCGATGCGGCGATGGAGGATGACTTCAATACCCCGGAGGCACTGGCGGTACTGTTTGACTTGAGTCGTGAAATCAATCGTCTCAATGATGCGGGTGGGCTGGAGACAGAGGCCCATGCCCGGCTGTTGCGACAGTTGGGGGCGACCCTGGGTTTGCTGCAGCAGGATCCTGAGCGGTTTTTACAGGAAGGGGGGGGACAGCAGGCGGCCATTGCCGATGAGGAGATCGAACAGCTGATTACCGCGCGGGCCACGGCGCGGGCCAATCGTGACTGGGCCGAGTCAGACCGTATTCGGGATCGGTTGGCGAATGAGGGGGTGGTGCTGGAGGATGGCCCTAACGGCACCAGCTGGCGCCGAGCCTGATTGGTCTGAGGAGGCGGCAGGGCTCCGTCCTGAATCGTGTGGGTAATCTGTAATCACGCTGCGGCCCCCTGACC
>CAYFOQ010000087.1:0-212 GCA_964344735.1 uncultured Piscirickettsiaceae bacterium
ATCCCCGGAGGCCCATGACTTGCGTGAGCCGGTATTGGGGGTGTGACGGTAGGTCCGCAGCGACTGCCCATCGACCCAGGCGTGGGAGAGCAGATCGAGCAACTGTTCCCGATCGAACCCCAACATCAACCCTGCAGCCGCCGCCGAGGCCACTTTTACCAGGACCACATGGTCGAGCCCAACCCAATTGAAGCTGTTCTCCAGCGCCAACA
>CAYFOQ010000087.1:284-3710 GCA_964344735.1 uncultured Piscirickettsiaceae bacterium
CCCATACGCCAGGGTGGGCGACCTGCCGCCACCGCCTCACGACTGAGAAAATCCCCCAGTGCCAACACCGCCCCCCAGTTATCCGAGGGGTGGCCCCACTCCGCCGCCAACCAGGTATCGTTGAAATCGAGCCAACGCACCAGCGCACCAATATCCCACGCCGCCTTGACCGGATCGAGCTGATGGGACGTTCCCGGAACCCGTGCCCCATGGGGGACGATGGTACCGGGAACGATCGGCCCCAGATGTTTCACCGCCTCGGGAAAGCGCAACGCCATCAACAGGCAGGCGAGGCTATCCATGAGATTGTTGCGAGCGGTATCGAGTGCCTCTGCCGAGGTGACCCGATACTCCAGCATATAGTCCGCAATTGCCACCAGCTCGGCATCGGGTTCGGGACGGATATTGCTCTCTACCTGATTGTTACTCACTTCATGCTCCTCTCTATTGTCATCAACGCTGATCCAACGGCACCCACTGCTGCTCCTCGGGACCGGTATAGTGGGCACTGGGACGAATGATCTTGCGGTCAATCCGCTGCTCGATCACGTGGGCCACCCAACCGCTGGTGCGGGAGATGACGAAGATCGGGGTAAAAAGCGGAACGGGGATCCCGAGCTGATGGTAGGAGACCGCAGAGTACCAGTCGAGATTGGGAAACATCTGCTTCGACTCCCACATCACCTGCTCCAACCGCTCCGCCACCTCAAACAGTACCATCTCCCCGGAACGCTCCGAGAGCGTTCGTGCCACCGATCGAATCATCTCGTTGCGAGGATCACCGGTGGTATAGACCGGATGGCCAAAACCGATGATGATCTCTTTGCGAGCCAAGCGCTGACGAATATCGGTCTCGGCCTCATCCGCGCTGGCGTAGCGCTGTTGAATTTCACAAGCGGCCTCATTGGCGCCGCCATGTTTGGGGCCACGCAGGGCTCCGATGGCGGCGGTAATGGCAGAGTGGAGATCGGCCTCGGTTCCGGCCACCACACGAGCGGCAAAGGTAGAGGCGTTGAACTCATGCTCGGCATAGAGATTGAGCGAGGTGTGCATCGCCCGAACCTGCTCTGCCGTTGGTGGTCGCCCATGAAGCAGTTGCAGAAAGTGTCCCCCGATCGACTCTTCCTCGCTCTCGAGATCGATCCTCACCCCACGGCGGGAGTAGTGCCACCAGTAGTTGAGCATCGGGCCAAAGAGGGCAATCAGTCGATCTCCCAATGCCCGCGCCGCCGCCACCGGATGGGAATCCTCCTCGGTCTCCAACACCCCCGGCATGGAGCAGCCGGTACGCATCACATCCATCGGGTGGGCACTGGCGGGAATCTGTTCCAACACGCTCCGCAGTGGTTCCGGCAGCCCCCGTAACCGACCCAATCGAGCCTTGTAGGCCGCCAGCTCTTCACGATTGGGCCAGCGCTCATGGATCAATAGATGGGCCACCTCCTCAAACTCCGCCTGGTCGGCAAAAGCAAGGATGTCATAGCCACGATAGTGCAGGTCATTGCCACTGCGCCCAACGGTACAGATTGCGGTATTGCCGGCCGCCACCCCGGAGAGTGCGACCGACTTCTTCTTGCGTTGTGGTGGAGTCTCTGCCGCTGGTAATCGAGAAATTGGTAGAGTTCATCGCGACTCTGCATCGAGGCCACCACCCCCTGCTGTCCCCCCTGCTGCAGAATCTCCTGAAACACCCGCAGTGCCGCCGCATTCATCGCCCGGAAGGCCGACAGCGGATAGAGTGCCAGCTTCACTCCAACGCTGGCGAGCTCGGTCGTGGTAAAGAGTGGAGTGGCACCAAACTCGGTGATATTGGCCAGTACCGGCACCCCCACCGCATCGACGAAGGTGCGATACTGATCCAGAGAATTCATCGCCTCGGGAAAGATCATATCGGCCCCGGCCTCGACGCAGGCCTGTGCCCGCTCGATCGCCGCCGTCATCCCCTCCACTGCCAGGGCATCGGTTCGGGCCATAATCACGAAGTCGTCACTACGCGCATCGACCGCTGCCCGGATCCGATCCACCATCTCCTCCAGCGGCACGATCTCCTTGCCTGGACGATGACCACACCGTTTGGCCTGTACCTGATCCTCGATATGGATTCCGGCGGCACCAGCCGCGATCATCTCACGCACCGTTCGGGCGATGTTGAAGGCACTCCCCCAACCGGTGTCGGCATCAACCAACAGTGGCCGCTCGGTAACGGCGGTAATCCGACGGACATCAGTCAGAACATCACTGAGCGAGGTCATCCCCAAATCGGGCAGACCGTAAGAGGCATTGGCCACCCCGGCCCCGGAGAGATAGAGCGCCTGAGCCCCACTACGGTCCGCCATCATGGCGCTAT
This sequence comes from uncultured Piscirickettsiaceae bacterium, assembly GCA_964344735.1. Taxonomy (GTDB): domain Bacteria; phylum Pseudomonadota; class Gammaproteobacteria; genus Thiopontia. Next base: position 2,632 of record CAYFOQ010000087.1, read on the forward strand.
AGGCGTTGATCGCACCCAGAACCTGCAGTGGATTCCCTAACTCTACCGCCGCCCGCAACCGCATCCCCGGAGTGATCGTACTCAATTTCGCTTCTCCTGACCGTTGTCCTCTCTCTCCTGACGAGAGATCAACTGTTCAATATGTTGTCGTGACTTACGGATATGGCGTCGCATCAACAACTCTGCCAGCTCGCCATCCCGATCCCGAATCGCCTCCAGAATGTACTGGTGCTCACGCACTGCACTACTACCCCGACCACTCTCTCGCCCCAGTTGGGTGCGATACATCCGCATCAGATGATAGAGGTCATCACAGAGCAGGTGGGAGAGTCGGCGATTGCGACTCCCCCTCACCAAGGCGTAGTGGAAATCGTGATTGAGATCCCCCGATAAACTCCCCTGCCGCCCCTCCAGCAGGGCATCGATGGCATCGATCTCGGCGTTGCTGATCTGCTCCGCCGCCAACCGCGCGGCCATCCCCTCCAGCGCCTCCCGTACCCGATAGATCTCCAGTAACTCCTCCACCGTGAGCTCTACCACCCGGGCTCCGACATTGGGTCGACGGGTGACCAGATTACAGCTCTCCAGCCGTCCAATCGCCTCTCGCAAGGTGGCTCGACTGACGTCATAACGACGCGCCAACTCCGGTTCGCTGATCTTGCTGCCGGCCGCAATCTCTCCAGCAACGATGGCATCACAAAGCTGCTGAAAGACGCGATCGGCAACGGTCACCATACGCTCCGGCTCTTTTGGTGAGATTGTCGACACTTTGCCCATAAAGATGGATAATAGTCGCTGATTGCGGGGGTGGTCAACCTATATTGTCGGACGATATTGCTGACCCCTGAAATCTCTTCGGTTTGTATCTACCCTACCCCCCTCACCCCAACCCTCTCCCAGAGGGAGAGGTAACGTGACACTTTACCCTCCCTCACCTCCATAACCGATCGAACGCAGTGCTGTGGTGATCTCGGTGAGAATCTCTGGATCATCGATCGTCGCCGGCATCTTCCAGGAGGTACCATCCGCGATCTTCTTCATCGTCCCACGCAGAATCTTGCCGGAGCGGGTCTTGGGCC
>CAYFOQ010000087.1:3720-9175 GCA_964344735.1 uncultured Piscirickettsiaceae bacterium
ACCTCGGAGATCACCTCCTCATGGCCACGCTCGACCCCACTTTTCAGGACCACCAACCCCAGGGGCAGCTCGCCCTTGAGCGCATCGGCCACTCCGATCACGGCACACTCCGCCACGTCGGAATGGGCTGCGATCACCTCCTCGATTCCTCCCGTGGAGAGCCGGTGTCCGGCGACATTGATGATATCGTCGATCCGGCTCATCACCCAGAGATAACCATCCTCGTCAAAATAACCGGCATCCCCGGTGAGATAGTAGCCGGGATGGTCCGAGAGGTAGGAGTCGACAAAGCGCTGATCATTATTCCACAGGGTCGGCAGACAGCCCGGAGGCATCGGTAGCCGAATCATGATATGACCGATCTCACCAGCCGCTACCGGCTCACCAGCCGCATCCAGCACCTGCACGTCATAGCCGGGTACCGGTCGAGTCGGTGAGCCCGGCTTCACCGCCAGTTGCTCGATACCCAGACAGTTGGCGGCAATCCCCCAGGCGGTCTCGGTCTGCCACCAGTGGTCGATCATCGGCACCCCCAACTGCTGCTCGGCCCACTGCAGGGTATCGGGGTCACAACGCTCTCCGGCCAGAAAGAGTGCACGAAAATTGGGCATCGAGTAGTGGCGCAGATACTCCCCGGCAGGATCCTCTTTTTTGATGGCACGAAAGGCGGTGGGGGCGGTAAACATCACCCGCACATCATGCTCTGCAATCACGCGCCAAAAGGCTCCAGGGTCAGGGGTTCCGACCGGCTTGCCCTCATAGAGCACGGTGGTACTCCCATTGAGTAGCGGAGCGTAGACGATGTAGGAGTGACCCACCACCCAACCAACATCGGATGCCGCCCAGAACACCTCACCCGGCGCCACACCATAGAGATTACGCATACTCCATAGCAGCGCCACCGCATGACCACCATTGTCACGCACCACCCCCTTGGGAACGCCGGTGGTACCCGAGGTGTAGAGAATATAGAGCGGATCGGTCGCCTCCAACGTGACACAGTCGGCCGGTTCGGCCCCGGCACAGAACGGGTTCCAATCGAGGTCACGTTCCGGAATCAGCGTTGCGGTTCGCTCCGGTCGTTGCAGTAACAGGACTCGCTCCGGCTTATGGGTGGCCTGCTCGATCGCCCCATCCAGCAATGGTTTGTACTCCACAATACGGTTGACCTCGATCCCGCATGAGGCGGTCAACACCACCCGGGGCTTGGCATCATCGATTCGGGTCGCCAACTCGGTAGCAGCGAAACCACCAAAAACCACCGAGTGGATGGCGCCGATCCGGGCACAGGCGAGCATCGCCATCACCGCCTCCGGAATCATCGGCATATAGATCAAGACCCGATCCCCCCGCTCCACCTCCATCGCCCGTAATGCTCCCGCCACCCGCGCCACCTCGTCCCGCAACTCCAGATAGCTGTAGTGGCGAACCGTGTCGGTTACCGGACTGTCATAGATCAGCGCGGTACGATCCCCATGGCCAAAGATGACGTGACGATCCAGGGCGTTAAAACAGGTGTTGAGCTTGCCCCCACTGAACCAACGATAGAACGGGGGGTTACGATCATCCAGAACCCGCTCCCAGGGGTGATCCCACTCGATCTCTTGCGCCGCCTCTGCCCAGAACCCTTCGGGGTCCTCCATCGATCTGCGGTAACTCTCTTCATATCCCATCGCTGCTCTCCTCCTGACACACCAACCCAATGATTCAATCTATCCGCCTCGCACCTTCACTCGTAGAAACGGGCGAACTGCTCCACCGCTTCCCGTGGAGTACGGTAGCTGTTGACCACCGCCGTCGTATCCTCATAGCCCAACGCCATTCCTGCTACCAGCAGCGCAGAGTCGGGGTAGTCGAGCTGTTCCCGGACGATCTGCGGATACTCTGCCAACGCCGCCTGGGGACAACTGGCCACACCGTGATCGAGCGCTGCCAACATCACCGACTGCAGAAACATCCCGTAGTCAAGCCAGGAGCCTACCTCCAGATCACGGTCGATGAAGAAGAAGAGTGCCACCGGGGCATCGAACGCACGGTAGTTGGCCGCCCATTGGTCCTGCTGACGCTGTCGATCCTCACGCTCGATCTGCAACGTCTGATACATCTGCAACCCACAGGCCTTCCGTCGCCCCTTGTAGGGCTCACGCCACTCTCCGGGATAGTAGGCATAATCCATCTTCCCCCGCTCGCCACTACGAAAGGCCTGCTCCATCGCCCCGGTGAGACGGCGTAGCTGCTCCCCCCGCACCACCGCCACCTGCCAGGGTTGCGTATTGACGCCAGAGGGGGCATGGCGGGCCGCATCGAGTATCGCGCTCACCACCTCGGGTGCAACCATCTGGGGAAGAAAGGCTCGAGTCGATTTGCGCTGCTGCAGTGCCGTGGTGATATCCATTCAGTCTCTCTCCTCTCGATGAGATCACCTGACCCGTTCCATCTTTGGCAGGCCTCAAACCTCGACGGTAGCACAACGCGACAGGGAGCGACAATAGCCGTTACTATACTGGAACCAACAGCGATGTTAGACTCCGTGGGGCTTGCTAAGTGGATTCTGATCCGGACCAGGAAGAGACTCGGTCAGACGTTCAAGGGAGAGTACACGGTGGAGATGAAAGAAAGCGGTTCAAAGGAAGAGCTCGAGGCCATCGAAACCTCGACGCTGTCGCGCCATGGGATGGGTCGATCACTCCTCCTCGCTGCTGCTGCACTGCTACTACCACTGCTGCTGATGCTGGTCCAGAGTGAGCTGGAGCGTCAGGAGGAGACACAGCAGTTACAGCAGCGCTTGATAATGCTGCAGTGGGTTACACCAATCTACGAAGGGATCGACCTCGCCACCCGCTACCGGGGGCTACGTGAAATCGCCCACCACAACCCGAACCATCCCCAACTGGAGACGGAGGACCTCGCCCAAATTCGGCTCCAGTTCACCCAACAACTGCAACGCTTTCAACGACTCCTCCAACAACTCCCCTCAGGACAACCGCACCTCCAGAAAGCGCTGGAACAGACGCTGGAACGGGTCGCCGCACTGTGGAAGCAGGAGGGCGAAGAATCCTCAGGCTTCATCACGATGAGTGACCTCATCGATCACCTGAACTCCCTACTACTACAGATCCACCACGGCCCGGTCGGACTCTCCCGTATTCTCTTGATCGATATTCCGGAGCTGCGAGAGGTGCTGGCTCAGCTGCGAGGAACCGGGAGCTCCCTGCTGGCCCGCAATCACAACCACCCGCAACGACACCCTCTCCCCCCCGATGATCTTTTCTACCGACTACTGCAACAGAACCTCTGGGTCTCCAACGTCGAGTTCACTCGACTACGCAATACCTTGAGCAAGCAGCAGCAACCGCTCGACTCCCGGACACTCTCACTCATGATCGAGGTGGTGACCGAGATCCAAGAGATCCGGGACCTCACCATCTGGGAGCTGATCGATGCCACCACCATCAGCTACGACCCGATCGACTATTTCCATCAGGGCTCCGACCCCATCGAGCTACTCCATCTTCTCGCAAAGAGAATTGAAGCCCAACTCAAAACAGAACTACAGCAAGAGATCGATGACCATCACCGCCAGACACTGTGGCAGTGGCTACTGATCATCACAGCGATCACCTTCGCCATGGTGGTGGCCTACCGCAACACTCGCCATCTCGTCTCCGGGGTGAATGAGGCGATTCAACTGCTGTTGCGAATGGGCAGCGGGGATCTGCTGCAGCCGGTCCGGATCAACGGTCGCAAAGGAGAGATCGGCATTCTGCTAGTGGCAATCGGCGAGTCCCAACGTCGACTCCATGACCTCTACCGAGAGATAGAGTCCGCTCGACAGTTCTCTACCAGTCTCACCTCGAGTATGGAAGATGGGGTGTTCGCGGTCGACCCTAACGACTCTCTGGTCTTCATGAACCGTGCTGCTGAGGGTATTCTGGGATGGTCACAGCAAGAGCTTAGCGACAAACCGCTGATGGAGCAGCTCTGCATCTCCTGTTCCGGAACCGAAAATGATCTCCTACCAGAGGAGCGCAGCTGGTTCAGGCACCGGGATGGTCACTCCATTCCCGTGGAGCTGACCCAGGCCTCCCTGCGCAGTAGAGAGGGTCAGCGATTGGGCGGAACCGTCACGGTCTTTCGTGACATCACCCAACGACTGGAGATGGAGCAACTGCTGCAGGAGGCCTTAACCGATGCCCAACAGGCCAGCGAGGCCAAGGATGAGTTCCTCGCCTCGATGAGCCATGAGCTGCGAACCCCGATGACGGTGATCATCAGCAACTGTGAATTTCTCGAAGAGCAGATTCACACCCCGGAGCAACAGGAGCAGATCCGTGCCATCGGCAGTGCCTCTCGCCGGCTGCTGGCACTGATCAACGATATTCTCGACCTCTCCAAGGTGGAGTCGGGAAAATTCACGATCGATGACTCCCCCTTCGACCTGGCCCAACTGCTACATGAAATCGAACAGATGTTCTCCCAACGGATGGAACAGGCCCAGTTGACCTTCACCACCGAACTGCAGTTGTCTCTGAAGCAGAAACTGCTCGGGGATGTTCAGCGACTGGGCCAGATTCTGATCAACCTGATCGGTAATGCCCTCAAATTTACCCCACAACAGGGGGCCATCCGGCTGACGGTCTCGCAACAACAGGAGAAACTGCAGTTTGTCGTCGAGGATAGCGGTATCGGGATGTCGGCCGAGGTGTTGCAACGGCTGTTTCAGCGTTTCGAACAGGCCGATAGCTCCATCTCCCGCCGTTTTGGCGGCAGTGGTCTGGGCCTCTACATCTCCTTCCACCTGGCCCAGATGATGGGAGGCACCATCACCGTGGAGAGTGAAGAGGGCAAAGGCTCCCTTTTCACCCTCACGCTGCCGTTACGGCTCTCTGATGAACCACTGATCACGACGCCCCACGCTCACTCCACCGCCCACCACACCCTACAGCAGCAACTCGAGGGTGACGTGCTGATTGCCGAAGATACACCAGAGTTACAGCTACTGGAGCGGCGACTACTGGAGCAGGCCGGTGTCCGGGTCACCATCGCCAATAATGGAGAGGAGGCGGTGACTCAGGCCGCCACCGGGCTCTTCGACCTGATTCTGATGGATATGCAGATGCCGGTAATGGACGGCATCGAGGCGACCCGACAGATTCGTGCCAGTGGAAACACCACACCGATCGTCGCCCTCACCGCCAACGTCATGCAACGCCACCGTGACACATTTCAGCAGGCGGGGTGTAACGACTTCCTCGGTAAACCGATCAAGCGCGACGATCTCACCCGCATTCTGCAACACTATCTGCCAAGAAAGGAGACCCTCTCACAACCGCTGGATGATGAGGATATTCTGCTGATCGACGAGCCAGAAGAGAGCGTAGTCGACCGCCTCATCGATGAGGTGTTGACACCGGAGTAAACCCGCACTTATTCGCCGCATCCCGCAGGGGCGGCG
>CAYFOQ010000088.1:0-9106 GCA_964344735.1 uncultured Piscirickettsiaceae bacterium
GTACTCGAATCCTCATGTACTCGCATGTACACTGCGGTTCTCCGTGCGGTGCTTTTCTCGTACTTGCCGCAAAATGCCTATTTTTAGAGGTACCTTATATCTCTCTCATATAGAGAGCCGATCTTTATCGATTTTGGTTTCGGTCGACCCGGCTCATCAACCTTCTCATCGTTATATCAACGCCGGTCTACGGTACTCCCATCCTCACTGAGGAGAGACCACCGCAATCAGGAACGCGAATTCTAGAGACCCACCTGAAGTGTGTCAACCCTGTTTTCCCCTTTTTTCACCTGAGACCGTTTTTATCCGCTCAGCCTCGGACTTTGAGCAGCACGCATTGAGCAATCGGAAGATCGATTGTAACGATTCAGGAGCACCAAAACTTTTGCAACGATGGATACCCCACAATAAATACGTACATTTACGTATTTACACACCTCGCTACTGTGCAATACTCCAAATATGTCTACTACTCCCAATAGAGAACTCACCCAAACCGCACCCTGCACTGGTGAGATTCTGTTATCGACACTTTATGGCATTCTATACGGTATCGGAGTAATTCTTCTGCTGCTGACTGCGGTGATATTGACACTCGACGCTCAGACCGTTGCTGATCTGCAGACCATACTGCTCGACCAGACTGTCCCTGCGGAGCATCTTGCCAATAGTGGTCACTGAGCATTGTCGTTGCCCCCCAGCTCCCTCTCCCCTCGGGAGAGGGTTGGGGTGAGGGTGACCAATCCAAGCCTATCAAGCAATCCCCAGCAGGCTTGACCTGAGGCAAGCGGATAGACCACGGACACTACCACTCTCCCCCCCCCCTGTTTATCCTCTCCCGTTTCATCACACACTTCAGCCAGAAAGGAAAACCGACCATGCTGCAACGACTCCTCGCCCTGACCACCCTCTCTCTTTTCAGTCTCACCAGCCTGGCCGGGTTCGAGTTCGATGATCTCTACGTTGCCACGCCGGTGGTGGATGGGATCAGCGCTGCCGAGGTGGATGACTCCATCAAGCAGTTAGCCATCGGCGAGGGAATCCTCCATGTTGCCATGTTCCCACTCAGCAAGCAGGTGGCCAAGGTCACTGGCGAACCCTTCCGTCACCTGTCGATCCATAATATCTGTGACGCCAAGACTGCAGCACAGCTGGCCGATGTCTCCGACGCCTTCGTCATTGTCATGCCCTGCCGGGTGGCCGTGGTAGAGGGGAAGGATGGCATGGTTCGACTCTGGAGCATGAATCCAGATATGATCAAGATGATGCAGATGCCGGAGGCAGAGCGCAAACTGGCGGTTGTGATCGCCGACAAGATCAACCGGATCATTGCCGGGGCTGCCGAGGGGGCGTTTTGAGTTTGATGGCGTAGGGGGCTGTTGTTTTTTTCGGCCCTCACCCCGGCCCTCTCCCAGAGGGAGAGGGAGAACTTAGAGCAATACCCGCTCTATACCGCCCTGTGCTGCCAACTGCAGGAAGCGTGACCGCCAGGCTTCACCGTGTAGTGTGCGAGCCAGCTCCACGACCAGATAGTCCACCTCGATCCCGGTACTCTCCTGATAACGCATCAGTCCCTGTTGGCAAGAGGGGCAAGAGGTCAGGATACGGGGGGGCTCATCGGTAATGCCCGACTGCTCCAGGTTACGCAACAGCTCCTGCTCCTTGCGAAACTTTACCTGGGTAGCGATGTCGGGGCGAGCCACGGCAAAGGTGCCCGACTCTCCACAACAGCGGTCGGACAAGGTCACCTTGCCAGCGGTGAGCTGCTCTGCCACCCGTAGCGGGTCATAGCTCCGCATCGGGGAGTGACAGGGGTCGTGAAAGAGATAGTTGCGCCCTTCTCCCGATGGCATGGTTACTTCCCGTTCCAGCAGATATTCATGGATATCGAGCAGCCGACAGCCGGGAAAAATCTGCTCAAACTCGTACTGAATCAACTGATCCATACAGGTACCACAGGAGACCACTACGGTTTTGATATCGAGATAGTTGAGGGTATTGGCGATACGATGAAACAGAATCCGGTTGCCCATGGAGATCTGCTGCCCCTTCTCCTGATCTCCAGAGGCGTGCTGCGGATAGCCACAGCAGAGATACCCCGGCGGCAACACCGTCTGGACATCGAGATGGTAGAGCATATCGAGTGTCGCCAGTGCTACCTGACCAAAGAGCCGTTCCGAGCCGCAGCCGGGAAAATAGAAGACCGCTTCTGACTCCACCGTGGTGGTTCGAGGATTCCGCAGTACCGGAATAAAGCGGTTATCCTCGATCCCCAACAGGGCCCGCGGACTCTGTTGCCCCATCCCTCCCGGCATCGGACGATGGAAAAACTGTACCCACTGTCGTCCCACCTGCGGTTTACCGGTCGTCCCACGAGGAGGGCGTTCGGGATGCAACACCCCCGACAGCCGCAACATTCGATGCCCCAGCCGCTGCAAGGCATAACTCCAGGTGACCATCCCCTTTCGCATCCACCGCACCAGCCTGGGATCGGTCACATTGAGGAACTGCATCGCCAACCAACCGGCAGGATTGAACCAGCGTTTGTGCTGACGCTTCAGAATCGAGCGGATCAGCACAGTGACATCACCAAAGTCGATATCGACGGGACAGGGGGGGAGACAACGGTGACAGACCGTACAGTGGTCGGCCAGATCGTTCATCTCCTCGAAGTGGCGCAAGGAGATGCCACGGCGAGTCTGCTCCTCATAGAGCACCGCTTCGATCATCAATCCGGTAGCCAGGATCTTATTGCGTGGGGAGTAGAGCAGATTAGCGGCCGGAACATGGGTGGTACAGTGGGGCTTGCACTTGCCACAGCGCAAACAGTCCTTGGTCATCTGATTGAGCTCACCAAGATCATTGGCCTCCAGAATCAACGCCTCCTGAGCCAGCAGTTGCAACGATGGCGTCCAGGCATCATGTAGATCGGCCCCTGCCAACAGCTTGCCACGATTGAAGCGCCCCTCGGGATCCACCTGCCGCTTGTAGGCGGCAAACGCCTCCACCTCACGCTCCCCCAGATAGTGCATCTTGGTCAGACCGATCCCATGCTCCCCGGAGATCACGCCGCCCAGTGACTGGGCCAACACCATGATTCGATCCACAACCCGCTCCGCCTCCTGCAACATCCGGTAGTTATTGGAGTGGACCGGAATATTGGTGTGGACGTTCCCATCTCCGGCATGCATGTGGGTCGCGACAAAGAGTCGACGACTCTTCACCGCTGCGTGTAGCGCGCTCATCTGCTGCCGCAGCTCCGCCAACACCTCTCCAGAGAGAATATCCCGCAACGGCTGTGCCAACTCACGCTTCCACGACACCCGTAGCTGACGTCGCTGCAGGAGTCGAAACAGTGTGGTCGAAGGGTCGAAATCCCCCTCCACCGCCAGATCGGTGGTCAACTGCTCCCAGGGCGTATCGAGCTGATCCAGCAACTGCTGCCAGTGCTGCCGTACCCGTTCCAGCCTCTCCTCGGCTGCGGCCACTTTGGCCTTTAGAATGCCCTGCTGCTCCTCACTGGCCGCCAGCCGGGCCAGCTCCCGGTCGCCGCCGGTACGTTGCCGCAACAGCCGCTGCAGCTCATCCACCCCCTCCAGCTTATTCCGGATCGACTGCTCGATATTGATACGCTCGATGCCATCACTGTACTCGGCCAGACGGGGAAGCGGGATCACCACATCCTCATTGATCTTGAAGGCGTTGGTATGCGCCGCGATTGCCGCGGTACGAGCCCGATCGGCCCAGAATGCGGCCCGTGCCGCAGGACTGATGGCAACAAACCCCTCCGCCCCACGATGACGTGCGGCCAGCAGAATGGCCTCGACCACCCGCTCCAGCGCCCCCTCCTCTTCCCCGCCGATATCGGCCAACAACACCATCTTTGGCAGCTCGGTACGAGCCGCTTTGGTGCTATAGTCGACCGCCCGCACATAGCGTTCATCGAGATGTTCCAGGCCAGAAAGGACCACGCCATCGTGCTGGCGTACCAGCTCGATGGTCTCGACGATCGCCGGTACTGCACGATGAAGATCGGGATCGAAAAACTCCAGGCAGAGCGTGCGGGTCAGCGATGAGGCCCGGTGCAGCAGAAAGACCGCCGAGGTGATCAGCCCGTCACACCCCTCCTTCTGCACTCCAGGCAGGCCAGAGAGAAACTTATTGGTGACATCCTTGCCCAACCCTGGGCGCCGAACCTGCTCCATCGGAATCTGCAACCGCTCGGCCCCCGGCTTCACGGTACGCCCATCCCGTTGCAGATACCGAATCTCGAACTCGGCATAGGGAAGATCGTGCAGTCGACCCAGGTTATGGTTCAACCGCACCACCTCCAGCCACTCCGCATCCGGTGTAACCATTTTCCAGGAGACCAGATTATCGAGCGTGGTTCCCCAACGCACCGCCTTCTTGCCCCCGGCATTCATGGCGATGTTGCCACCAATGGTCGAGGCGTGTTGTGACGTGGGATCAACGGCAAAGACCAGACCGGCTCTGCCGGCCAGCTCGCTGAGACGGTAGGTCACCACGCCAGACTCGGCCGTGACGGTCGCAACCTCCCCCTCGACCCCAGGAACCTCCCGCATCTCTACCGCACCGAGCTGCTCCAGCCGCTCGAGATTGATCACGGCGCTCTGCTCCTCCAGTGGGACGGCACTGCCGGTATATCCGGTCCCGCCTCCACGGGGGATGATGGTCAGCCCCAGATCGATACAGCTGGCAACGATCTCTCGCACCTCCGCTTCACTGTCCGGAGTAACCACTACAAAGGGAAATTCGACCCGCCAGTCGGAGGCATCGGTAGCATGAGAGACCCGAGCCAGACCGTCGAACTGAATATTGTCCCGTCGCGTCACCCGCAACAGCGCCCGCTTCACCTCGCTACGACGCTGCGGTATGGCCCAAAGCCACTGCTTGAACTGTTCGGTCGCCTGTCGTGCCTGCGCTACCAACTGTAGCGCCAACCGATTACCGTTGGCCCGGGACTCGATCTGATCCAGTCGGTGTATCAGCGCCTGTAGCAACGCCCCACCACGACCACGATTGGCGATCAGGTCATCCTGCAGATAGGGGTTGCGACGAACCACCCAGATATCCCCCAGCACCTCGAACAGCATCCGGGCCGAACGACCGGTCTGGCGCTGATCGCGTAGCCGGTTGAGAACATCCCACATCTCTCGTCCCAACAGACGGATGACGATCTCGCGATCGGAGAAGGAGGTGTAGTTGTAGGGGATCTCGCGGATTCGTCGTGGCCCCTCCACTACCTCACCCATCACTCCTCTCCTAGCAGGCTGTTGAAATTCGCTCATGCGAGCTTACCAAGCCCCATCATACCCGACCATCGCCATGACGAGCACCACCCGGATACAAATATCAATTGTAACTATTCAGAAGGCCTGTAACTGATTCAGATTGCCCCTGAAATTCGTCAGTTCAAGGCAGAAAATGTGAGTTTACACGTGTAAATGACCATTTTCGAACGCAGAAATGACGGATTTCAGGGGTGAGCTGAACAGTTACTATCAATTATTGTAAAAATATAACTATTCAGGGGGGGCCAAAACTTTTACAACGACTCATCCCCCACATGAAAAAAGGCCCCTACATCAGATGCAGAGGCCTTGAATGTCTCCTGTAACTCTTCTTGTTATGGTCTGGTCTTCCCCCCCAGCATTAATATGATTTCATCCTTTCGTGGTTCCCCGGTTATCGACTCAATCGCCATAACCACCAGCGTTTACGACAGGGTATAGTTTACCTATTCCACAACCCCTGTCAACCTTTTGTTTTTATTGTCATTTGATCAGAATACCCTAATATTTATACGGACTATTCCAATGCTAATACCCCCTCACTCACCACTTTTGAGATAACGACAGAGCACCTCCCGCAGTGCCCGCCTGTCGATCGGTTTTTCGAGAAATACATTACACCCGGCCTTAGAGAAGGCCTCCCGATGCTTGGAGAGCACATTGGCCGTGAGCGCCACGATCGGCACCGTCACCCCCCGGCGTCGCAGCTCCCGGGTCGCTTCGATTCCATCCATCACCGGCATCTGCATATCCATGATGACCAGATCAAAAGTGGTTTCGAGTACAGATTCGATCGCCTGCTCTCCATTCTCCACCGTGGATACCATCAACCCCACCCCTTCGAGAATCCGCCGCTCCAATAGCTGCAGTGCCGGAGTATCTTCAGCAACCAGTACCCGACCGGACAACTTCTGCTCCGTTGGCTGTTTTCGATCCTCCTTTGACGCCGTCGACTCCGTGGAGGGACGATAGGGCAACACCAGTTGGAAGATCGAACCATAGCCGGGCCGACTGGACGCGTCCAGATGCCCCCCCATCAACTCCGCCAACAGATTCGAAAGATAGAGTCCATTACCGCTCCCGCCATAACGTCGGGAGTGGTCACTATCCGCCTGACAAAACCGCTCGAAGATCTGTTCCAGCCTCTCAGGAACAATACCGATGCCACGATCCTCTACCGAGAAGACCAGATAGTTCCCCAGGTGACGACTGGTCAGACGAATCTCTCCTCGGCCGTCATCTCCGACATCCTGCGGCTGTTGAGTAGAGGGGCGGGAAAACTTGATGGCATTATCGATCAGACGCCCCAGAATCTGGATGATCCGGCCCCGATCACCAACCAACCGATACTCCTCCTGGTTCAACTGCTCAATCACCAACTCCAGCCCCGCATTACGAGCCCTCAGCAGCGCCATTTTCCGGAGATCATCCAACAGCGCTGCAAGATCATAGGGGGCATCGATCAGACTGAAACGGTCCGCCTCGATCTTGGTGATATCGAGAATATCATCCACCAGCGACAACTGACTCCGACCGGCCACCTCCACCGAGTGGGCAAGATCTTTCAGTTCTGACTCCTCCGTCCGCTCCCGCAACAGCTGACTATTCCCGATAATCGAGGTCAGCGGGGTGCGAAGCTCATGACTCATCGCGGCCAGAAACCGCTCCTTGGCAAGATTGGCCTGACGAATCATCTCCACCATATCATTGATGGTATGGCCAAGCGCCCTCACCTCCTGAGGTCCATCATCAGAGATCGACCTGCGGGGCATCCCCTGTTCGTCACGGTCACTGATAGTCTCGGTAATGGCAATGACCGGTTTGAGCACAAAGGATCGGATGGCCGCAAACAGAAAAATGATATGGAGCAGTGAAATGATCAAGGCATTGGTAAACGTCGAGAAGATGGTTTTATTCAACTCGCGGGTGATCTCCTCTTCGGAGAGGTATACCGTAACCTTACCGACCACCTCCCCTGAAGGGGCGATGATCTGCCGATGATCCTGATAACAGCACGCCTCCAAGAGCTGGGACTGCTGGGCATCATCGGGGTCAAACTCGACCAACCGACCATCCGACTGCCGGATCATGCCACTTCGATAGGCCGCCCCCCCCATCACCTTTCCCATGTTGTAGTCCGCCACGAGAATGGCATAGTTATCCTGGCGCTCCATCTCGGTGATCACCAGCCGCTCGTACTCATTCACGGCATAGGAGGCGATCAGACCACCGATATTGCTCTCCAGAGAGAGCAGCGCACGATCGGCCGTGGTCTGGATCTGGGCGACCATCCCTCCCCGCTTATGGTGGTAACTGTAGGCCGAGTGGAGCGACATGATCGCCACCACCATGGTTACGATGCTCAACCCCAGTCGAACATAGAGTGAGGTGTGCCGTTTCGTGTTCACCATGGTCGATCTCACGATATGAAAAATAGAGCGGATAGGGGTGGCATGAGGAGCAACCTCACCCCTCCTCAATCCCCAATACGTTGCGCTTGATCTCCGGCAATCGCTCAGTGATATTTTCCGGAGAGATCGCCAGTACCGATAGCCTCACCTCCTGCTCCACCTTCTCCCCCCGGAGGTGACGATCCATCATCTCTACCGCCTTACGCCCCATCAGATAGGGCTGCTGCATCGCCGCCCCTGCCAATACCTGCCGGGGGATCAGGTCGAGAAACTCCGGCTCGGCATCGAAGGTGATCAGCACCACCTCCCCTGTTCTCCCCTCATCCCGAATCGCCCGCAGTGCCGCACCGTAACGGTCAGAGCCTTGCAGCCAAAGTGCACGGAGGTCACGATGCGCTCGCAGCAGTTCGACACTGTAGTCATAGGTCTCCTGGTCGGAAAAGTCGACCTGCTGACGAATATCGGCCCCTTTGATCCCGAACTGACTCAGTGCATCCAGAAACCCGGCCGTTCTGGCCTGACCATTGAACCGTTTCTGCGGAATGGCGATGATCCCCACCGACCCGGTATTCCACCCCAGTCGCAACAACCGCTCCCCCAGCAGAAATCCGATCTGATAGGCCCCTTCACGATTATCGGAGGAGATATAGGAGACGTACTCTCCGCCATCGGTCCCGATATCGGAGATCACCACCGGCACTCCCGCGCGCTGGGCCAGTTTCAGGATGGTGGCGCAGGCCGAGGAGGTGGTCGGAGAGACGATAAGTCCATCCACCTGCTGCTTGAGCGTCTGTACGGTCCACTCCAGCTCACGCCTGGGGTCATTATCGGCACTGAGGAGCTCGACATGGTACCCTCGTGCCTCTGCAGCGGAACGAACCCCCCGCCACATGATTTCCCAAAAAGGGATTCGCCGATCCGATGCCAGATAGACCAGCCGCTTCGACTCTTTTATTGCGGATTCGGTTGCCAGGGCAAGATCACTCCCCAACAAGGAGAGTGCGACGATCCACCCCATCACCAGGGAATGGCCCCACCACCTTCTAGACAACCGAGTCTCCTCCCTGTCCACCCTACCCTCTCGATATCATCATAAAAATTGCCGGATATTCTAGCAGAGCTTGTTCCTCACGACACTATGCGGCCGTCGCCGGTTACCGCTCAAGGGGGTCCATACATTTACCTAGTTGCAATTCCTGGTAACCTAACGGAGATGTTCACCACGCTCCGTCTCAAACAGCAGCTCCAGCAACACCCACTCCCCCTCTTCGTCCTCCTCTCCGTGGCCGCGCACTCACTACTACTAGTAACGACAGAGGATACGGTTCGGTTTGATTTCGAGACCAACGCACCACACCCCTCCCCCTTGGTGGTCCCCCTCTC
>CAYFOQ010000089.1:0-9055 GCA_964344735.1 uncultured Piscirickettsiaceae bacterium
CGGGAGAGCCGACCGATGGTCTCCGGCAATAGATCACAGGCGGTACGTCCGGGGACGTTGTAGAGAATCTGCGGAATCTCCACCGCCTCGGCAATCGCCCGATAGTGAAGGTAGAGCCCCTCCTGGGTCGGCTTGTTATAGTAAGGTGTCACCAGTAGCGCCGCATCCGCCCCCGCTTCCTGGGCACAGCGGGTGAGGTGAATCGCCTCACGAGTGGAGTTGGCCCCGGTTCCGGCAATCACCGGAATTCGCCCTGCCGAGATCTGAACGACACGCTCGATCACCTCACAGTGCTCCTGTTCATCGAGTGTGGCCGACTCTCCGGTCGTCCCCACCGCCACGATTGCATCGGTAGCCGCCTCGATGTGAAACTCCAGCAGACGCTCAAGCGCCTCCCAGTCGATCTCGCCCCCGCTCCGCATCGGGGTCACGAGTGCCACCATACTTCCATGAAATCTGGGCATTACCACCATCCCTACTAGATTATCCACCACCCTCAAGCCCTGAAACAGTCCGCCCAGGTCTCCCCGACAAGTGAACCGTGATAACGTGACAGAAAGAGTGCGGCTACACTTGCACCGGGCAATGGTACTTCTGCAATGACACCGAGACAATAGTTGCTATGGCCGGGAGGTGCTCGAGCGTGTTGCGTTCAGGAGTGCCAAAACTTTTGGTCACTATTCAGGGGGGACTGTAACGGATTCAGATACCCCCCCTCACCCCAACCCTCTCCCAGAGGGAGAGGGCTGAATAGTTACAACTTTTGCAACGATTGAGATACCCCGCAAGTTATACTCCCCGCCATGAACAAGAAGCCCAAGAAAGGCAACAACCCGAACACCGACAACCTGGTGGTTACTGCGATCGGTGCTGACCGCCCTGGAATCATCAATGATCTTTCGCGTGTGGTACTGGAACAGAAGGGAAACATTCTCGACAGCCGCATGACCGTTCTCGGAGGAGAGTTTGCCGTACTGCTACTGGTCTCGGGAAAGTGGGATACCATCGCCCGACTCGAGGCAAACTTGCCCAAGTTGCAGGATAAACTGGCCTTGACGGTACAGACCAAGCGTACCTCCGATCGCCCAGTCAAGGTGGAGTACCTTCCCTATCACGTCGAAGTGATCTCGATCGACCACCCAGGCATCGTCCATCAGGTGGCCGACTTTTTCTCGTCCCGCAAGATCAATGTGGAAGAGATGTCGACCAACAGCCACCCGGCCCCCCACACCGGCACCCCGATGTTCATTCTCAACATGGTACTCGGGGTTCCACAGCACCACTCCATCACCCAACTACGAGAGAATTTTCTTGATTTTTGCGACTCCAACAGCCTCGATGGTCTGCTGGAGCCGATCAAGTAGTCCACCGTTGTCACGAACGGACACCATTTCCGCTATACTCCCCCGTTTTGTGATCGAAAGAGGTTACCGTTGTGATGAATCCTCCTGATCCCTCTACCTTTCAGGGTCTGATTCTGGCACTCCAGCACTACTGGGCCGAACAGGGATGTATACTCAACCAGCCCTACGATATCGAGGTGGGTGCTGGAACCTTTCACCCTGCCACCTTCCTTCGTGCCATCGGCCCCGAGCCTTGGAGCTCGGCCTATGTCCAGCCCTCACGACGCCCGACCGATGGCCGTTATGGAGAAAACCCTAACCGGCTGCAGCACTACTATCAGTTTCAGGTGGTGATCAAACCCTCGCCACTGGAGATCCAGCAGCTCTACCTCGACTCATTGAAGATGCTCGGGATCGACCCCCTGGTTCATGACATCCGTTTTGTCGAGGATAACTGGGAGTCTCCCACGCTCGGAGCCTGGGGGTTGGGGTGGGAGGTATGGCTCAATGGAATGGAGGTGACCCAGTTCACCTACTTTCAGCAGGTGGGTGGACTCGATTGTCGCCCAGTCACTGGAGAGATCACCTATGGGCTGGAGCGGATCGCGATGTATCTGCAGGGGGTGGAGAGTGTATTCGACCTGCTCTGGACCGACGGACCGCTAGGCCGAGTCAGCTATGGCGATGTCTTTCACCAGAACGAGGTGGAGATGTCTGCTTACAACTTCGAGCACTCCGATATCGAGGAGCTGTTTCATCGGTTCAGCCGCTGTGAGGCAGACAGCAAACGATTGATTGCCGCTGATCTACCACTACCGGCCTATGAAATGATGTTGAAATCCTCTCACCTGTTTAATTTGCTGGATGCCCGCAACGCCATCTCGGTTACCGAACGGGCCCGTTATATCGGTAGAATTCGGGCGCTATCCCGTGCGGTGGCCCAGGCCTACTATCAGCGCCGGGAGGTTCTTGGTTTTCCGATGCTGGCCAGTAGTGAGATCGGAGAGTGGAGCGAATAGAATGGAGAGAGCGGATTTCCTGTTTGAACTGGGTAGCGAGGAGCTGCCCCCGAAATCACTGCAACGCCTGAGCCAGGCTCTGGAAAGTGGTGTGAAGCAGGGGCTGGAGGAGGCCGGGCTCTCGTTTGGAGCGATAACCAGTTACGCCACCCCCCGACGACTGGCGCTCTGGGTTCAGGGGTTACAACGACAGCAGGCCGACCGTAAACAGCAACGCCGAGGGCCTGCCGAGCAATCCGCCTTTGATGCCTCCGGTGAGCCGACCCGCGCACTGCAGGGTTTTGCCCGCTCCTGCGGCGTCGAGATTGACCAACTGGAACGGATTGAGACCCCCAAAGGGGTATGGATGGGAGTTACATTGGAGCAGCCAGGACAATCGGCGTCCGCTATCCTGCCCGAAATTCTCTCCACTGCGCTGGATCGTCTGCCGATTCCCAAGCGGATGCGTTGGGGAGCAGCCGATGCCGAGTTCCTGCGTCCAGTGCACTGGGTGGTCGCCCTGCTGGGAGAGCGTGTGGTACCGCTAACTCTTTTTGGCATCGAAAGCGGTAACCTGAGTCGTGGACACCGCTTTCACCATCCCACCGCCATGACCATCACCGATGCCGCCAGCTATGCCGAACAGCTACAACAGACGGGTATGGTCGTAGCCCGATTTGACCAACGCAGACAGATTATCGAAGAGCAGGTGCTAACGGCCGCCACCGAGATCGGGGGAACAGCTCTACTCGATCCTGAGCTGTTGGATGAGGTAACCGCACTGGTCGAGTGGCCACAGGCACTGGTCGGCAGCTTTGACGAACAATTTCTCGAGGTTCCCCAAGAGGCGCTAATCGCCTCGATGCAGGGTCACCAGAAATTTTTTCCGGTGGTCGACAAGAGTGGAAGACTGCTCCCGCACTTTATCACCATCAGCAATATCGAGAGTCATGACCCGACCGTAGTGCGCCAGGGTAACGAACGGGTCATTCGGCCCCGACTGGCTGATGCCGCCTTTTTCTGGAAACAGGATCGAAGCCGTCCACTCAGCGTCCATCTTGAACCACTCAAGCAGGTGGTCTATCAGGGGCAGTTGGGGTCACTTCATGAAAAGTCAGAACGGGTGGCCACACTGGCGGCTACCATTGCGGAACGACTGGGGTTCGACCAGGATTCGGCACGCCGTGCAGCGACATTGGGCAAGTGTGACCTGCTCACTGAAATGGTCAAGGAGTTCCCTGAACTGCAGGGGACCATGGGACGCTACTACGCCGAACACGATGGCGAGAGTGGTGCCGTGGCGATCGCACTGGAGGAGCAGTATATGCCCCGCCATGCCGGCGCAGCGCTGCCGCAAAGCCCAACCGGAATGGCTCTGGCTCTGGCAGAGCGAATCGATACCCTGGTCGGTATCTTCGGCATAGGATTGATTCCCAGTGGGGATAAAGACCCCTTCTCTCTTCGCCGTGCCGCCCTAGGGGTATTGCGTATCCTGGTCGAACAGCGCTGTCCACTCGATCTGCTTGAGCTACTCCAGCAGGCGGCCAGCGGTTATGGAGACCGTATCGACCCCGATGCCACCACTCAGGTTTTCGACTATACCCTGGAACGACTGCGAGGATACTACCAACAGCAACAAATTCCTGCGGCAATCTTTGACGCAGTTGCTGCCGTTCGTCCCCCAGCTCCACTCGACTTCGACCAGAGAATTCAGGCGCTTCGTCCCTTTGTAGAACGCGAAGAGGCGGCCAGTTTGGCAGCAGCCAATAAACGCATCCATAATCTCCTTAAAAAGAGTGATGAGAGCGTTCCCTCCAAAATCGATCGCTCTCTCTTCGATGATCCCCAGGAGCAGACCCTTGCCACTGCCCTGGATCAGATTCAAGCTCAGCTCGACGACCATCTTGCCAGCGGTCACTACGATCTCGCTTTGGAACAGCTCTCTTCACTGCGCCCTATCGTTGACCGCTACTTCGATGCGGTGCTGGTAATGGCTGAGGAGTCTGCTGTGCGGCTCAATCGTCTGGCCCTTCTGGCCCAGCTCCGACAGCAGTTTCTACGGGTCGCTGATATCTCCCTGCTTCAATTTCCCTGACCGACTATGCACCACGACTCCTACTCAGAGATGCTTTCGACCGTTCAAGCATTTCACGATAAACACCAGTTCCGCGAACAGGGCGGAGAGGACCTCAATTACCGTATTGCATTGATGGCGGAAGAGCTGGGAGAGATTTCGGCCTGTGTCACCAAAGGCAAGGGGGTCGAGGAGTTGGCTGAGGAGTGTGCCGATCTGCTAATCCTGCTGATGGGTACGGCCATTGCGGCAGAGTTTGATCTCAACTCCGCCTTCTGGGAGAAAATGGAGAAGATCAACCAGCGTAAATCACGAATGGTCAATGGTCGTATTCGGGTCTCCGAGTTTCGTGGTGTTGAGGAGCGTTGAACCATGGAGTTGGTTATTCTTGATCGTGATGGAGTGATTAACGAAGATTCCGATGAATACATCAAGTCCCCTCAAGAGTGGAGGCCGATCCCCGGTAGCATTCAGGCAATTGCCAGGCTCAATCATGCCGGTTACCGTGTTGTAATCGCAACCAACCAATCGGGGGTGGGTCGAGGTCTCTTCTCCATCGAAACATTAGGGCTGATTCACGAAAAACTCTGCCATAACCTGGAGGAGGCTGGCGCCACGATCGAGGCAATATTCTATTGTCCTCACACCCCGGAAGACCAGTGTGAGTGCCGTAAACCCAAACCTGGACTCTACCACACGATTGAACAGCGTCTGGGCAAGAGCCTGGAAGGGGTGTTTTCGGTAGGTGACTCACTGAGTGATATCGAAGCCGCAAAAAGTGCGGGTGCCACACCGATTCTGGTGCGAACCGGAAAGGGGATGCGTACACTGCAGGCGGTCGATGATCTGCTCGATCGAGTTCCGGTTTTTGATGATCTCTTCGGCTTCGTTGATGCCCTTCTAGAGGGCCAACTATCGCCTCAGAATTAAGATTCTTATATAAACATAACCATCTGAAAATAGCCGTTATTCTCTATATAAAACACGGACTGAGTCCACACCTGCACCATGCTGCTCGCCCTTCGATCACTACTTTTTTTCCTTGGCATGGTGCTCTCGGCTCCGGTAATCACACTGCCGGCACTCCTGCTCTTCTTTCTCCCATTCCCCCTACGCTACCGCCTGATCAGCCAGTGGGCACGTTTCGTCATCTGGTGGCTCGGGATCAGCTGTAACCTGAAGTTCCATGTCAGCGGTAGAGAGCATCTGCAAGGGGTAAAGAGTGCCATTCTCTTCTCCAAACACCAGTCGGCCTGGGAGACGATGGCATTTCAACTGATCTTTCCACCGCAGGTGTGGGTGCTGAAGAGAAGTCTGCTCTGGGTGCCAATTTTTGGTTGGGGGTTGGCGCTGTTACGCCCCATCGCCATAGATCGTGGAGCGGGTCGCAAGGCACTTCGTCAGGTTGTGGAACAAGGGATTCAACGACTTCAACAGGGAATCTGGGTAGTAATCTTTCCCGAGGGCACACGGGTTGCCCCAGGAGAGAGACGTAAATTTGCCCCTGGTGGCGCGGCTCTTGCCTCCAAATCGGGGGTTACCGTAATCCCGGTCGCCCACAATGCTGGTAGCTACTGGCCTCGTCGTGGCTTTTTGAAACAGCCCGGTACCATCGAAGTCCGCATCGGACCACCAATCATTACCGAGGGTCTCTCCAGCAGCGAAATCAACCAACGTGCAGAGTCCTGGATCACCGCAGAAATGGAACATCTGGAATAAAACGGACTCTCAGCTCAGCCCTGAAATCACGCCCCTGCTACACATCGAGATTGGAGACGGACAAGGCGTTGGCCTCGATAAACTCCCTTCTCGGCTCAACCTGTTCACCCATCAGTGTGGTGAAGATCTCATCCGCGGCAATGGCATCTTCAATACTAACCTGCAACATCCGACGACTCTCGGGATTCATCGTCGTCTCCCACAGCTGTTCCGGATTCATCTCTCCCAACCCCTTATAGCGCTGAATCTGCTGCCCCTTGCGCGCCTCCCTCATTAGCCATGCGGCCACCTCTCCAAAATGGGTTACCGGGATACAGCGATCCCCACGACAGATTTTTGATCCCTCCTCGATCAACCCCTCAAGACTTTCACGCAGTGCCATCATCGACCGGTACTCTGCCGAACGAAACAGCTCATCGGTCAGGAGGTACTCCTCACGATGGCCATGAAGAGGAATGAGGAATCGAATGACCCTTCCGCTGAGATCTCCTTCACCCTCACTGTTCCACTCTGCCGTCACCTCTTCTCCAACCTTACGCTCGGCATTCACCTTATCGACCAGTGCACGAAGCCACTTGTCCGAATCATCCCCTGCTACCCACTGCTGCTGTGAGGGTACCTCGGATAGGGCTGAAACAGCCCGCAACAGATCGATTGGAATGGTTCTGGAGAGTCGCTCCAGGCTCTTCTCTACCTGCAAGAAATGGCGGGTAAGACTCTCCAGGGCAGTCCCTATAATGGGGAGGGTGTCATCACTGGTAAGTAGTCGAGCATCATGGATCGCAGTCTGGAGCAGGTACTCTTCGAGGGCGGCATCATCCTTAACATAGTGTTCCTGCTTCCCCTTTTTTACCTTGTAGAGCGGGGGTTGCGCGATATAAATATGGCCTCGCTCCACCAACTCGGTCATCTGACGGTAGAAAAACGTGAGCAGCAGTGTACGAATATGAGCGCCGTCAACATCGGCATCGGTCATAATGATGATCCGGTGATACCGTAACTTGTCCGGATTGTAGTCCTCCTTACCGATTCCACACCCCAAGGCGGTAATCAGCGTTCCCACCTCGGCAGAAGAGAGCATTTTGTCGAACCGGGCCTTCTCCACATTGAGTATCTTTCCCTTGAGTGGCAATATCGCCTGATGCTTTCGATCTCTCCCCTGTTTGGCTGACCCTCCCGCCGAGTCCCCCTCGACCAGGTAGAGTTCAGAAAGTGCCGGATCCCGCTCCTGGCAATCGGCAAGTTTTCCTGGCAAACCGGCTACATCGAGTACCCCTTTGCGCCGTGTGAGCTCACGAGCCTTGCGTGCTGCCTCTCTTGCACGAGCAGCATCTACAATTTTCCCTGTTATTACTTTAGCTTCTGTTGGGTTTTCAATTAAAAACTCAGATATTATCTCATAGCTCACTGATTCAACGATACTTTGAACCTCAGATGAGACCAACTTATCTTTGGTTTGAGAAGAGAATTTTGGATCGGGAACCTTTACCGAGATGACCGCGGTCAACCCTTCCCGGCTATCATCACCTGTGAGTGAAACCTTCGCCTTTTTGCCAATCCCCTCCTGCTCGACATAACGGTTGATTGAACGGGTCAAGGCAGAACGAAATCCAGCCAAATGGGTTCCACCATCTCGTTGAGGAATATTATTGGTAAAACAGAAGATATTCTCCTGATAGGAGTCGTTCCACTGTAGTGCCGCCTCCACTCCTACACTCTCTTTCTCGAGCTGAAAATAGACCACCTTCTGGTGTATTGGTGTTTTCTTGCGGTTGAGATGCTCGACAAAGGCACTGATCCCCCCCTGGTATTCAAAGACATCATGACGATTTTCTGTACGGTGATCCTGCAGTTCAATGTGAACTCCAGAATTAAGGAAAGAGAGTTCACGCAAACGTTTCGCCAACAGATCGTAATGGAACTCGACTACACTAAAGATCTCCCTGCTCGGTTTGAACCGAATCTCCGTTCCGGTTCGATCACTCTCTCCCACCACCTGTAGTGGTGCCTGTGGTTCTCCCATTTGATAGTGCTGACGGTGTAACTTTCCCCCCCGATGAATCATCAGCTCCAGCTCTTCGGAAAGTGCATTAACAACAGAGACCCCTACCCCGTGCAATCCACCAGAGACCTTGTAGGAATTGTCATCGAACTTACCGCCGGCATGGAGCACGGTCATGATCACCTCGGCTGCAGAACGGTTCTCTTCTGGATGGATGTCGACCGGAATCCCTCGTCCATCATCGGTAACGGATACTGAATTGTCGGTATGGATCGTGACGATGATTTCACTGCAGTGACCCGCCAACGCCTCATCGATGGCATTGTCGACCACCTCAAACACCATGTGATGCAATCCAGTCCCATCATCAGTATCACCAATATACATTCCAGGACGCTTACGAACAGCATCCAACCCCTTGAGTACCCGGATATTCGATGCATCATATTGGCTCATTTTTCTATCTATCCTCTTTTCATACAATTTTTCTGATTTGCTGCCATACTTCTAACTAGCTGTTATCTCAAGATGAAACGACCGCGATTTCCTGATCTCTACAAGGCACCTCCAAAAATAGCCATTTTTTAGCAAATACGGGGAAGCACCGGACGGAGAACCGCACTGTACAAACGAGCAGATGAGGATTCGAGTACGGAGCTGACGAAGTAATTGCTGGAAAAGGGCATTTTTAGAAGGGCCTTACGGGGTATTCAGAACAGATCTATTATAACTTGATAACTACACAGTGACTTGAGATTTCATCCTCTGATGAACAGGTTCCAACTCGGCATTGACAATAAAGAGCGTAATGATAAAAACAAGTTAACTATTCAGCCCATACCTTGAAATCTATTTCCACCTCCCTCATCGATAACGTAAAATATTTTTCGCACATTTGAAGAGGCGGTGTCCTCGTTGG
>CAYFOQ010000090.1:0-1119 GCA_964344735.1 uncultured Piscirickettsiaceae bacterium
CAAGAGTTTATCGACCGACCCGATCAGTGTGGGTACGGCATTGGTGTGATCGAGGTGTAGCCCGATGAAGAGCGAGGTAGCGCCTGAGACCAGTAGAGTGAGCCACTATCCCATTTCGGTCTTTATCATTGCCAAGAACGAGGCAGATCGGATTCCGCGGGCAATCGCCAGTGTGATCGATTGGGTTGATGAGGTGATCGTGATCGACAGTGGTAGCGAGGATGATACCGTAGCGATCAGCGCTTCCATGGGGGCCACCACCGTATTCAATCCGTGGCATGGGTATGGACCACAAAAGGTGTTTGGTGAAGGGCTCTGTCGCAACGACTGGGTTCTCAATATCGATGCTGATGAGGAGATCAGTCGCACACTGCGCGACGAGATCGAGCGGCTTTTTGCCCCCGGGATGGCGCCGCTCGATGCCTATCGCCTTCCGATTCTGCCGATCTACGGATTTCAGCAGCGTGGACACCCCTGGACCGCCTTTCATCATCCGGTACGGCTCTATCGTAAATCACGTTGTGGTTTCAAAAGTGCGAAGATTCACGACTCGGTGGAGATCCCCCCCGGAGTCCGGGTGGGGCGCTGTCGTGGGGTGGTGAACCACCGCTCCTTCCGTTCGTTGGTACACCATATCGATAAGGTGAACAGCTATTCGAGCCAGCAGGCCGAGAACCTGCAACAGCGGGGGCGCAAGACCGGCTTCATCGTGATGTTGCTGTTGCCACTGCTCGCCTTCTTCAAGTCTTATATTCTCCGTCGTGAGTTCGTCAACGGTATCGATGGGGTGCTGACCAGCCACATGTACGCCTTCCAACGCTTTATTCGTTATGCCAAGCTGCGTGAATTGGAGCATCGGGCGCGTCGGGAGGAGCAGGGTCATTGAGTCAGAACCGGGTGTTGATCTGGTGGGGGCGATTCGATCCCGGTTATTCAAGAAACAGTATCCTGCGCGGTCTGTTGCAACAACAGGGGATCACCCTGCGGGATTTTCATCCACTCTGGAGTCGTTGGGGAGATCTGCAGGCACGATGGGGGGGGCTTGACCAGCGTGAGGTGATTGGCGTCTGGGTTCCCTGTTTTCGTCAACGTGATCTTGCTGCCGCCCGTCGTTGGGCC
>CAYFOQ010000090.1:1129-8648 GCA_964344735.1 uncultured Piscirickettsiaceae bacterium
CGATCGTCAGCAGTTACCGCTCTACTTTGATCCACTGATCAGTGCCTATGATAAACAGGTGTTCGAGCGTCGGCGAATAGGGCCTGAGAGTGGTGCGGCCCGACGGCTGTTACGGTGGGAGCAGGGGCTGTTTCAGCAGGCCGACCGGGTGGTGGCCGATACGGCACTACACGCCCGTTATTTTTCGGAGACCCTTGGTGTTGATCCAGCGCGGTTGGAGATCATCCCGGTGGGGGCAGAAGAGCGGTTGTTCCAGCCACAACCACGGTTAGAGCGACCGGTTGGCTCCCCGATACAGATACTTTTTTATGGCAGCTTTCTCGAACTTCACGGGGTTGAGGTGATCGCCGAGGCGATCGTGAAGACGCAGTCATTGCCGATCGAGTGGAAATTGATCGGCACGGGGTCGCAACGGTCGGCGTTCGAGCAACGCATCTCCGGGCTGGAGCGGGTGGCACTGGTCGACTGGGTTGATTACGAGACCGAGTTGGCCGCAGAGATTGCGGCAGCCGATCTGGTGCTGGGAATTTTTGGCACTGGTCACAAGGCGGGGCGGGTCATTCCCAATAAGGTTTATCAGGCACTCTGTGCCGGACGGGCAGTGGTCACCCGCCGCTCTGAGGCCTATCCTGAGCCCCTATTACAAGGGGACCAACACGGTATCTTTTGGGTGGATCCGGGGGACTCTGCGGCGCTGGTCAAGGTGGTTCAACGTGCCCTGGTGAGTGATTTGGGAGAGGCTGGTCGCGCTGCGCGAAAGAGCTACCAGCAGTGGTTCTCCAATCACCAGCTCGTGGAGGGTCTGGAGCGTTTGCTATCGCTTCGGCTGGACCAGCCGACGGTACAGCAGGAGATAGAACAGGGCGAATAGCGTACAGCCGGCCATCAGCCAAACGCTGCTATACCAAAAGAGCATCGCCGGGATGATGCCGACCAGCGCAACCCCCCACATCAATACCGAGGTGGTTGGGTTGGGGTGGTTGCCGAGAACTCCTGGTAGTCGTTGTGAAACCTTGCGATATAGCAGGATATGGAGATGCAACCGGTCCGGCTCAAAGGGGGAGATTCTATTGATGAACTGCTTGCGATAGATCGAGAAGAGCACCTCGAAGATCGGATAGACCATTACCGCCAGGGGAAACCAGGGGGATACCTCGGAGTTGCGTTCCACCAGTAGTAGTGAGAGCGAGGCGATCAAAAAGCCGATCAGATAGGCTCCCCCATCTCCGGCAAAGATTTTCCCGGAGGGAAAGTTGAAGAGAAAGAAGCCCAGCAAGGCACCATAGAGCACCATCACCGCAGCCAGCAATGGATAGTCTCCCACCCACCAGATAACCCCTCCCAGCGCATTGAGTGCCAGTAACGAGAAGCCGGTCAGGAGCCCGTTGAAGCCATCGATGATGTTGGTCGATTGGGTAACCCCGGCCACCATGAAGGTGGTGAGTACGATAGCGAAGAGTGGTTGACTCAAGAGCTGCTGATCAACCCAATTCCATCCACTTCGGGAGAGTACCACGCCGCCCCCTATCGTCAGCACAAGCCCTGAGAGCAGGGTCAGTAACATCCGGCTCAAGGCGGAGACTCGTGAAGTGATATCCTCACTGATGCCACCAATGAAGAGTGGCAGCAGGGCGATTCCGACCCAGCCCATCGGGAGCGTATGTTCACTCTCCAACCAGTGGAGATAGAGGTAACCGGCAATGACCCCGGCTACAATCGCGACGCCACCGATTCGCGGAACCGGATGGTGGTGCTGATGGACTCGATTGGTGTTGTGGTCGTGACTGTACTCATGATGAATCTCTTCGGTAACCAGAATGATCCAGGAGAGGAATGCGGTGACGAAGAAGGCGAGTAGAAAGACAGGAATGATTTCAACGGTGAGTGCCATGCAGGATTCGCGGGGGTTGAGTAGGGATTGAGGCTCCCCGATTATACTCGGGATGGACGAGACGGATGTCGCTCTGTTGACAGAGAGACTGAATTGGTCGAGATCGAGGGGTGTGATACCATCCAGCGTCGATCGAAAGGTGCCGGGTTATGCTATTAGCAGGCTGTTAGAGGGAGAGCAGGATGATCATTGTCACCGGAGGCGCCGGCTTCATCGGAACCAATTTTATCCACTACTGGTTGGAGCGGAAGCGGGGGGGGGTGGTCAACCTCGATCTTCTCACCTATGCCGGTAATCCACAAAACCTTGAACGCTACAGCAAGGGTGACCAGTATGAGTTGGTGGTTGGCGATATTGGGGATAGCGCACAGATAGCGAACCTGCTACAGCGGGTGAGGCCACAGGCGGTGATCAACTTTGCCGCCGAGAGCCATGTAGATCGTTCCATTCATGGCCCTGACCCCTTCATCCAGACCAATGTGGTGGGCACTTGTAATCTACTACAGAGCGTACAACACTATTGGAACGAACTGGAGGACGAGAGGCGCGATGAGTTTCGTTTTCTCCATGTCTCGACCGATGAAGTTTACGGCTCCCTGTCACCACAGAGCCCCTCCTTTACCGAGAGTCACCCCTTTGCCCCCAACAGTCCCTATGCCGCCTCCAAGGCGGCCTCCGACCACTTTGTGCGGGCCTGGCACCACACTTATGGGCTTCCGGTGGTAACGACCAACTGCTCCAATAACTATGGCCCTTACCAATTTCCCGAAAAACTGATCCCCCTGCTGATTCGTAATGCGCTGGCGGGGGAACCGTTGCCAATCTACGGTGATGGTTCCAATATCCGTGACTGGCTCTATGTCACCGACCACTGTGATGCCATTGCTACCGTACTCGATCGTGGTGCAGTTGGTGAGGTCTATAATATCGGGGGCTGGAACGAGATGAGCAACTTGCAGATCGTGGAGGCGGTCTGTGGGCTGTTGGATCAATTGCGTCCGGATCCAGCCGGCAGTTATCGTCGGCTCATCACCTTTGTCTCCGATCGTCCCGGCCATGATCATCGTTACGCCATCGATGCCAGCAAGATCAAGCGGACGCTGGACTGGACTCCACAGGAGACCTTCGAGAGCGGAATACGCAAGACGATCGAGTGGTATCTCGAT
Source organism: uncultured Piscirickettsiaceae bacterium (assembly GCA_964344735.1). Taxonomy (GTDB): domain Bacteria; phylum Pseudomonadota; class Gammaproteobacteria; genus Thiopontia. The sequence continues at coordinate 4,187 of CAYFOQ010000090.1, forward strand.
CACACCCAGTGGGTCGAGCAGGTGGCTCAGGGTGAACATGAGGCGTGGGTAAGGCAGAACTATGGAGAACGTCAGTGAGTGGTCGCCGTGGAATTATCCTTGCCGGCGGGGCCGGTAGCCGTCTGCACCCGATCACCCTGGCGGTATCGAAACAGCTGCTACCCGTCTATGATAAACCCATGATCTACTATCCGCTCAGCACTTTGATGCTGGCCGGTATTCGTGAAATTCTGCTCATCTCTACCCCACAGGATACCCCCCGCTTCCAACAACTGCTTGGCGATGGTAGCGCTTGGGGGATCGACATCCACTATGCGGTGCAATCTTCTCCGGATGGTTTGGCGCAGGCCTTTCTCATCGGAGACTCTTTTCTTCAGGGGGAAGAGTCCGCCTTGGTGTTGGGAGACAATCTCTTCTATGGTCATGATCTGGAGCGCCAGCTTCAGGCCGCTAATGAGCGCCGGGAGGGGGCGACCATCTTTGCTTATCATGTGCAGGATCCGGAGCGTTATGGTGTGGTGGAGTTTGATGATCATGGCCAGGTGATCTCACTGGAAGAGAAACCGACGCGGCCCCGTAGCCATCATGCGGTGACCGGACTCTATTTCTATGATCGTCAGGTGGTGGAGCTGGCCCGAGAGTTGCGACCCTCAGCAAGGGGTGAGCTGGAGATCACCGATCTCAATCGTTGCTACCTCGAGCAAAATCAGCTCCGTGTCGAGGTGATGGGGCGGGGACAGGCCTGGCTTGACACCGGCACTCATGATTCGATGTTGGAGGCAGGACACTTTATCCAGACCCTGGAGAAACGACAGGGGCTCAAGATCTGTTGCCCCGAGGAGATCGCCTGGCAACAGCAGTGGATCGATGATGAGCAGTTGCAACGACTGGGGGAGTCGATGCGTAATAATGGTTATGGTCGTTATCTGCTCGGACTGTTGGAGGATGACTGGGGTGAATGATGGAGGTTGAGCAGACCGCTATTATCGGAGCACTGATTCTTCAGCCACGACTCTTTGGGGATTCTCGTGGCTTCTTCCTTGAGAGCTGGAATGCGCGCACCTTCGCGGAGGTAACTGCGGTAACGCTCCCCTTTGTGCAGGATAACCACTCCCGTTCCAGCCGTGGGGTACTCCGTGGCCTGCACTATCAACTCCAACAGCCCCAGGGCAAGCTGGTGCGGGTTACCCAGGGAAAGGTATTTGATGTAGCGGTTGATCTACGCCGCAACTCGGAGAGTTTCGGACGCTGGGTCGGGGTTGAGCTGGATGGTGAAAGACAGAATCAGTTCTGGATCCCACCCGGCTGTGCTCACGGTTTTTTGGTGCTCTCCGAACAGGCCGATTTTCTCTACAAGACCACCGACTATTATGCCCCGGAGCATGAACGTACACTTCGGTGGGATGATCCGACGTTGGCGATTGAGTGGCCACAGCTAGCGCGTCAGGAGCCACAGCTTTCTGACAAAGATCGCATGGGTCTGTCACTGCAACAGTGCGAGGTTTACCCATGAGTCGGCGGATCCTGATTACAGGAGGGAGTGGTCAGGTGGGGTGGGAGTTACGTCGCACATTGGCTCCGCTGGGGGAGATCGCAGCCCCCGGCAGGGACCAGCTGGATCTGTGTGATCTGCCCCGGGTGCAACAGTACATTGCCGACTTTCGTCCAGACTGGATCGTCAATGCTGCCGCCTACACCGCCGTTGATCGAGCCGAAGAGAAGCGCGCCGAGGCATCACTGCTCAACCAGCAGCTCCCGGCACTGCTGGCTGATGAGGTCAGCCGTTCCGGAGGGGTGCTGATACACTACTCTACCGACTATATCTTCAACGGTGAACAGCAGACCCCCTATCGTGAAGATGATGTCGTCTCTCCACTCAACCATTATGGGGCATCCAAGTGGGCCGGTGAAGAGGCGGTTCGACACCGTTGTGAAAAACACCTGATCTTTCGCACCAGTTGGGTTTACGGTACCCGGGGTCATAATTTTCTGTTGACCATACAGCGACTCGCCCGGGAACGGGATGAAATCACCGTCGTTGCCGATCAGATCGGGGCACCAACCTGGTCACGACAGATTGCCGAGGCCACGGCTCTGGTCATTCTCCAGGCCCAACAGCGAAACCACGACTGGGGGACCTACCATCTCAGTAGCCAGGGTGAGACCTCGTGGTTTGGATTTGCCCAGCAGATTATCGCTCTCACCGCTACAGGCCACTCGCTCAACATTCGACCAATTACCACGGCTGATTACCCCACAGTGGCGCGTCGACCCTCCTACTCCTGCTTGGATGGCCACCGCCTATACCAAACCTTTGGTGTTCAACTGCCCCAGTGGCAAGAGGCACTGGAACTCTGTCTGGACCATACAAAAAAGGCCCGATGACAACCGCCATCGGGCCTCTGCAGCTTATGACAGGTACCCGCTCCGCGAGGGGATACCCGCTCTTCTGCTCTCTAACTTACTGAGCAGCCGGAGCCTGCTGAGCAGGTGCATACGGGTAGTAGCCCGGACGAGACTCAGTGCGAACATCAGTATTACCATTCATACGGGCATTCTCGGCAGCATCCATGTCGGCCTGCATATCAGAAGAACCCTTACCAGAAGCGTTTACAGTCATGCTGAAGTTACCCTCGGCATCACCACGACCCTTGCCAGCGCCACGGCCCTTGCCGTCGAAAGCACCATCAGCAGAACCGGTACCGTAGCCAGACTCATTGTCGTCCCCACCGAAGAAAGCAGAAGCACTAGAAGCGACAGCGGCAAGAGCGATAGCAGCAATAATCTTTTTCATTTCGTTGATTCCTAAAAGTTAAAAAATTTTTGATTGAATTTGGGGTCATCCCCCCCTCAACAACTGTGGCGATTATATAAGAGATAGCTTGAATATTAAAACACTAATATTCTTATATCAGAATAAAATAATTTATAACAGGAGGGGAGCACCGGCTGCTATCAATCGTTGCAAAAGTTTTGACTCGCCTTAAATCGCAAACGTCTGCGGCCATGGAAGGCCGCAGTCGAGCGACACAGGGATGTGCTCGAGCGTGTTGCGACTCAAGGCGAGTCAAAACTTTTGCAACGACTCATACTGCCTTCAGTGTTCTCGGGTAGCGTGAAACCGAATATCGGGCCAGCGTTCGATGGTAAGGTCGAGGTTGACTCGAGTCGGTGCAAGATAGGTGAGGTTCTCTCCGCCATCCATCGCCAGGTGATCACTGTTGCGTTGGCGAAACCGCTCTAGCTCTCTGGGGTCATCGCACTCTACCCAGCGTGCGGTGTAGACCGAGACCATATCGTACTGTGCCTCGACCTTGTACTCGTGTTGCAGGCGGTGGGCGACCACATCAAACTGCAAGATACCCACTGCCCCCAATATCAGATAGTTGTTGTTCAGTGGCATAAAGAGTTGGGTTGCACCCTCCTCAGAGAGTTGCTGCAGTCCCTTGAGTAGCTGCTTGTTCTTGAGTGGATCCTTGAGGCGCACCAGACGAAACAGTTCGGGGGCAAAGTGGGGGATACCGGTGAAGCGCAACGACTCCCCCTCACTGAAGCTATCACCAATCTGAATGGTGCCATGGTTGTGAAGACCGATAATATCTCCGGGCCAGGCGTTGTCGGCATGGGTGCGATCGCCGGCAAAGAAGGTCAGGGCATTGGGAACATTGATCTCTTTCTGGATACGGCTATGGTGAAGCTTCATCCCTTGCCGAAACTCTCCGGAACAGACGCGCAGAAAGGCGATGCGATCACGGTGTCTGGGATCCATATTGGCCTGTATTTTGAAGACAAAACCGCTGAACCGAGCCTCCTCGGGAGTGATCTCACGATCCAGCGTCTGACGAGGTTGCGGGGTGGGGGCAATCTCGACAAAACCATCGAGCATCTCCTTGACACCGAAGTTTCCCAGTGCGGTGCCGAAATAGACCGGAGTGAGATCACCGGCAAGATACTCTTGCAGGTTAAAGGGGTGACTGGCGCCAGTCACCAGCTCCAGCTCCAGTCGAAGATCATCGGCCAGCGAACCGATCGCCTCATCCAGCTCCGGGTTATCTAACCCTTCAATCACTCGTTCCTGCTGTATGGTGTGACCCTGACCGGTGGCGTAGAGGAGTGTTCGATCCTGCTTAATCTGATAGATCCCCTTAAACTGCTTGCCCATACCGATCGGCCAGTTGATCGGCGCACACTTGATATGCAGAATCTCTTCGATCTCATCGAGCAGTTCGATTGGATCCCGAATATCACGGTCCATTTTGTTGATGAAGGTAAGAATTGGTGTCGTTCGTAGACGACAAACCTCCATCAGCTTGATGGTACGAGGCTCTACACCCTTGCTACCATCGATCACCATCAATGCAGAGTCGACCGCCGTCAGCGTGCGATAGGTGTCCTCTGAGAAGTCCTCATGCCCCGGGGTGTCGAGCAGATTGACGATACGGTCCTGGTAGGGAAACTGCAT
>CAYFOQ010000090.1:8779-9024 GCA_964344735.1 uncultured Piscirickettsiaceae bacterium
GCCGGCGTCGGGATGCGAGATGATAGCAAACGTGCGTCTCTTATTGATTTCATTGATTAATTTGCTATCTGGCAAAGCCTTTTCTCCACATATGTACACAGTTATGTACACGTCTCTAAATCTACTATCGCCCGGACGCCGGGCATTAAAAAAGCCGGATATTTTAACCCGGAACAAGCTTTATGTCAGGTCAAACTGAAATTTGGCCAGATAGTACTCTTGAGGGGCTGAGACTGATAGCCTGT
>CAYFOQ010000091.1:0-8943 GCA_964344735.1 uncultured Piscirickettsiaceae bacterium
CGCCCCTGCGGGATGCGGCGAATAAGTGCGGGTTTACTCCGGTGTCAACACTTCACTGTCATGCTGTTCAAGAAAGGTATGTACCACTAATTTGACAGACCTGTTTTTGGTTGCGCCAAGAGTGATCCAGCGCTCTTCTTGATCAGGATATTCATCATCCAGCCTGCTTAACTGTAGTGGATCAAGAAATATCTCAGCTGCTCCAGCAACTGGAAACCAAAGAAATCGATCTGATCTGCGGCAACCTGGATATAGGAGATCGAAACAGTGTGAAAAATTATTCTATATTTTGAACCTGCTCCCGCATCTGCTCGATCAGCACCTTCATCTCGACCGAGATGCGGGTGGTTTCCAGGTGGGAAGACTTGGAGCCGAGGGTGTTGGCCTCTCGGTGTAGCTCCTGCATCAGGAAATCGAGCCGACGTCCTACGGTCCCCCCTTTGACCAGTACTCGTTCGACCTCATCGAGATGGCTGGTAAGGCGATCCATCTCTTCATCGATATCGAGCCTCTGTGCCAGTAGCGCAACCTCCTGCTCCAGTCGATTCTCATCGAGCTGATCGAGAAACTCCTTTAACCGTTCCCGCATCTTTTCTCGACTCTGCTCGATCACTCGAGGCATGGCTGCACGGGCCTGTTCCACCAGTGGACGCATCGCCTCACAACGTTGTTGGATCAACTCCTGCAGTCGGCTCCCTTCTCGTTCCCGAGCGGCCACCAGCGCCGTGATGGTCTCCTGGAACAGCTCAAGCGCCTGGTGTTGGACCTGTTCACTATCGATGGTGGGGGGAGTGAGGACACCGGGCCAGTTGAGTATATCGATTGGATTGATGCGGTCAGGGTTATCGATCAGATGGGTGAGTGTACGAGTGACCTGGGCCAACTGCTGTACGCGTGCCTCGTTGAGCTGCAGGTCTTTGCCCTGGCTGGTGGCTGTGACGCGAGCGGTACACTCCACCTTGCCACGGGAGAGGTGGTCACGGACGATTTCGCGGGCCTTGCTGTCGATCGAGCGAAGCTCCTCCGGTAGTCGGAGATGGAGCTCCAGATAGCGATTGTTGACGTTGCGAATCTCCCAACTGATGCTGCCCCAGTCGGATTGGAGATCTTTTCGGGCGAAGGCGGTCATACTTTGGATCATCTTTTTTGAACCTGGTCGGTGGTTGCTGGATAATGGGTCCCCATTCAGGGAAGAGTATACAAGGAGTGGATGGATGCGACCGAGTAAACGAGCAGCGAACCAAATGCGTGATATTCGAATCACCCGCAACTTTACCAAGCATGCGGAGGGTTCAGTGTTGGTAGAGTTTGGAGATACCCGGGTGATCTGTACCGCCTCGGTGGAGGAGCAGTTGCCGCGCTGGCTGAAGGGTCAGGGCAAGGGGTGGATTACTGCCGAGTATGGGATGTTGCCTCGCTCTACCGGCAGCCGTATGGGGCGTGAGGCGGCTCGTGGCAAGCAGGGGGGGCGGACGATGGAGATTCAGCGCCTGATTGGACGCTCACTACGGGCAGCGGTTGACCTCAAGCGTTTGGGAGAGCGTCAGATCATTGTCGATTGTGATGTGATTCAGGCCGATGGGGGGACTCGGACCGCCTCGATTACCGGAGGGTTTGTGGCTCTGCAAGAGGCGATCTCCGGGTTGTTGGCGAGTGGAAAGATCAAAAGTGACCCCGTAGTTACACCGGTGGCCTCGGTCTCCGTGGGGATCTATCGCGGAGAGGCTGTGCTTGATCTCGACTACGATGAGGACTCCAGTGCGGAGACCGATATGAATGTGGTGATGAATGGTGAGGGAGCGTTTATCGAGGTGCAGGGAACCGCGGAAGAGGCCCCCTTCAGCATGGAGGAGATGAATCAGATGTTGGAGTTGGCACGCCAGGGGATTGCCGGGTTGATCGAGCTCCAGCGGGAGGCGTTGCGATGAGTCGGGTGGTGCTGGCGACGGGGAATCTCGGTAAGGTCCGAGAGTTGGGACAACTACTTGCGGGGCTCGATCTCGAAGTGGTGCCCCAGACCGAGTTCGAGGTCGATGAGGCGGAAGAGACCGGACTCACCTTTGTTGAAAATGCCATTCTTAAGGCTCGCAACGCTTCGGCTCAGACCGGACTGCCGGCAATTGCTGACGATTCGGGGCTGGAGGTCGACTATCTTCAGGGAGCACCGGGGATCTACTCCGCCCGTTATGCCGGGGTGGACGGGAATGATGGCAGTAACAACGTCAAATTATTACAACAGCTCCAGGGGGTGCCAGAGGCGGAGCGTACCGCCCGTTTCCAGTGTGTGATGGTCTATCTGCGTCATGATCGTGATCCGGTTCCGCTGATTGCTCACGGTAGTTGGGAAGGTCGCATTCTCGAGGCCCCTCGAGGGGAGAACGGCTTTGGTTACGATCCGGTCTTTTTCGTGGCGGAAGAGGGGTGTAGCTCTGCCGAACTTCCGGCGGCGGTGAAGAACCGACTCAGTCACCGGGGGCGGGCGCTGCGGCGTCTGGTGGAGTTATTACAGCACTAACCTTTCGTGAGGCGATTCCACTCTCCCTCTATATTCACCTGCCGTGGTGTGAGCGGAAGTGTCCCTATTGTGACTTCAACTCCCATGTGATTCCGGAGCCGCCGTTTCAGCGCTACGTGGAGGCGCTGTTGCGAGATCTGGAGTGGCAGTTGCCAGCGGTCTGGGGACGCACGATACAGACGATATTCATCGGTGGCGGGAGTCCCAGCCTCTTTCCGCCGGAGCAGATCGCCGGCCTGCTCTCGGGGGTGCGGGCTCGACTACCACTATCACCGGGCGTGGAGGTTACTATCGAGGCCAATCCGGGTAGTGCCGACCGGGATCACTTCTGTGGTTATCGTGAGGCCGGGGTCAATCGAATTTCGATCGGGGTGCAGAGCCTGAATGATGACCGGTTACGTGATCTGCAGCGAATCCACCGATCCGATGAGGCTATTATTGCGGTTGAAGCGGCTCGCAGAGCGGGGTTCGAACGGATCAATATCGACTTGATCTACGGCCTTCCCGGGCAGTCGGTAGCATCGGCTCTGGAGGATCTACAACAGGCGGTGGCTCTGGAGACTGAACACCTGTCCTGGTACCAGTTGACATTGGAGCCTAACACCCCGTTCTACCAGAACCCTCCCAAACTGCCTGTAGAAGAGGAGATTTGGGAGATGGAGCAGGCGGGGGAGGTCCTACTCCAGGGTGTCGGGCTGGAGCACTATGAGATCTCTGCCTATGCGCGCTCTGGTGCGGCCTGTCGCCATAATCTCAACTATTGGTGTTATGGCGACTATATGGGGCTGGGTGCAGGGGCTCATGCCAAGATCACCGATGTCGCTGCCGGGACCATTATCCGTACTGCCCGCTGGCGTGGACCGGAACGCTACCTCGAGCGTAGTGGTAGTGCAGCAGTCGAGAGTAGCAGAACGCTGCTGCGCTCCCAGGATCTACCGTTGGAGTTTATGCTCAATCGGTTGCGATTGATGCAACCGTTCTCTCCAGAGGAGTATAGTCTGCGCTCTGGTTGTAGTCCGGTGTCATTGGAGCAGCCGTTGACAGAGGCGGTAGAGCTGGGGCTGATGGAGTGTCAAAAGGGGATCTACTGGACCACCCCACGAGGGCGGAATTTTCACAACGATCTGGTTGCACTTTTTGGCTGATATGAGTCGTTGGGGTGAAATAGGAGGATAGATTGATCAAGAGATTTCGAGACTGGCTCGAGCGGATTTTTCATCGCCGGCGGAGATGGTCACCCCCTGCCGGTCAGATGGAGCAGAAGCCTCTCTCCGATGAGGTCAATGCCGCTATTGCCAGTCGAATGAAGCTTGACGCTGAGCGGCATCGTCATCGTTGAGAGTGTGTTGCAAAAGTTTTGGCACTTCTTGAATCGCAACACGCTCGAGCACATCCCTGTGTCGCTCGACTGCGGCCTTCCATGGCCGCAGACGGTTGCGATTCAAGAAGTGCCAAAACTTTTGCAACGATTGATACTTACCGAAAAATGTCTATTTCTTAGCGGTTTCTCATCGAGCCTCTTGCACCGGAGCATCGGGTGAAAGCTGTGTCGTCGCCGGCAGGAGAACCACCTTTGCTGGGGGCATCGAAGGGTCCCGCAGAGTGGTTGGGAACGATCTCGATTCCGCTAGCTAGGTCAGAGGGTTTTCAAGTCGTTTTTAGAAATTGGGGAAGCGTCTGTTTGATCGCCTGAACACGGCGTCTATGCATCTCTCTGGATATCTCCGCCCCCTGGTAGCCCGCGGTGATCACCTGCTGCGGGATGATGGTGTGGGCGGCCGTCAGGGCAGCACGAATGATCTTTGGTTGTCGTGAAAAGTCATGCTCCTCGAAGCCGGTGCGGCCGCGCTGATCGGCTTCGCAGGCGAGGAGGAAGTCATCCAACCGCTCCGGTCGGCGCAGGGCATCCAGACTCTCCAGCAGTTGTAACAGGGTTGCAGGGCGCAGCTCGTCGGCACGGTGGTAGTGGCCGTGAAATTGGGTCACCAGCAGAGCCAGATCGCGGTACTCCCGAGGGACCTTGAGGCGTTTACAGAGCTGTTCGACCCGTTCACGACCACGATCCTCGTGACCGTGGTGGCGGGGCCATTGGTCGGCGGGGGTCATTCCCTTGCCAAGGTCGTGGAGCAGGGCGGCAAAACGTACCGTACTCTTGTCACTCAAGCGAGCGGCCTGTTGCAGTACCAGCAGGGTGTGCACACCACTATCGATCTCGGGGTGGTGATGAGCGGGTTGGGGTACGCCGAAAAGCGCATCCAGTTCGGGAAAGATTCGCTCCAGTGCACCGCAGGCGCGCAGGACCTCGAAGTAGCGCTGTGGTTGAGCGCTATCGAGTGCTTTGCGGGTCTCCTGCCAGACCCGCTCTGCGACGAGATGGTCGACCTCCCCTGCCGACACCAGCTTTTCCATCAGATGATGCGTGGTGTGGGCTACACGGAATCCCCAGCGTCCGAAGCGGGCGGCGAAGCGGGCGGTACGGAGAATCCGGACTGGATCCTCGGTATAGGCCTCGGAGACATGACGCAGTAACCCGTTATCGAGATCCTCACGACCTCGAAAGGGGTCGATCAGTCGACCCGCATGGTCGAGCGCCATGGCGTTGATGGTCAGATCTCGTCGTCGCAGATCCTCTTCCAGGGTGACCTGCGGCGACGCGTGTATGACAAAACCGCGGTAACCGGGCGCACTCTTGCGTTCGGTGCGGGCCAGAGCATACTCCTCGCGGGTGGTGGGGTGAAGAAAGACCGGGAAATCCCGTCCTACCGGCTGAAACCCGGCCGCTATCATCACCTCCGTATCCAGTCCCACCACAACCCAGTCCCGTTCTCGTACCGGAATATCGAGCAGTTGGTCGCGAACGGCACCACCGACCAGAAAGCTGTGAGACTCTACCTGTTGCAGTGTCGGGTTCATCTTCTCGATCTGGTTTCCGCAGTCACCGCTGCGGTTTCGTAACGGTCGCTGGAGATCAGGTGCGCTTCAAACCTTCGAGTGAGACCACTTGAGAGCCATCAGACTCATCGCTGAAGCGGGGGCGCAGCCGGGTCTCGAGGCCGGCCGCTTCGGCCAGCTCTTTCTCACGCTCGGTGATGATTCCGAAACAGTCACGCATATCCTCGAAGGTCTGCTGACTTAAGGGGTGTTCCCCTCCCGGTGGTGGAGCGGTCTCCCGGGCAATGGCGCCGAGAGTCTTGCGTACCATTCTCAGGATACGTTGTTCTTTGGTCAGTTCCATGGCGAGTCTCCGGTGATCATCGGCCAGCACGGGTACGATAGTGGTCGTATCGGACCTGACGGTTGCGGTCACCGATGTAGTGGGTGATCACCCCTTCAAGTGGGGTGCGCTCGAAGTTGATGGGGGCGGGCGGAGCCTCTTTGCAGGTACTATCGAGCTGCATCGTCAACAGATTATCCGGGGTGAGCAGTTTCAGTCGACCCGGCAGCAGACCTAGAATCCGGGCCGAGAACCGTGACAGTCTCTCGTTGAGTCCCACAATCAGTCGTCGCACTCCGAGAGCACGTTCGGTGATCTCGACCAGCTCCAGCAGATTGTATTCACGTGGTCCGCAGAGGTTGTAGCGCTTGCCGTAGGTGGCCGGATCGTCGATAGCGGAGGCGATGATGTGCGCCACATCGACTACATGAATCGGGGCGAAACGGGCCTCCGGAGCCGCTAGTGGTACCACCAGTAACGGCAGTCGTAACAGTGCGGCAAAGGTGGTGAAAAAGTGATCTCCTTCCCCGAAAATGACCGAGGGGCGAAAGCTGGTGACCTGGAGGTGGTTGCTGGAGAGTAGATGGATGCAGTTCTCCCCCTCATGCTTACTGCGTAGATAGTTGCTCAGCGCATTGGCATCGCCCGAGCGCAGGGCCGAGAGGTGCAGCAGTCGCTTTACCTTGAGGCGGTTGCACTGTTGTACCAGGCGTTCGGCAAGCTCGAAGTGGACCCGCTGAAACGTTTCGGGGGTGCCGTGGAGAGTGCCGACCAAATTGATCACCACATCGGCATCGCTCAGCACCTGTGCCAGCGACTCCTCTTGGTGGATGTCGGCTTCGACCAGCCGTACCAAGGGGTTGACCAACAGGTTGCGGTGGCGTTCCCGGTGGCGGGTGACAACCCGTACCGGACGGTTCTGGCGGGTCAATTCGGCGATCAGATAGCGCCCGATAAAACCGGTGCCTCCCAGAATAACGATCTCTTTTCTGTTCATGAGGAGAAGTATACTCGGTAGTGGTCGTCTCGCGCTCGCATGAGCGAATTTAACGGCACACCATTGCTCAAAAGAGCCCCAACCACCGTCTGTGGTGCGGGATCAGAGCGTAATCGTTGTTCGGAGTTGCTTCAGGGCCGCGCCTTCCAGCTGTCGAATGCGTTCGGCCGATACCCCATACTGACCAGCCAGCTCCTGCAGCGTCCGTTTGTTCTCACTCAGCCAGCGACTCTCGATGATCTCTCGGCTGCGGGGGTCGAGATCTTCCAGTGCCTCTACCATCTGCCGGGTGGTGCGCTGTTGCCAGTCGTGCTGCTCCAGTTGCTCTTCGGGATTGGGATGGGGGGATTTCAGCCAGGTCGCCGGGGCGACGCTCTCCTCATCATCACTCTGGCCACCGGGAAGATCATAGGGGGTATCCTGATTGCTGAGACGACGCTCCATCTCCAGCACCGTCTCCGGTTTCACCCCCAACTCGTCGGCAACCGTCTGAACCTCCTGATGGGAGAACCAGCCGAGTCGCTTCTTGGCGCTGCGAAGATTGAAGAAGAGTTTGCGCTGTGCCTTGGTGGTGGCGATCTTGACAATCGACCAGTTGCGAATCACAAACTCATGAATTTCAGCTCGAATCCAGTGGACTGCGAAGGAGACCAGGCGAACTCCCCGATCCGGATCGAAACGGCGCACCGCCTTCATCAGGCCCAGGTTGCCCTCTTGCACCAGGTCAGCCAGGGGGAGCCCATAGCCGAGATAGCCGCGGGCGATGTGGGCTACGAACCGCAAGTTGGAGAGTACCAGTTGACGCGCAGCCTCGAGATCGCCCTCCTGCTGAAAACGGGTTGCTAGCGCAAACTCCTCCTCATCGCTGAGTACCGGAAAGGCACGCAACTGTTGCAGATAGTGGTCGACACTATTGTCGGCAACGACCGGCAGATGGGGGTTATAGGTTTGCAGGGCATGACTCATGAGGATAAAGACTCCGTGTGACTGATCTCAACACGCATTATAGTGGCGGCGATTAGCACTCACAAGGGGGGAGTGCTAAATCACGAGAGAATGGCGTCGACGAAGGCCTCGGCCTCGAAGGGTCGCAGGTCGTCGAGCTGCTCCCCTACACCGATATAGCGGATCGGAATTTGCAGTTGTTGTGAGATGGCGAAGATCACCCCCCCTTTAGCAGTACCGTCCATCTTGGTCAGGGTGATTCCGGTCAGTCCAACCGCCTCATGGAACTGACGGGCCTGGTGAATGCCGTTCTGACCGGTTCCAGCGTCCAGGATCAGCATAACCTCGTGTGGCGTGTCGGCGTCGAGCTTCTGCATCACCCGCTTCACCTTGCGCAGCTCTTCCATCAGGTTGGACTGGGTGTGGAGGCGGCCAGCGGTATCGGCGATGAGCAGGTCGATCTGACGCGCTCGAGCCGACTCCACCGCATCATAGATCACCGATGCGCTGTCGGCTCCACTCTGTTGTGCGATTACCGCCACCTCGTTACGTTCTCCCCACGCCTTGAGCTGTTCTACTGCGGCGGCACGAAAGGTATCTCCTGCGGCCAGCATCACCCGCTTTCCCTGCCCCTGAAATTGGCGCGCCAGTTTGCCGATGGTGGTGGTTTTGCCGGCACCGTTGATGCCGACCATGAGGATCACGAATGGGGTGTGGTTCGAGAGCTGTAGTGGAATTTGGCACGGCTGCAGTAGCTCTACCATCGATTCCCGCAGCGCCTTGAGCAGGGCCTCGGGGTCACTGTTGTCCCGGCGGGAGAGTCGTTCAGGGAGGGCATCGAGAATGGCCCGGGTCGCATCGATGCCGACATCAGCAGTCAGCAACCGGGTCTCCAGCTCCTCCAGCAGTTCATCATCAACCTGTTTTTTTCCCAGGAGTAGCCGCCCCAAACCCTCCCCCAGTGTGGCTCGAGTTCGTGAGAGTCGCTCACGCAGGCGTCCGAATAGCCCCGGCCGATCCTCCGAAGACTCCCCTTGGGGTTGGGAGGTAGAACTTTTTCCAAATCCAAACATGATCTCGATCGACCCGGGTAGAATGACAAGTGTAGCGGATATTGTCGGGGGGCGAGCGGTCGATTTCAATCTCTTCGCCGCGGAACTTGTCTCATCGGGTGGTGTCCCAGAGGCCTGTAACAGGCTGTTGAAATTCTACTCATGCGGCACGATACGGCGTTAAAATTGGACTCAAAATGCTCATTTACTGGAGTAAACT
>CAYFOQ010000092.1:0-5519 GCA_964344735.1 uncultured Piscirickettsiaceae bacterium
CCGCCCCTGCGGGATGCGGCGAATAAGTGCGGGTTTACTCCGGTGTCAACAGAGGGGGCGTGGTCGGAGGGCGATCACACTACACACACTGAGGAGGGTCCGCCTATCAGTCGCTCAAACTCCCTCTCCCTCTGGGAGAGGGTTGGGGTGAGGGGGGAAGAGGCTATAACGGTCCCCCCAACCTCCTGGCATCAATATTGCTTGATTTTCTGGTGAGAGATTATTGACAACCCGACACCGTTCGAGGCCGCACCATGAATATTCAGAATCCGCAGTTCCATTTTTCTACCACGCTATCCCGTCCGGCCGTGGAGTCGGAGCAACCGCTCCGCCAGCAGTCCAATCCTTCTGAGGATCAGACCACACCACGAGTGGGTGCGGAAACCCCGGTCGGGCGCCACTCCGTCAACGTGATCGAGGGGTTGACCCAGAAGTTGGTGGCCGATACCCATCGTAACGACCGGGTGGCCGAGATCCGGGAACGGCTGGCTGCCGGAACGTTTGAGATCGATGCGGAAAAAGTTGCCGATCGCCTGCTTTGGGGAGAGCGGATCGAGCAGTTGGCGAGATAGATCAATCGGGCCGTGGTCGGTGACTACACCACACAGAACAGATTTACACCGGGGCGGTTGGTCACTACGTCCGGCAAGAGTCGGGAGAGACAGATGTTGGAGAAGGTGCTACAGCAGAAGGCCGACGAGCTCAGCCCCTTGATCTACGATCAGGGCTGGCAGGATCAGGAGATTACTCATCGCATTCAGGCGATTGTTCGGACCGAATCGGGTTCGATGCTGATGGATGGGGTGATTGCGGCGATGGCCGAAATCGAGACGATGTTCGAACGGCAGCAGTTCGATGGACTCAAACCGCAGACCGAACAGGTGGTACAACGGGTGATTGAACTACGACGCTATTTTGCCGCTGAGGTGGGCGGGGCGTTCTCTCTCGAAGTGGCCTCTCTCTGCAACAATATCGAACAACAGATGGTGAAAGTGGTCACTCAGCACCGAGAGATCTCTCTGCGGATGGCGATGAGCATGGCGTGGCAAATCATTTCCGTCTGGAGGATGGGGATCGAGAGCTATCTGATCGAACGAAATCGCACTGGGGCGACAGGGTTGCCGCGCTGGTACGGTGGAGGGGCGGAGCTTTTCCTCGATGGGCGAGAAGAGCTCCCGCGGCAGTTGCACTGATTCCGGTGTGGGGTTGAGGGTGTGGGTCGATTGAGAATGGGATGAAATAGAGAGGAATTTGAGTATGATGTTTAGAAACAAGTCGCTGTTGATGGCAGCCAGTCTGCTCTTCACCCCGTTGGTGTCAGCCCACACCTTGTCAGATGCAATTCAGATTGCGCTGGAGAAGAATCCGGAGATCCTGTCGGCTCGACAGGGCGTGGGGATTGCCCATGAACAGGTAGATCAGGCCGAGGCGGGTTGGATGCCGACGATCGATTTGACCGATGATAGCGGCGTGGAGTACAAGAACAAGGAGGGGGTGGCTCATACCCGGTTACAGAAGCGGTTGACCGCCCTAACCCTCAATCAGCCTCTGTTTGATGGGGGCTCTACCGAGGCTGCCGTAGAGCGTAAGGAGCAGATGTGGCACTCCTCCATCGTTCGTCTGGAAGAGGTGCGTAGTGGGGTGGCACTCAAGGCGATCGAGGCCTGGTACGAGGTCTATCGGCTGCAGCGGGTGATCAAGCTGGTTTCGGCCAATCTTCAGGAGCACCATAAGCTCTATATGCAGATCAAGCAGAAGGTGGATGCCGGGGGGGCCGACAAGGCCGAGCTGTTGGCGGCCGAAGCACCCTGGTTGCAGGCCAAGAGTACGCTAACCCAGACCCGTGGAGATTATCAGGATGCTCTGGCTACCTACGAGGCGGTGATTGGTGAGCGCCCCACCGGCGAGTTGAAGAGTGCCTTGGCGGTGAGTGAGTCGGCCCTGCCGGCATCGGTTGATGATGCGGTGGCGATGCTTCATCTCAACAACTATGTACTCAAGGCGGCGGAGTCCAATATTGTCGCCGCTCGGGCTGACTATGAGGGGTCGAAGTCGGGACTGTTGCCGACGCTCAATCTGGAGCTCAAATGGGGGTTGAAAGAGAACGAGGCGGGTGTGGTTGGGACCGACCAGGACTACTCCGCACTACTGAAAATGAGCTACAACCTTTTTCGTGGTGGAGCCGATCAGTCCTACCGCAGAGAGATGGCGATGGCCATGCTCGATAGTCAGGATCAGTACGCCCAGGCACGGCGATCCATGGAGGAGCAGCTGCACCAGTTCTGGAACAGTATCGAGGTCTCCAGTGGGTTGTTACAGACCAGTCGTCAGCAGCTGATGATTTCTCAGGAGAATCTTGAGAGTGCACGAGAGCAGTTCAATCTCGGGGAAGGCGATGTGATGGCCATCATGGCGGCAGATGATGCACTGCTCCAGTCCCGCAAGGGGGTGCTGACCGACCAGATCGATGCACAGCTCGGAGTCTATCGTCTGCTCTCCCACATGGGCGTTCTACTCAACCATCTCGAGGTTCCCGATGCGGTAGTCACCTCGGGGGAGCTGTTGCCGGTCGACCCCAATCCCATGCTGGTGGAGCGAATCGGAGAGGCCATCGGTGAACATGTTGATCCTTATGGCGTCAATCGGGCACTGGAGGAGCGCCGGTTCAATGCCAATCTGGCCCCGGGTGAGGTGGTGGCGAAGGCGCCGATCTCCACGGTGGCGGGAAGGGTTAAGGAGTCCGGTTGGGTGGTGATGAATACCGCTGAAGATCTGGTTGAGCGGGCCGAAGTGGTGGCCGAGGAGCGTGCTCGAAAGGAGGCCGCAGCGCGGGCTTTGGAAGAGCAGCGGTTGGCTGAAGAGGAGGCTGCCCGTAAGGCTGAGGAGGCGGCACGGCTCAAGGCGATGGCCCGTATCGCCAAAATGGATCGAATTCGTCGACAGATGGAATACCCCAAGCGCCAGGCGATGAATCGCCAAAGTGCGCTCAAGGGGATGATGAGTCGTTACAATCAGCAGATGTCGGGCTACAACAGTAAAATGCGGGTGCGTAGCCAGCTATTGAACCAGCAGGGTCAGCAGTTCAGACAGCAGGCCGTTTCTCAGGATCAGCGGATGGCGAGAATCAATACCCGTGCGGTCAACCAGACTCAGCAGAAGGATCGTCGTCGTGCCAGCCTCAGTCGTAGTGGGGCACGGCAGGATGCTCATAGTGCTCGAGTGAAGCAGGGACTCTATCGTCAGGCTGAGTCACAACAGATGATGAAGCGTGCCGGCATGGCTCGGGCGATCCGTCGTCTCAATGGGGCAAAAAGTGACCCGTTGCGGGTCGGAAGGGGGGGGGCTGAAGAGGATAATGGGCAGAATCTGTTCGAGGGGATTCTCGATATCTTTAGTGGTAGTGGGAATGGATAGGGGGAGTGACTCTCCTATCCTCCCTGATGAATCTCCCCACGATTGAGTGCCCGCAACACCTGATCACGAGGACCATCGGCGACGACGGCCCCCTGATCGAGGATGACCAGGCGGTTGGCAAGCGTCAGCAGCGAGGCTCGGTGGGTCACCAGAATCAGGGTACGCCCCTCGAGAAAGGGGGTGATGCGACCCTTCCAGCTATTCTCGGAACTGTTGTCCATCGAGCTGGTCGGTTCGTCCAGGACGATGATCTTCGGTTTCAGCAACAACGCCCGGGCCAATGCCACCGCCTGTCGCTGTCCACCCGATAACCCCTCTCCACGTTCACCGATGGCCATGTCGTATCCCTTGGGGTGTAGCTGGGCAAAGGTGTCGACACCGGCCAGTTCTGCCGCCTGAAGTAGTTCGGCATCACTGATGTGAGGGGAGCCGAGCTTGATGTTGTCCCGCAAGCTGCCCCGAAACAGCACGATATCCTGGGAGACGTAGCCGATGGAGCGACGCAGTTGTGCCGGGTCGAGCTGGCTGAGGTGGGTTCCATCGATTAGCAGGCTTCCCTCTTGTGGCTGGTAGAGCCCCAGCAGTAACTTCTCCAGTGTACTCTTGCCGGAGCCGATACGGCCGACGATGGCGACCCGCTCTCCCGGTTCGATCCGCAGCGAGAGGTTGTTGAGTGCATACTCCTCCCGGTTGGGGTAGTGGAAACTGAGGTTGCGAAACTCGATTCCCCCCTGTGCCAGTGGTCGATGTAAAAAGGTTTGTGAACTGGGGCGCTCGATCGGTTTGTTCATCAAACCGTGTAGTGCCTTGAGTGCCACCATCGACTGCCGGTAGCGGATCAGTAGTCCGGCGATCCCGGTGAGGGGGGCGAGCGCGCGACCGGTAAGGATGGTGCTGGCGATCAGCGCCCCCATGGTCATCTCGCCGGCAGCAATCTGATGGACTCCGTAGAGAACGATGCCGATGGTGGTCACCTGATGGGAAAATGTGGTGAAATTGATCGCAAGTGTCGACCAGAGCTTGCTCTTCATCCCCGATCGGGCCAGACGCTCGACGTAGTGCTCCCACTTCTGCTGCATCACCCCTTCGGCATTCTCGCTCTTGATGGTCTCCGCGCCGGTGATCGACTCCACCAGAATGGCATGTTTCAGGGTCGCCTCCTCGAAGGTTTCGCTCACTGCCCGGTGGAGAGGGAACTGTAGTAGAAATGCGGCGAGCAGGACCAGTGGCACGGCCAGCAGCGGGATCAGTACGATCTCTCCCCCCAACATCCAGATCACCCCGAGAAAGATCACCAGAAAGGGAAGGTCGATCAGCGTGGTGAGTGAGGCCGAGGTGAAAAAGTCACGCACCCCCTCGAACTCGCGCATATGGTTGGCGACCGCCCCGGCAGCTGGGTCTCGAGCCTCCATTCTTACGCCCATCATCTGTTCAAAGATCGCCGAAGATAGCGTTAGATCAGATCTTTTTCCGGCCACATCGAGAAAGTAGGCCCGCAGGGTGCGCAACAGAAAGTCAAATCCAGCCACCAGCAGGGCACCGATTGCCAGCACCCAGAGCGTCTCCATGGCGTTGTTGGGAACCACCCGATCATAGACATTCATGACGAAGAGAGGGCTGGCGAGGGTGAAGAGGTTGATCATCAGCGAGGCGAAGATCGACTCACTGTAGATCGGCCAGCTCTTGAGAATCGTGCGCCAGAACCAGAGGTGCCCCTTCTCCTCCTCGGTGGATGGCAGTGGTCCTTGAATGAGCAGCGTCTGTCCGATATGGTGGTCGTTGAGGGTGGATCGCTTGAGCTTCTCCTGTTGACCATCCCGATCGAGAGCGAGTGCATGCTCCTCCTCGAGAGCGATGATGACCACCGCCCGGTGGTTTTTCAACAGCAATAGCGCTGGAAACTGGGTTCCCGAGAGCTCTTCCAGTGGGGTCGAGGTAAACTCCGCCTGAATTCCCCGTCGACGTAGTGCCCGTCGTGCCAACTCGGGGGTGAGTCCTGCTGATGAGAGGGGGAGTCCTGCCAGCAGCGTCTCCCGCGACAACGGAAAGCCGTGATATTTGCACAACTGCAGCAGTGGGCCGAGGAGCGGATCAGACATTATATT
>CAYFOQ010000092.1:5529-8873 GCA_964344735.1 uncultured Piscirickettsiaceae bacterium
TTGTTGACTATTCAGTGCCTGTTTTTGTCGAGGGGGGGGCACCCCAACCCTCTCCCAGAGGGGGAGGGGGGTAACACAGCGAGGGTGGATTTTGACGGTGAGCCGAACAGTTACCATTTTTTTAACCAGAGGGTGACCAAGTTCAGTAGTATATACACATTGGTGACCCTGAATAAGTCCCGATCGGCCATGACCGGGTAGGGGGGCGGTGTGATCCCGATTCTGCTGCCCCCTGTAACCCGTTTTAATCGTCTGTTAACAGGAGGTTAGGCGGTGCCGGATGTGGTGGAGTCGTGAGTTTTGGGGCGTTTCAGGGGATCCTGAGATGGATAGAGTGGGAGCAATCGAGTCGAGATGATGGAACAGAAAACAGTACTCTTTATCGGTCTGAGTGCGCTGCTGGTGGCGCTGATCGGTGGCAAGATGATTTTTGACGGTGATCAGGAAGAGCCGGCTCGGCCCTTGCCTGAAATTCCGACCACCCCCCCGGTGAAGCAAGAGCCGACGTCGACAACACAGCAGATGACGGATCTGGATCAGCTGCTTGCCAAGGCGAGAAAGGAGCGCCAGGAGCGGGAGCCGAATCTGACCCCTCCTGCCGTAGCTCCACAACTGGAGGATACTCCTGTCGTGGAACCATCCACTCCGGCACCGCAACCGGAAGTGGCTCCAGTGGTAGCGGAACCACCCCCATCGGCATCACCAACAGCAGCGGTTCCGGCGGTAGTGGAACCCGCAGAGGAGGAGGTGGAGACGGTGACTGCGGCGGCAGAGAAAGATCCTGCGCAGGTGATGTTGAAGGTGGCGGAACATGAGACCGGAATTCGTATCGAACCCCAAGAGCCGGTTGCACCGGTTGCGCAGTCACCGGAGAGCGAAGTAAAAAGCACGACAGTGAAGGTGCCGCCAGAGACTGAGGTGGGTGATTCTGCTGACCAGACACCAGCGTCCAAGCCAGCGGGAACCGCAGCGAATGCAGCCGTATCTACGCCATCGACCAGTGTGGCGACTGCTCGGCCACGACCCGCTGCTACACCCGTTCGGCCAAAGCTGAAGCCAGTGAAGCCGGGGAACCATGTGCAGTTGGGAGCCTATACCCTCAAGGAGCGGGCGGATGCCCTGGTTAGTGACCTGCATGAATCCAAGTTTCAGGTTGAGATTGTCGAGGTCTATGCCCGTGGTAAACACTTTTACCTGGTTCGGGACTACAGTGCCGCCAATCGGGAGGAGGCGCTCAAGTTGAAGAAGATCTATGACGACTGGTTCGAGATTAACAGCTTGGTCCGTTACTAAGGAACACCGTTCATCGTATGATCCACCGAGATGACTCATGACGGTGAATGGGATTCGGGACTGGGGGTGAGCGGTGTGCGGGATTTGTGGTGAGCTCCGGTTCGATCACCGTCCCCCGGACCCTCGGGCGGTGGAGCGGATGTTGGCGGTACTGCAGCCGCGGGGGCCTGATGATGAAGGCGTGTGGGGTGAGGGGGCGATCTGTCTGGGACATCGCCGCCTCTCGATCCTCGATCTCTCGTCCCGAGGTCACCAACCGATGGTCGATTCGGCTCACGGTTTGGCGATCGTCTTCAACGGTACGCTCTACAACTATCGTGAACTGCGTCAAGAGTTGATCGAGCTCGGCTACTCGTTTCGTTCGAGTGGTGATACCGAAGTGATCCTCAAAGCCTGTCATGTTTGGGGGATGGCGGCCCTGGAGCGCTTTTCCGGCATGTTCGCCTTCGCGCTATGGCACGGCGGGCGTGGTGAGCTCTACCTGGTGCGGGATCGAATGGGGATCAAGCCGCTCTACTGGTACCAGGATCGTGACCGCCTGCTTTTCGCCTCTACACTGCCGGCACTGCTGGCCGCGGGTGGGGTCGATACCGAGCTCGATGGGGTGGCCCTGCATCATCACTTCACACTTCATGCCGTAGTCCCGGCGCCACGTACCCTGTTGTCCCGGGTGCGCAAGGTTCCCCCGGCCCACTGGATCAGGATCGATCGCGATGGCAGAGCGCGGAGTGAGCGTTACTGGGAGCTGCGTGGTTTTCGGGAGGGCGCCCCCTGCAGTGAGTGGGAGTGGGCCGAGCGGGTGCGGGAGTCGCTGTTGCGAGCGGTGGAGATGCGACGGGCGGCGGCCGATGTTCCGGTGGGGGTGCTGCTCTCCGGAGGGCTCGACTCCAGTCTGTTGGTGGCGATGCTGGCCGAGGCCGGGCATCACGATATTCGTACCTTTTCCATCGGCTTCGAGGATGCACCGGAGGAGCGTGGTAACGAGTTCTTCTACTCCGATGCGGTGGTGGACCGTTTTCAGACCCGTCATCGTAAAATCACCATCCCCAATGATCAGGTGCTACAGCGCCTGCCGGAGGCGGTTGCAGCGATGTCGGAGCCGATGTTCGGGCAGGATGCGATCGGCTTCTACTTGCTGGCGGAGCAGGTATCGAAAGAGGTGCGTGTGGTGTTGAGTGGTCAGGGGGCGGACGAGGTGTTTGCCGGCTACTTCTGGTATCCACAGATGGCAACGGCCACCGGCACGGCCGTCGAGCGCTTTCGGCAACACTATTTCGACCGTGATCATGCCGAGATGAGTTCACTGTTGGCGCATCGCTGGCAGGGGGAGGATCACACGGCGCTGTTGATGGAGGAGTTGCTCGATCCGGAGTGGGGGGAGGAGTATCTCGATCGGGTGTTGCGGGCCGATGTGACCACATTGGTGGTGGATGATCCGGTGAAACGGGTCGATAACATGACCATGGCCTGGGGGCTCGAGGCTCGGGTTCCCTTCCTCGATCACCAGTTGGTGGAGCTGGCAGCAGCCATTCCCCCCCGTTTCAAGTTGGCCCTGGAGGGGAAGGGGCCATTGAAACGGATCTCTCGTGGGCTACTGCCAGATGTGGTGATCGACCGTCCCAAGGGATATTTTCCGATGCCGGCGCTGAAATATGTTCGAGGTCCTTTTCTGGAGTTCATGCGTGAGATCCTGCTCTCCGACCGTTGTCGCCAGCGGGGGCTCTACCGGCGAGAGTATGTCGAGCGGCTGTTGTCCCAGCCGGATGGACGGGAGAGCTTCACCCGCATCCAGGGTAGCAAGCTGTGGCAGCTGGCGTTGACCGAATTCTGGTTGCAGCATCATCTCTGAGGGGATGGTGCTTGAGCGTGTTGCGATTTAGGCGTGCCAATCCGTTTGCAATGGTAACTGTTCAGCTCACCCCTGAAATCCGTCATTTCTGTGTTCGAAAATGGTCATTTACACGTGTAACACTGCGAGCAGTGCTCGCGGTCATCTAGTGTTGACACCGGAGTAAACCCGCACTTATTCGCCGCATCCCGCAGGGGCGGCG
>CAYFOQ010000093.1:0-3401 GCA_964344735.1 uncultured Piscirickettsiaceae bacterium
GCTCGGCTGCGGCCTTCCCTGGCCGCAGACGGTTGCCATTCAGGAGTGCCAAAACCTTTGCAACGATTGATATGACGATGCGCGGTATCCCCTCCTCTACGGTAGAAACCGTTCCCTATCTGCGTCTTTCCGGTTTCTATCTGTTCTATTTCGCTACCCTTGGGGTGTTGATCCCTTTCTGGAGCCCCTATCTGCAGAGTCTGGGGTTCTCGATCCTCGAAATTGGTGAGCTGACGGCGATGTTGGCGGCGACCAAGATCGTTGCCCCCAATCTTTGGGGGTGGTGGGCAGACCATCGTGGGGACCACCTTGGTGTGGTCCGTATCGCCTCACTGGCGGCGATGATCTCCTTTGGTGGGGTTTTTATCGCCACTGGATACTGGTGGATGGCGCTGGTGATCGTGCTGTTCAGCTTCTTCTGGAATGCCGCATTACCACAGTTCGAATCGGTCACCTTGAACCACCTGGGGAGTGGTGCCGAGCGTTACTCTTCAGTCCGGCTTTGGGGGTCGATCGGATTTATCATTGCTGTGGCAGGAGTGGGGGGAGTACTGGAACAGGTGGGGATTTGGTTGGTTCCGGTGGTGTTGATGGGGCTATTGATCGGGATTTGGCTCAGTAGCCTGCTGGTACCGGCGGTACCGGAGCGTAGTGAGGATCATCCCCACCTGACGCTGCGGGCGGTGGTGGGGCGGCCACTGGTGGTTGGGCTACTACTGGTGGCGTTGCTCAATCAGGCGGCACATGGGGGGTACTACACCTTCTTTACCCTCTATCTTGAGGAGTATGGCCATGATAAAGGGGTGATCGGTCTGGTCTGGGCCCTCAGTGTGGCGGCCGAGGTCTGGGTGTTTACCCGCATGGCCCGCTGGATTCCTCGTTTCGGTGAACGTCCGCTGCTGCTGATCAGTCTGGTGTTCGCCATCGTACGCTGGGTGGTGACGGCGCTTTTTGCCCACTCCCTGGAGATCATGTTGTTGATTCACACGTTCCACGCAGCCAGCTTCGGCATCATCCATGCGGTATCGATTCACTGGATTCATCATCTGTTTCGAGGGCGTCTACAGGGACGAGGCCAGGCGCTCTACTCCAGTCTCAGCTTTGGGGTCGGGGGAATGTTGGGGAGTCTGTTGGGTGGGATCAGCTGGACCCGATTCGGCGCCGAGTCTCTCTTTTGGCTCTCTGCGCTCCTGAGTCTGATTGCCCTGGGGATTGCCTGGCGCTGGGTAACCGAATCCCCTCACCCCTGATAACGGTGGCGAATCTCCCGAATCACATCCTGGATGGAGAGGAAGATTTCGATCAGCTCCGGGTCGAACTGCTCGCCGGCCTGTTTCTGCAGGTATTGGAGCACATCCTCCTCACTCCAGGAGGATTTGTAGACCCGGGCAGAGATTAGGGCGTCATAGACGTCGGCCAGGGTGACGATGCGAGCGGTGAGGGGGATCTCCTTCCCATTGAGACCATCGGGGTAGCCCCCTCCATCCCAACGTTCATGGTGGTGCTGGATGATGTCATGGGTCATCTGGTCAAGGGTGAGGGTGCTGCCCTCGAATAGTCGTGCACCAATCTGGGCGTGAGTCTTCATGATGTCGTACTCTGGCGATCTTGCCGATATCGTGCAACATTGCTGCGGTGTGGAGGGGGTCCTTGGTGGCGCGAATCTCCGTCTCGGGAACGCCATGTTTGTGGGCCCAGGCATCGTAGACCTCAACGGTGTAGGCGCCGACCCGCTTGACATGGGCCCCCGTCTCCTTGGGGTCGCGCAGCTCTGACATTCGCAACATCCGCATGAAGATCTCATTGCTGATTCGAGCCCGTTCGATGGCACCCGAGGCGAGATCACAAACATGCTCCAGGTAGTGGCGATCCTCTTCGTCAAACGCCTCTCCCTCACACTTGTTGATCAGCTGGATGACCCCAATCAGGTCGTTGCTGGAGTTACAGATTGGTGCCACCAGCATCGAACGGGTGTGGTAGCCGGTTTTCTCGTCAAAGCTGCTGTTGTAGTGGTAGCTGAGATCCGGGGAGAGTTGGTAGACGTCCTCGATCAGTAGGGTCTCCTGGGTGGCGGCGGAGTAACCGGCGATAGAGCGGGTGTCGATCGGAATGACGTGGTCGATGTAGAGCTGTTGGCGGCTATTCGGCTTCTTCATCAGGGTGTCGTTCTGGACATAAGAGAAGCGCAACCTATTTCCCTCGACCAGATAGATCGACCCGGCATCGGCATCACACCCCTGCCGGGTCTGGAATAGTAGCTGGTCCAGCAGCGCGTTGATATTCTCGATGTTGATGATGCTCTTGGAGAGCGCCAGTAGCGATTCAAGCTTTTCGGACATATCGTTGTCTCCTCGAGAGGTCGGCCTCATTGGAAGTATTGGCGTTCCGCCCAAGTGCCAATACGGAATCTACTCCTGCAGTTTTCCACTGGTCTGTCGAGGGTTGTCCTATCTCCCCGATTTCTCCCAGTAGACCTTTTTCGATAGGGCTCTAGTGTATAGAATACAGGCTCTTTGATCGAATTGACAAAGCGAACGGTAACAATGACAGGAAAAACCCTCTACGACAAGCTGTGGGATGATCATCTGGTCCGTACCGAGGAAGATGGTAGTGCACTGCTCTATATCGATCGTCAGCTACTACACGAGGTGACCTCTCCCCAGGCCTTTGAGGGGCTGGCATTGGCTGGCCGTCAACCGTGGCGGGTGGATGCCAATCTGGCGGTGCCGGATCACAATGTTCCCACCATCGATCGAGAGCAGGGGATCGTTGACCCGGTGGCACGACTGCAGGTGGAGACGCTGGATCAAAATGCCGCTCGTTATGGTATCACCGAGTTTGCCATGGGGGACCAGCGTCAGGGCATCGTCCATGTGATCGGTCCTGAGCAGGGGGCAACCCTGCCGGGAATGACCGTGGTCTGTGGTGATTCGCACACTTCTACACATGGGGCCCTGGGGGCGCTTGCCTTTGGTATCGGTACCTCGGAGGTGGAGCACGTGCTGGCCACCCAGTGTCTGGTGCAGAAAAAATCGAAGAGTATGCTGGTCCGTATCCGTGGCGAAGTGGGCCCGGGAGTGACGGCAAAGGATATTGTGCTAGCGGTCATTGGGCGTATCGGCACTGCTGGTGGTACCGGCTATGCCATCGAGTTTGCCGGTGAGGCGATATCGGCGCTTTCGGTCGAAGGGCGGATGACTCTCTGTAATATGGCGATCGAGGCTGGGGCTCGGGCAGGGATGGTCGCGGTCGATCAGAAGACGATCGATTATGTCCAGGGGCGCCCCTTCGCTCCCAGTGCGGCGCAGTGGACGAGTGCAGTGGCGGCCTGGCGGGAACTCAAGAGTGATCCCGACGCCCGTTTCGATGTCGTGGTGGAGCTGGACGGGAGTGAGATCGCA
>CAYFOQ010000093.1:3441-8774 GCA_964344735.1 uncultured Piscirickettsiaceae bacterium
TGGAGGCCGATTTGCCGATCGAGTCGATCGCCGTGGACAAGGTCTTTATCGGCTCTTGTACCAACTCCCGGATCGAGGATCTGCGGGCGGCAGCGGTTGTGGCCCGGGGACGTCATAAGGCCAGTGGGGTGAAACAGGTGTTGGTGGTGCCTGGATCGGGGGTGGTGAAGCGGCAGGCGGAGCAGGAGGGGATCGATCAGATCTTTATCGAGGCTGGGTTCGAATGGCGTGAACCGGGGTGTTCGATGTGTCTGGCGATGAATGCCGACCGTTTGGAACCCGGAGAGCGTTGCGCCTCTACCTCCAATCGCAATTTCGAAGGTCGTCAGGGGAACAAGGGTCGTACTCATCTGGTGAGTCCGGCGATGGCGGTTGCCGCTGCTGTCACCGGCCATTTTACCGATGTGCGCAAATTGATGGGAGAGGGGTGATGGAGCAGTTTACACGCCATGATGGCTTGGTGATCCCGTTGGATCGCCCCAATGTCGACACCGATGCCATTATCCCCAAACAGTATCTGAAGTCGGTGAAGCGGGCCGGATTTGGTCCCAATCTGTTCGATGATTGGCGCTATCTCGATCCGGGGGATCCCGCGATCGACAACAGCGGTCGTCGTCTCAACCCCGACTTCATTCTCAATCAGTCCCACTATCAGGGGGGGACGATACTGCTGGCACGGGAGAACTTCGGTTGTGGTTCATCACGAGAGCATGCAGTTTGGGCATTGACCGATTACGGGATTCGAGCGGTTATCGCCTCCAGTTTTGCCGATATCTTTTTCAATAACAGCTTCAAGAATGGATTACTGCCGATCGCTCTCGAGGGGGGGGTGATTGACCAGCTTTTTAACGAGGCCACCACCACCACCGGCTATCGACTGGAGATCGATCTTGAGTCGCAGTGTGTGGTTACCCCGGGAGGGGAGTCCCTGGGGTTTGAAATCGACGGTTTTCGCAAGTATCGTCTGCTGAACGGGCTGGATGACATCGGCCTGACGCTGCAGCACAGTGAAGAGATCCGGAAGTATGAACGGCAGCGACGACAGTCGGCCCCCTGGCTCTTCTCTGCATGATAACGATGAGTCGTAACTATTCAGGGATACCTGTAACTGAACAGTTACCCCCAAATTTTTGCAAAGATTGATACCTAATCGGGAGTGAGAGAGCACGGATGAGTAACAAGATTGCAGTATTACCCGGAGACGGGATCGGTCAGGAGATTGTCGCCGAGGCGGTCAAGGTGCTGGCGGTGTTACGGGACGAATTTGGGTTGGAGCTGGAGTTGGAGCACGGCCTGGTGGGTGGAAGCGCCTATGACCATCACGGTACTCCACTGCCGGAAGAGACCCTGCGGCTGGCAACTGCTGCGGATGCAGTGCTGTTGGGGGCGGTGGGTGGTTATCAGTGGGAGTCGCTCGATATCGCTGTACGTCCTGAGAAGGGGTTGCTGGGGTTACGGGCCGAACTGGAGCTCTTCTCCAACCTTCGACCAGCGATCCTCTACCCGCAACTGGCTGACGCCTCGACACTGAAACCGGAGGTGGTTTCCGGACTCGACCTGATGATCGTGCGAGAGCTTACCGGTGGGATCTACTTTGGTCAGCCCCGTGGAGTACGGAGACTGGATGGGGGGGAGCGCCAGGGCTATAACACCCTGGTCTATGCCGAGCACGAGATCGAAAGAATCGGTCGTTCTGCCTTCGAGATCGCCCGTAAGCGGGATCGGCGGGTCACCTCGGTGGACAAGGCCAACGTCCTGGAGTCGACCGAGCTCTGGCGTGAGGTGATGGAGCGGATTGCGCTCGACTACCCCGATGTCGAGCTCTCCCACATGTATGTCGATAATGCTGCGATGCAACTGGTACGGGCGCCGAAGCAGTTCGATGTGATGGTGACTACCAATATGTTTGGAGATATCCTCTCCGACTGTGCGGCGATGCTGACCGGGTCGATCGGAATGCTCCCTTCCGCCTCACTCGATGCGGCAGGCAAAGGGATGTATGAGCCCATTCACGGCTCCGCCCCCGATATCGCTGGACAGGATCAGGCCAATCCACTGGCCACGATCCTCTCGGTGGTGATGCTGTTGCGTTACAGCCTGAACCAGGCAGAGATGGCGGATCGTGTCGAAAAGGCGGTTCACCGGGTGCTGGATCAGGGGCTCCGTACCTGGGATATTCTCTCTGCCGGCATGGTGGAGGTGGGGTGTGCGGCGATGGGTGATGCGGTAGTTGCCGCTATTCGTGAGCAGGCCTAGCGCCCGCTCGTGACTGTCTACCCCCTTGGCATACACAGGTCTTTTGCTCATCTGGCAGGCCTTGGTATCAATCAGTTGATTTTTGAATGGATAGTGAGATGAAAAAGGTAGGATTTGTCGGTTGGCGTGGAATGGTGGGCTCGGTGTTGATGGAGCGGATGCGGGATGAGGGGGACTTTGCCGGGATTGATCCGGTCTTCTTTACCACCTCGCAGCTGGGACAGCCCGGCCCCGATGTCGGGAAGGCGGTCCCTGTGCTCCAGGATGCCCATGATCTGGATGCGTTGGCACAGATGGATGCGATCGTTACCTGCCAGGGGGGAGAGTACACCCAGGCCACCATCGCACCGTTGCGGGCAATGGGGTGGGCAGGATACTGGATCGATGCCGCCTCCACTTTGCGGATGGCTGATGAGGCGATCATCGTGCTCGACCCGGTCAATCGGAAGGTGATCGATGACGGGCTCAGTGACGGAGTCAAGACCTTCGTTGGCGGCAACTGCACCGTCAGTCTGATGTTGATGGCGATTGGCGGACTGTTCGAGCAGGATTTGGTGGAGTGGGTCACCCCCATGACCTACCAGGCCGCCTCCGGTGCGGGGGCACGCAACCTGCGTGAGTTGATTGCGCAGATGATCCTGCCAGTGCGATCCTCGAGATCGATCGAGCGGTGACCAGCCATATCAACAGTACCGATTATCCCACGGATCAGTTCGGAGTGCCGTTGGCGGGTAGTCTCATCCCCTGGATCGATACTCAACTCGAGAGCGGCCAGAGCCGCGAAGAGTGGAAGGCAGAGGCCGAGACCAATAAGATTCTTGGTCGCAGTGATCGCCCGGTTCCCATCGATGGCCTCTGTGTCCGAATTGGAGCGATGCGCTCCCATAGCCAGGCGCTCACAATCAAGCTCAAGCGGGATCTTCCGGTCACCGATATCGAGGCGATGCTGGCAGCAGCCAATGATTGGGTCGAGGTGATTCCGAATGATCGCGAACGTTCTGTGCGTGAACTCACGCCTGTCCGGGTGACCGGAACCCTTACGGTACCGGTGGGAAGAGTCCGTAAGTTGACGATGGGGCCAGAGTACATCTCCGCCTTCACCGTTGGCGATCAGCTGCTCTGGGGGGCGGCAGAGCCCTTGCGCAGACTGCTGGGAATCGTGCTGGGTCGGTGAATCGATTGCGGCGGTCACTGTTAACGCTGTTCATTGCACTATTCTCGGGGGTAACTGCCGCTACGACACAGCTTTTCAGCGGGCTGGGGCAGCCCCTGCTGGCCAAAGTTACGCTGGAACCGGCGGAGTGGTCGGCGGAGCGGCTGGAGTTGCTCGATCGTGATGGTCGCAGTGACTTTCAGTTGCTGCGGCTCCCCAACCACCAAGGTCTGTTGATTCTGTCTGAGGGGGTGGTGTCTGAACCGATTCTGCAGTTACAACTACTGGCCGATGGTCGTCAGCGGAGATTGGTGCTGTTGCTTGAGCCGTTGCCTACCTCTTCGGCGGCAACGTTACTCACCCCCCTGTTGCAGCAGTGGGAGGCACTGGCCGATCAGTATCACTCCCTTGAACGGCAGTTACAGCATTCGCAGCACCGCTCTGAGGTTCGGGAGCAAGAGCAGCAGCAGTGGTTACAGACAGCGGTAACCTTGGGACTGCTGTTGCTTCTGCTACTGATTGTCGGTGGTGGCGTGTGGTGGCGGCGAGCTGAACCGCTGGAGCTCGGCCCCTCTCTCGCTGGTGTCGCAGCAACGGCAAGCGGGGCTGGTACGGAGTTTGACTGGCAGCAGTTTACCGTAGCAGTGGAGCGGATCTAGAAGAAGATCGTTCGTATCAGAGAGCGAGAGACGGAGTGAGATACGCGGCCGGAGTAGAGTACAACGGAGCCGCATTTCATGGCTGGGAGATCCAGCAACCGCAGGTGCGTACCGTTCAGGGGGTGGTTGAACAGGCGCTCTCTACGGTGGCCAACCACTTTGTCCGGGTGATCACTGCGGGTCGCACCGATACCGGCGTTCATGCCAGTGGCCAGGTGATCCATTTCGACAGTGATGCCGAACGCTCGGTACGCTCCTGGCTGCGTGGAACCAATGCCAATCTACCTCCCGATCTGGCGCTGACCTGGGTACAACCGGTGAGCGATGAGTTTCACGCGCGCTTCTCGGCACGGTCCCGAACCTACCGCTATCTCATCTTCAATCGCCCCGTTCGTACTGCGCTCCGTACTCAGGAACGTACCTGGATCTATCGCCCCCTCAATGTCGAATGGAT
Source organism: uncultured Piscirickettsiaceae bacterium (assembly GCA_964344735.1). Taxonomy (GTDB): domain Bacteria; phylum Pseudomonadota; class Gammaproteobacteria; genus Thiopontia. Next base: position 7,964 of record CAYFOQ010000093.1, read on the forward strand.
GCAACAGGGTGCCAACCAACTGTTGGGGGAGCATGACTTCAATAGCTATCGAGCGGCCGCCTGTCAGGCCCCCAATCCGGTGCGAACGATTCATCGACTGGAGGTGAGCCGCAAGGGTGAAGAGGTGATGATCGAGGTTCAGGCCAACGCCTTCCTGCACCACATGGTGCGCAATATCGCCGGGGTGTTGATTGCGATTGGGGCCGGAGAGCGGCCACCACAGTGGGCCGGAGAGGTGTTGGCTCTGCGGGACCGTACCTGTGGCGGAGTTACCGCACCACCACAAGGGCTGACACTGATTGCGGTGGAGTACCCGGTCGAGCTATTGACCCAAAGCTGTTAACATGTTTTTGTAGTACCTCTGTGATGAGGGGGGGATTGTTGTTTCTGATCGGTTCAAGGGGGATAGTCAATGAAGCAGAAGGGTGTGGTGCCGAACAGTCGTGAACGGGTGATGCGGGCGGAGGATTTCATTGTCTCGAAAACGGACCTTACGGGACGGATCACATACGGTAACCGTATCTTTATGGAGTATTCCGGTTACAGTGAACGTGAGCTGATCGGCACTCAGCACAACATTATCCGTCACCCCGATATGCCCCGGGCCGTCTTCCAACTGCTTTGGGACACCTTGGCGAAGGAGCAGGAGATCTTCGCCTACGTTAAGAATATGAGTAAGGATGGGGGGTTCTACTGGGTCTTTGCCAATGTCACCCCCTCCTATGATCAAAATGGTAACGTGGTGGGTTACTACTCGGTTGTTGACGCCGGAGGAAAAGCGCTGCTATTCGCCGCAGGCCTGTAGCAAACA
>CAYFOQ010000094.1:0-8722 GCA_964344735.1 uncultured Piscirickettsiaceae bacterium
ATGGCAACCGTCTGCGGCCAGGGAAGGCCGCAGCCGAGCGACACAGGGATCTGCTTGAGCGTGTTGCCATTCAGGAGTGCCGAAACCTTTACAACGATTGATACCACTCACTGTCGGTGACAGACTGCCGCAGCGACAAACATCGGTTGCGGTCGACTATAGGGATCCATCCAACCGTAGGTTCTGCTGTGGGTAGCGTATCCGGTCTGGACATTGAGATTGAAGCTGCGCACGCCATCACCACAGGTGAGTACCGGAACCCCCTCCCGAAAACCACACTGGTACCCCTCCTGCAGCGGCAGTGACGGAGGGAAGAGTAGATGGTCACGCTGCTGTACCACCTGATGTTGCTGCAACATGAAGCTGGTGTCGCGATAGGTCTCCGTATCTCCACTCCAACGCAGGCCGGCCGAGCCGACATCGACACAGTTCCAGTTGACCTGGTCGGGTCCATCCCCGGCGATCCCGATGGCGGGAACCATTACCCCCAATAGCAGTAGGGTAGCCTGATCTGGTCTCATTGTCGTGCCCCCGCTGAATCGTCGCTACTGGAGGGGGCGGGAGGGGCCGGTGGACGACGATGGACCGGTGGCTGCGGAGGCGCGCCCCATCCGGCGGGAGCCCCAGGGGGGATCATCCCGTAGGGCATCGCTCCATCGGGAGGTGCAACTCCCATCGGCGGTTGTGGCCCCCCTCGCCAGAGGCCGCCCCACCAGTGGGGAGGTGCGTCACGCATCCCCCATGACGGGCCCGATCGGGGCCCCCCCCCCCAGGAGAACCCCTTGTGGCTACGGGTTCCCGTATCCCAGACATTATCGGGACTCTCCCAATTCATTCGCGAACCACCGAGATCGACGCTATTACCATCATCAAAATCGATCCCTTCATTGAAGCTGTCTCCCATGTCGAAACCGAAGGCCACTGCTCTGCCAACCACCATCAGTGCCAGAACCAGACCCACTCCACCACCAGCAATCACTCTCTTCATGCTCTTCTCCAGCTCGGGAAATTGCCCACATACCGCCATCCACAAAGGATAGCGCAATAATCGTTTCAGATATAGTTAAGGTCGGGTTGTAGGCTAACAATACAAGCGGTTATATTAACGATAATACGATATCGTTGTGTAGTGACTCTTTCCATAGCGCTGCACTCACTCATTGAAAGGGAGGAGTTCAATGATGCTGCACCGTTACCGCTCTGGTCACCAGCTGACGACCACACTGCTGCTTGGTTCACTGCTGCTATCCGATACCACCACAGCGGCAGCGGCAGCACCCCCCACGCTCTTCGAGATGAGTCTGGAACAGCTGATGCAAATCGAGGTGGCGATTGCCAGCGGAGATGGGAGGCGGGTCAGTGAGGCCCCGGCAGTCGTCACACTCATTACCCGTAATGACCTGAAGCAGACCGGTGCCACCAACGTCATCGAGGCACTGGAGAGCGTACCTGGCATCCATGTCCGCTTCAACCGTATGGCCTATAGCCCCTTTATCCATATGCGCGGCACCAACACCAACCAGGTCCTGCTACTGGTCAACGGGGTCTCGATGCGTAGCCTCACTTCGGCCTGGCCCCAGGATCTGTTCTGGAAGGGATTGCCGGTCTCCGCGGTAGAGCGGGTAGAGGTGATCCGAGGGCCGGGATCAGCGCTCTACGGTGCCGATGCCAGTGCCGGGGTAATCAACATCATCACCCGCACGGCCGAAACCATCGACCAGAGTGAGGCTGGCGTAAGATTGGGAAGCTTCAACCGCCGCTCGGCCTGGCTCGAGCACGGTGGCACAATCTCCAACCAGCTCGACTTCGGCCTGACCGCGGCGCTCTCCTCCACCTCCGGTCACGACCCACTGATTCAGGCCGATCGCTCCGGCACCGGTGGTACTGCAGCCCTGGGGTGGGATGATCTCGACCTGCGAACCTACCTTGCCAGCACCGACCACTGGCGGATTCAGGCCGACTACACTCGCCAGTCCGATCTCGAAATCGGTTTCAACGGGGCTGGCTATTTTGATCCACTCACTCGGGGAGACACCCAGCGCGCCAATCTCGCCTGGCTCTACAGCAACGACCGATTCACCGACACGCTCAAACTGGAGGCGGAACTCCGTTATCAACATCTGCAGTATGACTCCGGAGAGGGCTTTCTGCAGGCACCGGCAGCCGTTACCGGAACCCCCTATGGCAAAATCGACCAACAGGCCACCACGGAACAGCAACTCGGTTTCGAGATCAGTACGCTCTTCAGCGGTCTGGAGGGGCACCACATTCGTCTCGGGACCGGACTCGACAGCAAGCGGTTGAGCGATATCAAGCAGCTGGTCAACTTCGACAGTAACGGGGAGATTATCGGCGATGGCGCTACCCTGGTCGACATCTCCACCGACCCCAGCCGGCTCTTCGCCAACCCGGGGAGTCGTCAGCACCACTACCTCTTCGCCCAAGATGTGTGGAATCCGGGAGAGCGTTGGGAGGTGACCGCAGGGGTACGATACGACCACTACAGTGACTTCGGAAGCACCCTCAACCCCAGAATAGCGTTGGTCTGGAATACCACCGACCGCTTGACCACCCGACTACTCTATGGCGAGGCGTTCCGTGCCCCCTCTTTCATCGAGGTGGACAACCCGCTCGGTGCCGATCTCGGGCCAGAGCAGAGCCGTACCCGTGAAATCGCCTTCAGCTACGCTTTCAGCCAGAACTTCAATGTTGGCCTCAACTATTTCGACCACCGACTCAACGACATGATCGCCCGCTCCAGTGGGAAATATCTCAACCGTGACCGCTTCACAATCGATGGCTATGAGCTGGAGTTCAATTGGGAGCCATCAGAAAACACCCGTATCAGTGGCAACTACACTGCACGCAATCCACAAGAGAATAGTGCTCGCAAAGATTACGAGCCCTATCAAGATGGCTATCTGCGGATCGACTGGCGCCCCCAGAGTAGCTGGAACTGGAATCTACAGGGGAACTGGATGGGGGAGCGCAAACGCAGCAGCTCCGACACCCGAGAGGATCTGGAGAGAGGGTGGATCATCGATACCACCGTACGCTACAGCGGCACCAGTAACTGGGAAGTGGCCGCCTCGATTCGCAACCTGCTGGACGAAGAGGCTCGGGAGTCGACCAGTGGCTCGATTCCCGACGATCTCCCGCTACCAGAACGCAATTTCTGGCTGGAGGCGCGCTACCACTTCTGAGTGAGCAGACCAGACTATTCAGCAACCCTTGTGATATGAAACGGTTTTCCCTCGACTCGACGCGGTTACCCATAGCTCAAACCATACTACTGCTATGGTTGGGCATGGCGTCGTTGCAAGCGGCAGAGGTTCCGGAGTACAAACTCAAGGCGGCCTATCTCTATAACTTTGCCTCTTTTACCACCTGGCCGAACTATGGAGAGCAGTTCAACATCTGCATTCACGGCGGCAACCCCTTTCGTAAATACCTCTCCTTGATTGAGGAGCGGCAGGTTGCCGGGGCGACCGTCACCATCCATCAGACTCAACAGGTTAATGAGCTGAAATCCTGTCAGCTGGTCTTTATCTCCGGCAGCCCGCAACAGATCGTCGAGGTGACCACCTGGCTCGACCGGCAGCCGGTGTTAACCATAACCGATACCCCAGGGGCACTCGATCTGGGGGTGATGATCAACCTGGTCCCGATGCTGCGACGGGTGGGGTTCGAGATCAACCTCTCTGCCGCCAGAAGTAGTGGGCTTCACTTAAGCTCCAAGCTACTACGACTAGCCCAACGGATCATACAGTAACGTGGTCACCCCACCCAATACCACCTATCTGGCTCAACGGCTGCGGCGAATCTACCGCAGATCACTGCTCAGTTCTCTCACGATCGTGGTACTGTTTCTGGCCTTGGCAACCGGTTACACCCAGATCCACACCCTGGAGAAGAGTCACCGTTCACTCGCTGAAATGCTGGCCGACCAGGTGAGCGCCAGTCTCCTCTTCAGTGACCCGCAGTCGGCCTCCACCCTATTGCAACCCTTGACCCGTAGTCAAGCAGTCCGCTGTGCCTCCATTGTCGACCAAGAGTCTCGGATCTTTGCACAGTATCAAAACCGGAACCAGAGATGCCGGTATACCAAGACCTCCATAGATTCGGAGGTGTTTCAGACCCGCTATCACCTCTCCTATATCGACTTTCAGACCCCCATCATCCACAACGGTCAACGTCTCGGCATCTTCCAGATCGAGGTCTCCCTCACTGCGCTCTTCCAGTCGATCACCATCCAGCTTCTTCTCACACTGATAACGATCTGGATCGCCTATCTGCTAGGACATCGGTTACTCCTGAAACTCGGCAACGACCTGCTGCAGCCGCTTACCACAATGTCCAACCTGATGGAGTCTGCATCACCGCAGGTGCCCAACAGTGGTCGTGCCACCGCCAGTGATATCCATGAGCTCCATGTCCTGGCCGAAGGCTTCAACACCATGCTCTCTCGAATCGAGCAACGTGACCGTGAGCTCTCCAACTACCAGGCCAAACTCGAACAGGAGGTGGCCGATCGTACTCGTGATCTGGAGACCGCCAAAGAGGTTGCAGAAACGGCCAATCTCGCCAAGAGTCGATTTCTGGCCAACATGCGCCACGAGATCCGAACCCCAATGAATGCCATCATCGGGCTGGGAACGCTGCTATTCAATGCCGCTAAAGATCCGGTCCAGCTTGATTATCTGGACAAGCTCAACAACGCCGCCCATGCGCTGTTGCGACTATTGGATGAGATTCTCGATCTGACCAAGATCGAGGCCGGCAAACTCTCAACGGAACAGATTCACTTCAATCTCCGTGAAATGCTGGATGAGCTCATGTCGACCCTCAACACCAGCGTGGCCCAGGAGAAACAGGTTCAACTGAACCTTCACTTCGACCCGGAGATTCCACCACGACTCGAGGGAGATCCCCACCGGTTGCAGCAGATTCTCTACAACCTCTGCAGCAATGCGCTCAAGTTTACCGATACCGGGGGGGGGGTCGTACTACGGGTCGAACTGCAATCGATCGAGGCCACCTCACTGCGATTACGGTTCGCCATCCAGGATACCGGGATTGGGATGACCCAGGAGCAGATCGACATCATCTTCGCTCCATTTTCTCAGGCCGACTCTTCCACTACGCGCCACTACGGTGGTACCGGACTGGGCCTCACCATCAGCCAGCAGCTGGTGGAGCTACTGGGTGGGAAACAGATCGAGGTCGACAGCCAACCGGGTGAAGGCAGTACGTTCCACTTCGAGCTCCCCTTCAAGCCGGTCGCAGATACCAATCGGCGAAGCACCCCTCTCTCCTGCTGCACCGAGATCGCCAATGGTCAGCTCAAGGGTCTTCACCTGCTACTGGTGGACGACATTCGCGGTAATCTGATGGTTGCCCGTGCGCTATTGGAGAGCTATCAGGCAACGGTCACCGTGGCGATCAGTGGTGAGGAGACATTAGAGCAACTGCAACAGGTGGTCGACTCCGGCACCCCCTCTCCCGATCTTATCCTGATGGATCTCCATATGCCGGTACTCGATGGCCTCGAAACCACCCGTGAGATCCGCCACCGCTTCCCCCAACTCACCCTTCCGATCCTTGCCCTCAGTGGTGATGTCCTGCCGGAGAGCCGAGAACTGGCGGCAGCGGCCGGAATGGAGGGGTTTGTCACCAAACCGCTGATCATGGAACAGTTGATCGCAGAGCTGGCCCGAATTGGTTTATGCTGCGCCGGAAATCCTGCTGCAGCCACGGAGAGCCCGACCACCCCGGAGGAGGGACTGCTACGACAACAACTCGAGGCGGTAATCGACGCCACACTGTGGGAGCAGTTTCAACAGGCCCGAAAAAGCCAGGATATCGACCTGATCGAGCGCTTCTCCCAGGAGTTGATCCTGCGGGCAGTACGACAACAGGCTCACGAGGCCGAACATTGGGGGCACAGACTGGAACAACAGACCCGTCAGTTCAATGTCAGTGCCATTCTACAGATGCTCGATGAGTTGGCCTCCTGGATCGACCATGAGTGACTCCACCACACTGACCGAGGTCACCGCTCCCGACAATATCAGCATCACCCTCGGGCTGGGCCTCGGTCTGCTGATTCTACTGATGCTGCTGATCGGCGTGTTGTCGATGGTGGAGATGAAAGGCATTCACGAGCAGCTCGATGCGGTCGAGAGTGAACGATCCGTGAAGAATCGGCTGTCACAGCAGATGATCGATGCGGTTCGTGATCGCCGACTGCTCACCATCCATATCATCCATGCCGAGGACCCCTTTCTCCGGAATGAGTACGGAGAGCAATTTCACCAGCTGGCAAGCCACTACCTCTCGACTCGGGAACAGCTGATCGCCACCGGCCTCACCCCCCGAGAACAGCAGGCGATCGATCAATCCCTGTTTCACTCCGGCAACGCCTCGAAGATCATGAACTCAATTGTGGACCAATTTCTTCAACCGGAGGAGGTTTCTACAACGACTCGACTCAGGAATTTGGAAAAATTTCGCGATGAACTGACCCCGATACTCGATGATGCCGAACGGTCGATGCGGGAGATCCATCAACTCACACTGGTGGAGAGCCAGCGCAAACGGGCGCAAGCTCGGCAGACCTATCAGACGCAATGGCAACTGTTGCTGGCGCTCGCGGCCATCGCCATCACCCTGGGGATCGCCATCACCATCTATGTGTTCCGCAAGGTCTCGGTCTATGACCGTGAGATGCGTCTGCTGCACCAGCAACTCAATGAGATCGCCTGCCACGATGAACTCACCGGACTCAGCAACCGGCGCAACCTGCTCAACCGGCTCTCCGACGAGATCCTTCAGGCCCGACGCTACCACCACCGTTTCGCCCTACTCTATCTCGATCTGGATGGATTCAAGCCGGTCAATGATCACCACGGACACGACTCCGGGGATGCCTTGTTGGTGCGGGTCGGCACGCTCTTCAGTGGTCAGATTCGCGGGGGGGATCTGCTCGCCCGCATCGGTGGCGACGAGTTCGCCGTCATTGTCAATCAGATCGACTCCTCCGAAGATGCACTCCGCGCCAGTCGACGACTGCTACAGGCGCTCACCGACACGATTCCACTCCCCAATGGAACATCGGTCCAACTCGGGGTGTCGATCGGGATTGCACTCTACCCCGAACACGGGATCAATGGCAGTGAACTGCTCGACCGTGCCGACAGTGCGATGTACGAGGCCAAGCGCACCGGCAAGAACCGCTGCTGCCTGTGGTCACCCAAAATCCAGTCGGATGAGGAGGATTGAATTCGTTGACCCGATCTTTTCGACAAATCGCCTCTCTCGCCTACAATAGGGTGGGAGGTCGATCGCGAGGGCGAGCAATTCATGGATGAGGCACTCAATCAGTTACTCGAGGCCGAACTGGAGGCTGAACGCATCGTTGCCGAGAGTGAGGAGCAGCGCGAGGGGATGAAGCAGCAGGCACTACGAGATGCCCATGCTGCCATCACACAGTTTCAGGCACGGGCGCCGGAGATCCGTGACTCCTTCATGGCCAAGGCCCAGGAGCGGGCCGACCAGAGTATTTCCGAGCTGCAGTTGCGCTATCAGGAGCGCTGTGACCAACTCTGCAACCTCTCCGATCGCCACTACCAGGAGGCGCTCGACGCCGCGCTGGAACTATTGCTGGATCTCCGAGAGTGAATCGATGCCTCGCTACAGCCACCACTATATTCGTACTCGTGTCGCAATCCTCGCCGCTCGTCTGATTCCCCCGGAGCAGTGGCCGCAGTGGATCGCAGCAGATATCGAAGAGCTGCTGCAGCAACTGAAACTCTCTCCAACAGATGCTGCCGACACCGTAGAGAAAGTTTTGGTCTCTCGTGCCCTGATCGACTTTCAACGACTCTTCCGGCCCTTCTCCGGAAGTGACCGAACCCTGCTCAACCATCTGCTCCACCGCTATGAGCTTTTCAATCTCAAGGTATTGATTCGAGGAAAATTTGCCACACTGCCCGAACAAGAGATTCGAGCCCAACTGATCGACCTGGCGCCATTTGCCACCCTCCCGCTGGAGCGTCTGCTACAGACCGACGACCCCTACGAAATGTTACGAATGCTGGAACAGACCTCCTACGCCCCACTGGTACGACCAGCCCGAGCCATCTTCGAAGATCAGGGCCACAAATTATTCGTGTTGGATGCCGCCATCGACCGCCACTTTTTATCCACCTTGCGGCGGCACATCCACAACCTGCCCCGTAGTGATCAGCATCCTCTGCTCGACCTCTATGGAACCCTCATGGATCGCCTCAATCTACTCTGGCTGATCCGCTATCGATTCAACTATGACCTCTCCCCGGCGCGCACCTACGCCCTCCTCTCCGCCACCGGCAAGCGTCTACAGACCGCACGACTGATGCAACTGGCCCGAGCCGAATCGCTGGAGGGGGTACTCGATGCACTCCCACACCCCCTGCAACAGCTACTCGGCGAAAGTCGAGAGGTCAACCCTATTGAGCTACGGATGGAACAACAGGTGGTCGATCTAGCCCGGGATATGATCGATCGTACCCACTCGATGATCTCCCGGGTCTTCTGTTACGTGCTGCTTCGTGAGTCCGAGCTACAACGGTTGCAGGCGATCCTCAAGGGCAAGTTGCTGGGACTGGAGCCACGCCTGATCACCCTCGCCACCGGTTGGGGGGCATCATGATCGGAACCGCTATTCCGTTGCACCGCCTGT
>CAYFOQ010000095.1:0-3002 GCA_964344735.1 uncultured Piscirickettsiaceae bacterium
CCGCCCCTGCGGGATGCGGCGAATAAGTGCGGGTTTACTCCGGTGTCAACACCACGTTCAAGGAGCGGACCGAGCTGGTCGACGCCTTGCAGCAACAGGATCGTGACCGCCTCCTGGAGATCGCTCTTCCCCTCTACCGGCTGACCCAACAGCAACAGCAGGTGACCCACTTCTACTTTACCGCCCCCGATCGAACCAACATCGTACGGCTCCATCAGCCCGACCGCTTCGGAGATATCCTGCAACGCCCCTCGATGCTGCAGGTGGTCGCGACCGGACGTCCCGCCTGGGGACTGGAGATCGGTCCACTCGGTACCTTCACCTTGCGGACAGTCCATCCCGTCACCCACCCCATGCAGGGGGTAGTGGGCTATATCGAGCTAGGGATGGAGATCGAACACCTGCTGCAGCCACTCAGCTCAGAACTGGATGTCGAACTGATGGTGACCGTCGATAAGAGCACCCTTCAACGACCGGTATGGGAGCAGGGGATGAAGCGATTGGGGCGCTCTGCCACGTGGGAAGCGTTTGCCGATCGAGTGGTGATCTACAGCAACCTGCCCTCCCCTTCTGACAAAATTCGCCAGCATGTAGAGCGACAGAACCAAGCCACTCCCCACGCTCACCACCACCCCTTTTTCTACAAAGAGTCGTTCCAGCACCTATACGTCAACACACCGCTGCTCAGTATGGATGGCAAGAGCGTCGGAACCCTGACCGCACTGGCAAATCACAAATCGGAGGGGAGCTTTATTTGGCAACAGATCGTCAATACCCTTCTGGCCTCAGTCATGCTGCTGCTGCTCTACTCGCTCTTTCTGTTCTTCTATCTCAGACGCCTGGACATGCGGCTGATGGCGGAGCAGAGAGAGGCCGACAAGCTCCTGTATGAACACCGCCAACGTCTGATCGAGGCCCAACACCTTGGACAGATCGGCAACTGGGAGCTGGATCTGGCCGATGACAAACTGCACTGGTCCGAAGAGATCTTTCATATCTTCGATCTCTCTCCATCGGAGTTCACCCCCTCATACGACTATTTCCTGTCACTGGTTCACCCGGAGGATCGAGAGCTACTCGACAACCGCTACACCGAATCGGTTCAGAACGGCACCCCCTATCACTTCGAACACCGGATGCTGTTGGATAATGGAGCACGAACCATCTGGGTCGAGGAGCGCGGAGAGACCCTCTACGATAGCGCCGGCACCCCCATTCGTAGCCGTGGTACGGTACAGGATATCACCAGCAAAAAAGAGGCCGACCTGGAGCTGGAGCGAACCATCCATACCAAGGATGAGTTTCTCGCCGCCATGAGCCACGAGCTACGCACACCACTCACTGCCATCGTCGGTAACAGTGAACTACTGGCCGATCAGATCGAACAACCGGAACAGCTGGAGCTGATCCATTCGATTGAGCTGGCCGGACGGACGCAACTGTCACTGGTCAATGACATCCTCGATATGTCGCGACTGCAGGCTGGCGCCTTCGATATCGAGGATACCCCCTATAACCTCGCCCTGCTGGTTAACAGTCTGAAACAGCTGGTCTCTGCCCAGGCCATCGACGCGGGACTTGAACTGATTGTGACACTGAACGATCCACCACCGGTAGAGCTGTTGGGAGATAGCCAACGAATCACCCAGATTTTGCTCAATCTGCTGGGGAATTCAATCAAATTCACCGATGCGGGAGAGGTGCGGTTAACGGTCTGGAACGATGATCGCAACCTCTTCTTCCGAGTGAGTGATAGTGGGATCGGGATGTCTCCCGAGACCATGGACAGACTCTTCACGCGCTTTACCCAGGCCGATGGCTCCATCTCTCGGCGCTTCGGGGGCAGCGGACTAGGACTCTACATCTCCGACAGTCTAGCCGACCTGATGGGGGGGCTCATCGATGCCTCGAGTCAGGAGGGGAGAGGATCGGTATTCACCCTGATCCTCCCCTATCAACCCACCACTCATCCAACAGCGATTCTCTCGCAAGAGGATGTGGGTCAGAGAGTAGATTCATCTGACGAACCGCCACTCAGTGGCCATGTTCTGATTGCGGAGGATACCTCGGCACTCCAACTACTGGAGCGTCGGATCATCGAACGAATGGGGCTCACCGTGACCACAGTGGCGGATGGTCGTCAGGCGATAGAGCGGGTGGAACAGGGGGATATCGACCTGGTGTTGATGGATATGCAGATGCCAGACATCGACGGAATCGAGGCCACCCGCATACTCCGTGAGCGCGGATACGACCTCCCGATCATCGCCCTGACCGCCAACGTGATGGAACGTCATCAAGAGGAGTTCCGGAGGGCCGGCTGTACCGCTTTTCATGCCAAGCCAATCGATCGAGAGCTGTTGCAGTCGCAGATCGGGAGTCTGCTTTCCAAGTAGGGAGAGAGGGAGGAGTAGCTCTACCCTCTCCCCTGGCCCCTCTCCCATACCGGTGGTAGGAGAGAGGTGTGGGGTTCCCTAATCCTCTGCTACGACCTCGGGCGACACCACCGCCTCTTCGGTCAGCACCGGCTCCCCCTCATCAACCAACGCGCGGGTGGGCTCGGTGAAAATGGCACGACGATCCTTACGCTGCTTGTGATAAGAGAGCCCGGTTCCAGCGGGGATCAGGCGTCCAACGATGACGTTCTCCTTGAGTCCGCGCAGGTCATCCAGTTTACCGGTAACCGAGGCCTCGGTCAGCACCCGGGTGGTCTCCTGGAAAGAGGCGGCAGAGACGAAGGAGTCGGTCGCCAGAGAGGCCTTGGTAATACCCAGCAGAACATTCTCATAGGTGGCCGGCATCTTACCCAGCCCATTGACCCGATCATTCTCGTCCAGCATCCGCGAACGCTCCACCTGCTCACCCTGCAGGAAGCGACTGTCTCCGGGGTTGATGACGACCACACGGCGGAGCATCTGACGAACGATACACTCGATATGCTTGTCGTTGATCCCCACGCCCTGTAGCCGGTATACATCCTGCACTTCGTTGGTGATATATCG
>CAYFOQ010000095.1:3012-8598 GCA_964344735.1 uncultured Piscirickettsiaceae bacterium
TCGCGCCAGCTCCCGGATCCCCTTGAGTCGGAGGATATCGTGGGGGTCGAGCGCCCCATCGACGATCACCTCCCCCTTCTCCACATGTTCCCCTTCAAACACGGTCACATGGCGGAATTTCGGAATCAGGGTCTCGGTCGACTCACCATCCTCACCGACGATCACGACCCGCTGCTTGCCCTTGGTCTCCTTACCAAAGGTGATGGTTCCGGTCTGCTCTGCCATCACCGCCGCCTCCTTGGGCCGGCGAGCCTCGAACAGATCGGCCACACGTGGCAGACCACCGGTAATATCGCGGGTTTTACCCGCCTCCTGTGGAATACGGGCCAGAACATCACCTACACCGACGGTAGAACCATCCTCTACCGTGACAATCGCCCCAGCAGGAAGGAAATATTGTGCCGGAACACTGGTGCCCGGGATCATGATCTCATGACCCGCCTCGTCCACCAGCATCACCATCGGCCGTAGCTCGCGGTTACCCACCACCTCCTCGTGCGTCCCCCCCTGACCATCATAGACGGTCACGGTCTGCTCACCGGTCACCCGCTGTTTGGAGTCGGTCACCACCACCGCGCTCAAGCCGGTGACGTCGTCGATCTCTTTGCGATAGGAGACACCATCAACAAAGTAGTTAAAACGGATGCGACCCGCCACCTCGGTCACCACCGGGTGGGTGTGGGGATCCCAGTTGACCACACTCTGTCCCGCCTCGACCTCATCCCCCTCGTTGACCGAAATCTCGGCACCGTAGGGAATCTTGTAACGCTCGCGCTCACGCCCATGACTATCAACGACTGCGATCTCACCCGAGCGGGAGACCGCCACCTTGTGACCATCGGAGTGTTCCACGGTACGAACATTGTGTAGATGGGCCGTACCGGCATTATTGACCTCGACACTGTTGTCGGCTGCGGAACGAGAGGCCGCACCGCCGATATGGAAGGTACGCATGGTGAGCTGGGTTCCCGGCTCACCAATCGACTGGGCCGCGATCACACCCACCGACTCCCCTTCACTGATCAGGTCTCCGCGAGCAAGATCTCGACCATAGCAGTGGGCACAAACCCCGTCGCGGGTCTCACAGGTGATGATGGAACGTACCTGCATCTTATCAACGCTGTTGGCCTCCAGCAGATCGGCCACCTTCTCGTCGATCAGGGTATTGATCGGAATCAGCAGGTCATCACTACCGGGCTTCATCACATTCTCGGCCGAGACCCGCCCCAATACCCGCTCCCGCAACGGTTCGATCACATCTCCCCCCTCGATCAGGGTCTGCATCGTCACGCCGTTCGTGGTCCCACAATCCTTCTCCGTGACCACCAGATCCTGAGAGACATCCACCAGTCGCCGGGTCAGATATCCGGAGTTGGCGGTCTTGAGTGCGGTATCGGCTAGCCCCTTACGGGCACCGTGGGTGGAGATGAAGTACTGCAGTACGTTCAACCCCTCACGGAAGTTGGCGGTGATCGGGGTCTCGATGATGGAGCCATCCGGCTTGGCCATCAGACCACGCATCCCGGCAAGCTGTCGGATCTGCGCAGCGGAACCACGAGCACCGGAGTCGGCCATCATGAAGATGGAGTTGAAGGAGTCTTGGGTTACGCTGTTACCATCCCGATCGATCGCCTCCTCGCTACCAATCTTCTGCATCATCGCCTTGGCCACCAGGTCATTGGCATGGGTCCAGATATCGACCACCTTGTTATAGCGCTCACCGTTGGTCACCAGTCCCGAGGCGTACTGATCCTGGATCTCTTTCACTTGGACCTCGGCATCAGCCAGGATCTTCACCTTGTCATCGGGGATGATCATGTCATCGGCACCGAACGAGACCCCGGCCCGGGTGGAGTTGGCAAAACCGGTATACATCAACCGGTCGGCGAAGAGCACCGTGCTCTTGAGTCCCAATGTACGATAGCAAATGTCGACCAGCCCAGAGACCACCTTCTTGGTCAAGGTCTTGTCCATCACCTCGAACGGCAACCCCTCGGGCAGGATCTCCGACAGCAGTGCCCGACCTACCGTGGTTTCGTAACGCTGAAAACGGGAGACCAGTTCACCGCTGTCATCGAACCGACTATCCTGAATCCGAACCATGACCTTGGCGTGAATCTCGACCCGTCCACTGTCATAGGCTCGACGCAACTCATCGACATCGGCAAAACGCATCCCCTCACCACGGACTCCGACCCGCTCGCGGGTCATGTAGTAGAGTCCGAGCACCACATCCTGTGTCGGCACAATGATCGGCTCACCGTTAGCGGGGTGAAGCACATTGTTACTCGCCAGCATTAGCGTCCGGGCCTCCAACTGGGCCTCGATCGAGAGCGGGACATGAACCGCCATCTGGTCCCCGTCGAAGTCGGCATTGAAGGCGGTACAGACCAGCGGATGAAGCTGAATCGCCTTGCCCTCGATCAACACCGGCTCGAAGGCCTGAATACCGAGACGGTGGAGCGTGGGCGCACGATTGAGCATCACCGGATGTTCACGAATCGCCTCATCGAGCACATCCCAGACCACCGGCTCTTCACGTTCCACCATCTTCTTGGCCGACTTGATGGTCGTGGCCAAACCACGATGCTGCAGCTTGCCAAAGATAAACGGCTTGAACAGCTCCAATGCCATCGCCTTAGGCAAACCACACTGATGCAGCTTGAGTGTCGGCCCCACCACGATCACCGAACGGCCCGAGTAATCGACCCGCTTCCCGAGCAGATTCTGGCGGAACCGCCCCTGCTTACCTTTGATCATGTCGGCCAGTGATTTCAGGGGCCGCTTATTGGTTCCGGTGACGGCACGTCCACGACGACCGTTGTCGAGCAGGGCGTCAACCGACTCCTGCAACATCCGCTTCTCATTACGAACGATGATATCGGGAGCCTGCAGCTCCAGCAGACGCTTGAGCCGATTGTTACGGTTGATTACCCGGCGATAGAGGTCGTTGAGATCAGAGGTGGCGAATCGTCCCCCCTCCAGTGGCACCAGCGGGCGCAGTTCCGGAGGCAACACCGGCAATACCCGCAATAACATCCACTCCGGACGGTTACCCGACTCGATAAACCCCTCGATCAGCTTGAGCCGCTTGGAGAGCTTCTTGGTCTTGGCCTCGGAGCGGGTACTGGCCAGCTCCTCCCTCAACTCTGCAGAGATCACCTGCAGATCCATCCCCTTGATCAGCTCCTCGATCGCCTCGGCCCCCATACGGGCATCAAACTCATCCCCCCACTCCTCGATCGCATCGAGATATTGGTCATCGGTCAACAGTTGACCGCGCTCGAGGTCGGTGAGACCCGGCTCGATGACGATGAACGATTCGAAGTAGAGCACCCGTTCGATATTCTTCAGGGTGATATCCAGTAGCATCCCGAGACGAGAGGGGAGAGAGCGCAGATACCAGATATGTGCCACTGGACTGGCCAGATCGATATGCCCCATACGCTCACGACGCACCTTGGTGAGGGTCACCTCAACGCCACACTTCTCACAGATTACCCCACGATGCTTGAGCCGCTTGTACTTGCCGCAGAGACACTCGTAATCCTTGATCGGACCAAAAATCTTGGCACAGAAGAGGCCATCACGCTCCGGCTTGAAGGTACGGTAGTTGATGGTTTCCGGCTTCTTGACCTCGCCGTAGGACCAGGAGCGGATCTTTTCGGGTGCCGCCAGACCGATGCGAATGGCATCGAAATCTTCTGTCTCCTGCTGGGCCTTGAGAAAGTTGAGTAGGTCTTTCATGCTTCTAAATCTCCTGTGGAACCGGATGGATGGGACTGCGGAAGCTAGTCCACCTGCTCCAGGTCAATATCGATCGCCAACGAACGGATCTCCTTCAACAGTACGTTGAACGATTCCGGCATCCCGGCCTCGATACGGTAGTCTCCATCGACAATATTCTTGTACATACGGGTACGGCCAGAGACATCATCCGACTTCACGGTAAGCATCTCTTGCAACACATGCGAGGCACCATACGCCTCCAGTGCCCACACCTCCATCTCTCCAAAGCGCTGACCACCGAACTGTGCTTTACCACCCAATGGCTGCTGAGTCACCAAACTATAGGGGCCGGTAGAGCGGGCGTGCATCTTGTCGGCCACCAGGTGGTTGAGTTTGATGATATGCATCACCCCAACGGTGACCTTACGATCGAACGGCTCTCCGGTACGACCGTCGTAGAGGACCGTCTGGCCACTCTCGGGAAGGTCGGCCAAGCGCAGCATCCGCTTGATCTCCCCCTCATCGGCACCATCGAAGGCGGGAGTCGCCATCGGCACACCAAGGCGCAGATTGTTGGCCATTTCCATCAGCTCTTCGTCATTGAGCGAATCGAGCTCCTCTTTCCGACCACTGCTGTTGTAGATCTGGTCGAGGAATGGGCGCAGATCGCTCGGCCCTTGACCAGCATCGATCATCCCACCAATCTTCATCCCTAGCCCCTTGGCGGCCCAACCCAGATGAACCTCGAGCACCTGGCCAATATTCATACGAGAGGGAACACCCAGCGGGTTGAGAACGATATCGACCGGAGAGCCATCATCCATATGCGGCATATCCTCCACCGGCACGATTCGGGAGATCACCCCCTTGTTTCCGTGACGACCCGCCATCTTGTCACCCGGCTGGATACGGCGTTTGACGGCAACGTAGACCTTCACCATCTTCTGTACCCCAGGGGCGAGGTCATCCCCCCCGGTGATCTTGAGCTTCTTCTCCTCGTAGGCGGTCTCGATCTCCTCCCGCTGCTGCTTCAACTGCTGCTGTGACAACTCCAACTGCTGATTGATGTCGTCGTTGCGCATCGAGATCTCGAACCACTTCTCCTGACCGATCGTCTTGAGGTAGCTCTTGGTTACCTTGTCACCCGACTTGATATCCCCCGGCCCCTTCTCCACCACCTTGCCCACCAGCATCTTCTCCAGACGCTGGAAGATGTCCTGCTCGATGATCGCCTTGCGTGAGTTGAGATTCTTGCGGACATCATCCAGTTCTAGCTGCTCGATATCGAGTGCACGCTTATCCTTTTTGATGCCATCCCGGGTAAAGACTCGAACATCGACCACGGTACCACTCATCGATGATTTGGCTCGCAGCGAGGTATCCTTGACGTCCGAGGCCTTCTCTCCGAAGATCGCCCGTAACAGTTTCTCTTCCGGAGTGAGCTGAGTCTCCCCTTTCGGGGTCACCTTACCAACCAAGATGTCACCAGGGCCTACCTCGGCACCGATATAGACAATCCCCGACTCATCGAGCCGATTGAGCGCGGACTCCCCGACATTGGGAATATCGGAGGTGATCTCCTCGGGCCCCAGCTTGGTATCCCGCGCCATACAGGTGAGCTCTTCGATATGAATTGTGGTATAGCGATCCTCCTCGACCACACGCTCCGAGATCAGAATCGAGTCCTCGAAGTTGTAACCGTTCCAAGGCATGAAAGCGACGGTCAGATTCTGTCCCAGTGCCAACTCACCCATGTCGGTAGAAGGTCCGTCGGCCAAAACATCTCCACGGACAATCATGTCTCCCGGCTTCACCAGTGGGCGTTGGTTGATACAGGTGTTCTGGTTGGAGCGGGTG
>CAYFOQ010000096.1:0-4961 GCA_964344735.1 uncultured Piscirickettsiaceae bacterium
TGTTTGCTACAGGCCTGCGGCGAATAGCAGCGCTTTTCCTCCGGCGTCAACAATTGGTGACTCGCCGCCGCTTCCATAGTCGTCTCGATGAGATCAGAGAGGTGCAACAGCTGTGGGAGGAGTTGGAGCCGCATCTGCAGTCGGCTCTTCGCCTGATCTCCCGGGAGCAGCTGCAACACCGGCAGCTACAGCAGAGAATAGCTGCATTCTCACACCGGTTGCAGCTCCTCGAAGGGAGTGTGGCGGTCGATATCGGACGGCTGGAGACGGTCAGTAGTCGGCTGGATGACGAGGTACGGGAGGTTCGTCTGATGACGTTAAACACCCTCTTCAACCAGTTTCAACGGATGGTTCGGGATATCTCATTGGCCCAACGCAAGGAGGTGGTATTGTCTCTGGAAGGGGGGGAGACTCAGGCCGATAAACGCATTATCGAAGAGATGAAGGATCCGTTGATGCATCTGTTGCGTAACGCCATCCATCACGGCATCGAGAGTTCGGCAGAGAGAAGAGAGCAGGGTAAGGATCCGCAAGGGGTAATCACCCTGCGTGGTGCACTGCATGGCGGTGAGATCATCCTCGAAGTGGAGGATGATGGTCGTGGGATCGATCTCGACGGCTTGGTGAAGAAGGCGGTGGCGATGGGGCTCCATACCGCCGAGGAGTTGGCCGATCGTTCTCCGCAACGGTTGTGGCAACTGGTTTTTCATCCTGGACTCTCTACCCAGGAGGTGATTACCGATATCTCCGGTCGTGGTGTCGGAATGGATGTGGTGCACAATCAGGTCGAGGAGCTACGGGGGCGGATCGAGATCGACTCCGAGAGGGGGCGCGGAACCCGGATCCGTTGTCTGCTGCCTCAGACCTTCGCCACCTCACGGGTGATCCTGGTACAGGTGGCCGGCCAGCTCTTTGGTATTCCGATGGAGTATATCGACGGCTCTTTCTGGATGGAGGAGTCTCAGATCTATCGGGTAGAGGGGCACCCGACGGTAACTTACGGGAGTGAACCCCTTTTGGTAGTTGAGGCGAGTCGGTTACTGGAGCTTGAGCTGCCTTCCCAGCAGAGGTCGCGTCGTGAGCAGATTCCCTGTGTGGTGATCTGGAACGGGAGTCAGCGGCTGGGATTGGTGGTGGAGGAGGTGGTCGATGAACAGGAGTTGGTGTTGAAACCGACCGGGGCACAGTTGTCGCGAGTGCGAAATGTCTCTGGTTGCGGTATTCTCGATACCGGAGCGGTCTGTATGGTGCTCAATCCACTCGATCTACTTCGTTCACTCCACCGCCTCTCGACGACCTCCCGAGGGCTCGCCCTGGAGGCGGTGGTAGAGCCTGAGGTCATTCTGCTGGTGGAGGACTCCATGGTAACCCGGGCGCAGGAGAGTCGAATTCTGGAGTCGGCCGGCTATCGCGTGGTGATGGCCGTCGATGGTGAAGAGGGTTGGGACCGGCTGCAGCAGATGTCCCGTATCGATGGGGTGGTGTGTGATGTGATGATGCCCCATCTCGATGGTTTTGCGTTGACCCGGAGGATTCGCGGTGATGAGCGCTATCGGGACCTTCCCATCGTGTTGGTGACCACTCGTGCGGCCGATGAGGACCGTCTCGAGGGGATGGAGGCGGGGGCCAACGCCTATCTCACCAAGGCCGGCTTCGACCAGCGACAACTGCTGGAGACGCTGGAGTTACTGTTGGGGAGAGGGGCGTGAATCAGGAGCGTTTTCAGCCGATCCGAGTATTACTGGCGGATGATAGTCTGCTCGCTCTGCGGATGCTACAGCGGATACTGGAGGTCGACCCCCGTATCGAGGTGGTGGCCACCGCAAGAAATGGGGAGGAGGCACTGAAGCAGGTATTGGCACTGAGACCCGATGTGATCTGTACCGACCTGCATATGCCGGTGATGGATGGGCTGGAGTTGACTCGTCGGGTGATGGATCAGCAACCAACACCGATTATCGTCATCAGTGTCTCTGTTTCCAGTGATAAGCAGGAAAATATCTTCTCCCTGTTGCAGGCGGGAGCAACTGAGATCATCGTCAAGCCGGAGGGGGTGGTCAACCTCGATAGCGCCATGGCGCAGCAGTTGTGTTTCAAGGTGGTACAGATCTCCAATGTCCGTGTATTTCGACACCCCTACAATGGGGCCGACTCACAGCACCGTGCGGGACGACGGCAGCAGATATGGCGTGATGTGGAATCACAATCCGTGATATCGCCAGAGGCACTGTCGGTAGTAGATCACTCCTGTCGTGTCGTGGCAATCGGGGCCTCGACCGGGGGGCCAACCGTCCTGTTATCGATTTTGGCGGCACTACCGAAGGATTTTCCGCTCCCTCTACTTTGTGTTCAACATATCAGTCGTGGGTTTTCGCTATCGTTGGTGCAGTGGCTGGATGAGCGTTCAGCGCTAAAGGTGCGCCTAGCTCACGAGGGGGAGCGGATCACGGCCGGCGTGGTCTATTTTCCGCCGGACGACTGTGATCTGTTGGTCGATGGTGACCGTCTGGTGCTGTTGCGTGATCGCAGTAGTGATGGGTCGACCCCTCACCCTTCGGTCGATCAGCTCTTCGAAACGGTAGCGGAAAGTTTTGGCTCTGGAGCTATTGCGGTACTGTTGACCGGGATGGGGGAGGATGGGGCTCGAGGAATGGTGCGAGTGGTGCAGGCCGGGGGCTACGCTGTGGTGCAGGATGAGGAGAGTTCCGTGGTCTACGGCATGCCCCGTGCGGCACAATATTTGATGACCCCCAATAAAATTCTGGGGGGAGCAGAAATTGGGTCCTATCTGCACCATTATGTAGGGCGGTGTAGCCAAGCGGGTCAAGGCAATGGAGCGAACAGATGACGATTGCTGTCGGCAATATTCTGGTGGTGGAAGACAGCACCATTCAGGCTGAAATGATGCGGCGAGCCTTGAGCAAGGTGGGCCATCAGGTGGAGGTGGTGGCCAACGGGGTGGTGGCACTGGAGCGGTTGCGTCAGTCACAAGAGCCCCCCTTCGATCTGGTGGTGACCGATGTCAATATGCCATTGATGGACGGTTTTACCCTCTGTGCCGAAATTCGCCAGGATCAGCAGTTGCGGTCGCTACGGGTGGTTATTGTGACCACCTTGACCGCCCCTTCCGATCTACTCTCTTCGGTATCCGCTGGGGCCGACCAGTATGTGGTCAAGCCCTACACCGATGAGTGTCTGTTGCGGGTGATTGCAACCGAGTTGGAGCAGATCGAACGACCACAACAGGTATCTGCCGCCATTGAACTCGATCTGGAGATCGATGGGAAGGGCTACCAGCTGCAGGCACCGGCACAGCAGTTGGTGAAGCTGTTGCTCTCTACTTATGAGAATGCTCGTCAACACAATCTCGAGCTGATGGATGCTCAGGTCAGTATGCGTGAATTGAATCTGAAGCTGAAGGAGAAAGTGAATGAGATCGAGCATTCACACCAGGTATTGGCGAGTAGTGAACACCGTTTTCGCTCGATTCTTGCCATGGTGCAGGATGTCATCTATCTGGTTGATCCCGAGGGGAAGATTCTCTACATCAATGAGGCGGTCTCCCACTACGGCTGGCAGCCGCAGGAGTTGATCGATCAGCACTTCTCGGTGCTGCTTACCCCGGAGTGTGCTCAACGGGTGAGCCGGGCGGAGGTGCTATCGCAGTGGGCGGGGCATCTGACCGGAAGTGAGCATGCTCCAAAACTGTTTGATGAGCGTCGTACCAGTGACCGTGCCACCCGTAATCTGGAGGTGGAGTTACGTACCCCGGCAGGGGATCATCACTACCACTCTGAGCTGACGATCCATCCTGCAGAGGAGCAGGGTTTGGGAGAGGTGAGTAGTGTCGGATTCTATTTTAAGGATGGTCATCACCGCTTCATTGGCTCGATTGGCATCATTCGCGACATTACTGAACGCAAAATGCAGGAGCGGGTACTGCGTGATTTTGCTGGAGAGCTGGAGCATAAGGTCGAGAAACGGACGCGCGAACTCTACCTCTCCAACCAGCGCCTGGAGCAGACATTGGAGGAGGTGGAGTCCTATCAGGGCAAGTTGGAACAGCTGGTTACCGAGCGAACCGAGGCGCTGGAGCGGGCACTGGATCGAGCGGAAGAGAGGGGGCGGGTCAAGGCCGAGTTCCTTACCAGTATGAGTCATGAGATTCGAACCCCACTCAATGCCATCCTGGGGCTGATCTATCTGCTCAAACAGGGGGAGAGTTCGGAGAGCCGAGTGGTACAGATGGGGAAGATCGAGTCGGCGGGTAACCACCTGCTGAATCTGATCAACGATGTGCTCGACCTCTCCAAGATCGAAGCTGGTCGGATTGACCTCGAGCAGCAGCCATTGTCGCTGGATCGAATCCTGGAAGAGGTGGGAGAGCTGGTGTCGCCACTCTGTCGCCGCCAGGGGGTCGAGCTGCTGGTTGAGTCCGGAACCGGGTTGGAAGTAATGGGGGATGCTACTCGGCTGAAGCAGGGGTTGCTCAACCTTGCCTCCAATGCCGCCAAGTTTACCGAGGAGGGACGGGTTCGGATCGGTTGCTATCCAAAGGGGGAACACCCCGGTGAGATCGATCTTCGGTTCGAGGTGGAGGATACTGGGATCGGGGTATCGGCGGAGGAGATTGGAGCGCTTTTCGATGCCTTCAGTCAGGCCGATAGTTCAATCACCCGACGTTATGGGGGGACCGGCCTGGGGTTGGCGATTACCCACAAGATCATCACCGCGATGAAGGGGGAGATCGGGGTGGAGAGCGAGCCGGACAAGGGAAGTCTGTTCTGGTTCGAGTTGACGCTGCCACTGGTGGAGAACCATCAGACCAAAAGATCGGTTGTGGATCGCATCCCTCCCGATGAGGTCGAACGTAGGCTGCGGGAGCAGTATGCCGGTAGCCGGATTCTGCTGGTGGAGGATGATCCGATCAATCAGGAGGTGGCTCGAGGGTTGCTCGAAAC
>CAYFOQ010000096.1:4971-8577 GCA_964344735.1 uncultured Piscirickettsiaceae bacterium
AACGCTCACCATGAAGGTTACTACGGCCGATGATGGGGCCGCTGCCCTGGAGCAGATCACGACTGCCCCCGGGGAGTTTGATCTGGTGCTGATGGATATGCAGATGCCGGTCATGGACGGTCTGACGGCCACCCAAAAGATTCGTGCGCTGGAAGGGGGGAAGGCGTTTCCAATCATTGCCATGACCGCCAATGCCTTTGATGAGGATAGACAACACTGTATCGATGCCGGGATGAGTGATGTCTTGACCAAGCCGATTCGGCCGGAGCTGTTTCAGCAGACCCTGTTGCAGTGGCTCTCTCTCCGCAAGGAGGGTGGAGAACGAGGAACGGAGGCGATCGATGAACCGGAGGAAGAGAAGGCCTCGCCCATTCCGCCGATGGATGGTGTCGGACTCGAAGAGCAGTTACAGCAGCTACCGGGAATCGATTTGAAGCAAGGGTTGGGGGCGCTGCGAGGAGATGCCAAACGCTATCTCCAACTGTTGCAACAGTTCATCCGTCTCCACCGGGATGACTTTCAGACCATCCGTGAGCTTTGTCGGCGTGGTGACGTCGATCGTAGTCAACGGCTATTACATACCCTCAAGGGCGGAGGGGGGACCCTGGGAATGGTGCCCTTGGTAGAAGAGATTATCGCAGCGGAGCGTGACCTGCGAAACGATTGCAGTTGGGAGGAGATCAAACCTGGTGTGGATCGAATGGAACGGCTCTTTTCCGCTCTGAATGCGGGGGTGATGGCATTACAACCACCGCAAGAGGAGAGGGCCTCGGCGATGGTGGCCCCTCTGGATGGAGATGGGCAGCAGCGGATAGCCGTACTGATCGAGCGTCTGACCAATGGCCTCAGACGGGGAGAGGCAGCGGTAGTTCAGCTGCTGGATGAGAATCGTCCGCTATTGCAGCACCATTTCGGCAAGGAGTTGTCCAGGCTGGAGCGGCAGATCGAAAACTACGCCTATGATGAGGCGTTGCAGACCCTGGATCAGCTGCAACTGCAGTCCGGAGGAGAGCAGTCGTGATCTCGACGGCGCCCATTCACAAGGGGAGTGGGTTTACCGTAATGGTGGTGGACGATGAGCCGGTCAACCTGACGGTGATGAGTGATCTGCTGCAGCAGGAGTATAAGGTATTGGTGGCCAACTCCGGTCGTCGAGCTCAACAGTTGATCGAGACGCAACCACTACCGGACCTGATCTTGCTTGATATCATGATGCCGCAGATGAGTGGGCTGGAGGTGTGCCGCTGGTTGAAGCAGCGGGTGGAGACTCAGGAGATCCCGGTGATCTTCGTTACGGCCGTCTCCGATGCCATCAGTGAAGAGGAGGGGTTCGAGGCCGGTGGTATCGATTACATCACCAAACCGATCGTTCCTCCTATCCTTTTGGCACGGGTACGGGCACAGATCGCCCTCTACGATGAGCAGCGCACCCTGGAGCAGCGGGTGACGGAACGAACCGCTCAGTTGAACCACACCCGGTTGATGGTGGTGCATCGGCTCGGGCGAGCGGCGGAGTATCGTGACAACGAGACCGGGAACCATGTGATTCGGATGTCCTATACCGCGAGGCTTCTGGCCGAGGCGTTGGGTGAGCCGAAGGAGTGGATCGATGATCTCTTCATTGCGGCTCCGATGCATGATGTCGGTAAGATTGGTATTCCCGACAGTATTTTATTGAAACAGGGAAGACTCAATGCCCAAGAGTGGGCAATCATGCGTCAGCACCCCACGATCGGCGCCACCATCCTGGGGGACCCTGAAGACTCCTCGATGCTGAAACTGGCGGTCTCGGTGGCACTGAATCACCATGAGCGTTGGGATGGTTCCGGCTATCCGGCAGGGTTGGTGGGGGTGGACATTCCGTTGGAGGCGAGGATCGTGGCGCTGGCCGATGTGGTCGATGCGCTGTTGTCGAAACGGCCGTACAAGGAGCCCTGGAGCGTCGACCGAACGCTGGAGTATATCGCTGCCGAGGCGGCTCGGCAGTTCGATCCCGAGCTGGTTCCGGTACTGCTCGGGCAGTTCTCCGAGGTTGAGGTGGTGATGCAGCGTTTCTCAGATAACCGAGAGAAAAATTAGACTGGACAGAGATGCCATCATGGAAAGAATGCTACGTCTGTTGATGCTGTTTTCAGAAGAGTCTCAGGCCAGACAGATTGTCGAAAGGCTCGAGGCAGAGCGGTTTGTGGTTGATCCACTTCGGGTCGACAATGGGGAGGACTATCAGCGGGCCTTGCAACAGTTCTCTCCGGAAGTGGTGGTGGCTCCTTCGGAGGTCAATGGATTTACCCTGTCGGCTGCGCTGCAGTCGTTGCGACAGCGATCGGAGACGGCGCCACTGATTTTGATGGCCGACCGTTTCAGTACCGCGGCGATCGAGAACGCGCTTGCCCTGGGGGTGGGGGAGTGTCTGGAGTGGGATCGTATCGCACTGTTGCCCCGGCTGTTGAAACGACAGTTGCGCAGTAGTCGACTGGAGCACCAACTGCATGAATCCGAATATGCCCGTTGGCGTGGGGAGACCCGCTACCGAGCACTGCTCAACACCATGCGTGATGGAGTCATTCTGATCGATGACAGCGGGCGGGTGGAGGAGTGGAATCCGGCGGCCGAGGAGCTCTTTGGCTATCGCTATGGTGAGGTGATCGGAGAGCCACTTCACCCCCTGCTCACCACCCCTCGAGAGACGGCAGAGGCCGAGCAGGCGATGCCCCGTTTTGGCGAGAGCGGCAAGGGGGAACTGATCGGAACCACCTTCGAGATCGTTGGAACTGGTCGTGATGGGGAGGGTATCCCGGTAGAGATTTCGCTGGATGCCATGCGTTTTGATGGTCGTTGGCACGGAGTCGGGATCGTGCGAGATATTCGTGAACGTAAGCGCATGGAGGCAGTGGTACAGGATCACCGTGAGAATCTGGAACAGCTGGTGGCGGTGCGAACGGCGGAGTTGGAGCGTGAGCGCCAGCGGGCAGAAGCGGCGAGCCTGACCAAGAGTAATTTCCTGGCCAATATGAGCCATGAAATTCGCACCCCGATGAACACCATTCTCGGGCTGGCCCATCTGCTGGAACGGTCCGGACTGAATCGGCAGCAGCAACAGTGGGTGGAGAAGATGGGGGAGGCGGGGGATCACCTGTTCTCTATTCTCAACGATATTCTCGATATCTCCCGGATCGAGGCCGGCAGACTGGAACTCCACCGCACCCATTTTCAAACCAGTGGTCTCTTCGAGCAGGTGATCGGGATGGTTGCCGATGGTGCTGCCAACAAACCGTTGCGGTTGCGCCAAGAGATTGGAGAGCTGCCACCATGGCTCTATGGCGACGAGACCCGATTGCGCCAGGCGTTGCTCAACTACCTCTCCAATGCCATCAAGTTCAGCAGCGAGGGGGAAGTGGTGGTTCGTGCCGAGCGGATCGAGCAGCGGGCGGAGCGGTTGCTGGTTCGGTTCGAGGTGGAGGATCAGGGGGTAGGGATCGACGCGGCCGATGTCGATCGGCTATTCAAGGTTTTCGAACAGCTCGATGGTAGTGTGACCCGGTTGCATGGTGGTACCGGGTTGGGGTTGGTGATTACTCGGCGCCTGGTGGCGATGATGGGGGGTGA
>CAYFOQ010000097.1:0-8494 GCA_964344735.1 uncultured Piscirickettsiaceae bacterium
GTTTGCTACAGGCCTGCGGCGAATAGCAGCGCTTTTCCTCCGGCGTCAACAAGAGCGGTAGGGTGAGGCGGAAGTGTGCCCCTGTAGGGGATAGGGGGGCGGCCGAGATGGTGCCGCCCAGTCGCACCACAAAATTTCCGACATAGTGAAGCCCCTGTCCACCCCCAGGATAGCGGGTGCTGAAGTGGCGGGCAAAGAGCTGATCCGTTTGGTCCGGAGGGACCGGAAGCCCCTCTCCGTTATCTTTGATCGCCAACTCGAACTCTCCAGGATGATCTTCCCAAGGAGTGGTTCTCCGGGTCGAGATCTCTATTTGGGGGGAGAAGGTGCTCTTCTCCCGACGCATCTCGATCGCCTCGATGGCATTCTTCAGCAGTGCGGTCAGCATACGACGAAAGGGTCCCAGCGGTAACTGAATTTGCTGTAGTGAGGGGTCCAGATTTAGCTGGAGTTTGGTCTGCGAGTGGTGGAGTCGCTCGTTGAAAGCGGCTACGACGTGACGAATGGTGAACGGAAGGTCGAAGCGACGGTGTCGATGCTGTGTCCCTTCGGGGGTCTCGTCACGATGTAGTTGTAACTGTTCGATCAGTTGTGCCAGGGTGCCCTGTGTACTCTCCAATAGCGGACCCAGGTGATCGCCAACCAGGTCGCGCAGCACCGTCGACAGCTGTTCCGGGGAGATGGTAGTCTCTCCCGCTCTCTTTTCGGTTTCAAGATGGTCGGCGAGAGTGAGCAGGGTCTGTCGGGTCTCCTGTAGTGAGTCGAAATAGAAGCGGATGGCGTTGAGGCCGTTACCGAAGCTGTGTAGCAGTTCGGCGGTGGTCTCCGCCATCCCCAACTGAAACATCCGCTCGGAGTGGAGCGTTTCGCGTTGAAGGTTTCGGGTCAGGTCGCGCAGTATCAGTGTGGTCTGGTGGCTCCGATTGCCAGCGGTGGTGGCGGTGTGAGACCAATCGGGAGTGGCGCCTGTTGGTCCCGAGCCAGTTGTACGAAAGGCTGACTTTCCAGTGGCAGTACGATCTTTCCCAGTAGGGAGGTTGCGAAGTGGTGCCATACCGGAGGAGTTTCGAGATCATGGAAGATCATCAGTATCGACCGACGCTCTTCCAGGGTGAGTGGGATGAGTGCAATCTCTACCGGCTGTTCGGTCCCATCGGCACTCCGCAGTCGACAGCTGTGGTCGGATCCGAAGATAGCGGTTGAGCTCTGCTCTCGGTTTTCGGTGGGGTGGGGGTGAGTGATCCAGTGTTGGAGCGGTTCATAACCGGAGCAGATCAGCGGCTCCAAGCGGGACCCCAGCAGCTGCTCCTGACTCCAACCGAAACGTTCTGAAAAGAGTGTACAGACCGAGCGAATCTGGTTGTTGTCGGCAGTGAGCAGTAGAGTCGGCATGCTGGAGAGTTCACAGATCCGCCGAAGCCGCTTGCTGTAGAACCAGCCGGTAGTAGTTGCGAACGAGTGGTTCATCATCGATGACCAGAATTTTGCGGTTGAAATTCGTTGCGGTCAGATCCCCGCCTGGGTTATCGATCATGGGTGGTGTCAGTCACCATCTTCACTAGCTTGGTGCTGAAGAAGGGCTTGCGTACCAAGGTGACTTTTCCTCCTACCACCTGGTTGATATCCTCCATTAGGCGGTCAGCGTAGGCGGTGACGATGATGATCTGCAGCTCGGGAGCCAGATGTCGGATCTGTTGAGAGGCCTCGACTCCATCGATCCCGGGAGGCATCCGTACATCCATCAGGACACAGTCGAAGGGGCGACTTTCCCGCAGCCCCTGGCGCACGGCATTGACGGCATCGAGCCCCTGACTGACGGTGATCAGTTCAAATTTGGGTTTGGTCGGGGAGGTCGTATTGCCGTTACGATTCAGGATCTGGTCGATGCTACTCCCCTGACTGCTCCCGGATGACTCGAAGAGTGAGCGGTAGATCTTGATGATTCCGGCATCATCGTCTGCAGCCAACACCCGGATTGGCGGGGTCTCGGTCTCAACGTTGCTCATGGCGTACCCGCCTCTGTGGTGGTGGATGCAGGTTGCAGAGAAGTAACCGTAACGGACTGGTAGGTGACAATAGAGCGGACGAGATAGGTCATTGGTGACGCCGATTTGTGATCAATTTTTAACAAAGAGAGTCTCTAAACTAAGGGTAGTGATCGTAAGATGTCGCAGCTTTTTGGTCAATGGTATTCTCCTCCGTTTTCGGTTCCGGGAGCTCTCTCACGGGGGTTCAGTGATACCGCCACGATACCTGTTCTCCCCCCCGAAAGGGGCGTAAGTGCTCTCCATCTCCGTAGGGAAACGACTCCGGCACCATCCACGGCTGCCGCTTCAGGGTTATGGTGGTGGTGTTGCGAGGGCGGCGGTAGAAGTCGGCCCCAAAGTGGCTGGCAAACCCCTCCAGTCGATCCAGTGCGCCAACGCTATCAAATGCCTCGGCGTAGAGTTCGATGGCGGCATGGGCACTGTAGATACCGGCACAGCCACAGCCACTCTCTTTGGTACTGCGGGCATGGGGGGCGCTGTCGGTGCCGAGAAAAAAACGTGGATGGGCGCTGGTGGCCGCCTCCAGCAGGGCCTCACGGTGATGCTCCCTTTTAAGGATGGGAAGGCAGTAGTGGTGCGGTTGAATACCCCCCTGAAACAGGGCGTTACGGTTCAGTAATAGATGGTGGGGGGTGATGGTGGCAGCAACGTTTTGGGGGGCATCGCGAACGAAATGGACCCCCTGAGCGGTGGTGATGTGTTCCAGAACCACCCGCAGTTGGGGGTGATGGTCGAGTAGCGGACGTAGTACCCGCTCGATGAAGTGGGCCTCACGGTCGAAAATGTCGATCGCCGGATCGGTCACCTCGCCATGAATCAGTAGGGGGAGATCCAGGCTGGCCATCGCCTCCAGGATGGGCTGCAGCCGACTGAGGTCGGTTACCCCGGCGTCGGAGTGGGTGGTGGCCCCCGCGGGATAGAGTTTGACGCCGATCACCTCCGGGGTGGCGGCCGCCCGCTCGATCTCCTCGATCGGGGTGGAGTCGGTGAGATAGAGGGTCATCAGGGGTTCAAGTCGGGTGTCGGCAGGAAGTTGCTCCAGAATACGGGCGCGGTAGTCGAGTGCTGATGCCACGGTGGTGACCGCCGGTACCAGGTTGGGCATGATCACTGCACGACCGAAGCGTTTAGCAGAGTGGTTGACGACGGCGGCGAGGGCGTCACCGTCACGGAGGTGAAGGTGCCAGTCGTCGGGGCGGGTCAGGGTCAGGGTATCGCTCATCGCTTCTGCTCCGTTGTTTTCATCACCACCTCCAGTGGGGTGGCTGAGACCAGGTGAAGGTCCCTTTGAGGGAAGGAGATCCCGATACCGGCCTCGGCAAAACTTCTGTTGAGGTTGTGGTGGAGCTCGGTGGTGGTGGAGATACGGTGGTCGACCGAGTTAAGGAAGCAGCGTAGCCGCAAAACCAGGGCATCGGCACCAAACTCCTCGAATGAGGTGGAGGGCTCGGGATCATCGAGTACATTGGGGTTCTCTCGAGCCGCCTGCAGCATCAGTTCGAAGGCACGATCGACATCACTGCCGTAGGCCACACCGATGGTGATGATGAGGCGGTTGAGTTGGTCGCTCAGCGTCCAGTTGAGTAGTTGTCCGGTGATGAACTCCTTGTTGGGGACCACCAGCTCCTGACGATCCCAGGTGCGGATGGTGGTGGCCCGGATACGGATACGCACCACCACTCCGGAGATCCCGGCGGCAGTAACGGTGTCACCGACCCGAATCGGACGTTCGAACAGCAGGATGATTCCGCTGACAAAGTTGGCGACGATCTCCTGCAGGCCAAAGCCAAGGCCGACGCTGAGTGCGGCCACCAGCCACTGAATACTGGACCACTCGGCACCGATGGCGTTGAGTGCGGCAATGATGCCGATGGCGGCGATGGTGTACTGGGTCAGGGTGCGGATGGCGTAGCGTCCACCGACATCGAGGGGCAAGCGCTGCAGTAGGATGATCTCCAGCAGTCCGGGGAGGTTGCGGGCCAGAACCAGGGTGATGGCGACGAAGAAGGCGGCGATGAGCAGGTCGATCAGCGTGGCCGGCCGTACCTTCTCGATCCGATGGCCGCCAACAGATAGATTGCGGTGTAGAGCAGTCGCTTGGCCTGTTCCCCCAACTCCTGGATATTGACCGTTTCCGGTTCGACCTCCACGCTTTCGGTGGTGGGCTCGGCGCTGAATTCGGTGCTGCTGTCCCGATCACGCTGGACCCGTTGCTCCTCACGTCGCCGCAAGGCATCCTCATAGCGCATCCGACGGTCGGTCAGCTGTAGCGAGTGGATGGTCGTTTCGCGGATCAGGAAGATTCCGCCAAAGAAGATGGCGGTCGTCAGCAGGTGATCACTGATCACCATGGCCGAGTAGTGGTAGCCGTAGATCGAGGTGGTGGTGATCAGGGCCGGTAGTACCACCAGTAGCGGGATCCAGATCCAGTGGATCTGTTGCAGGTTACGATGGTTGGAGAGCATCGACGGGTGACACTGCACCACCGCCGAGGGGCGTAGCAGGCGGAAAGAGAGATAGAGCAGCGTCCCCATGCCGATAATCAGGGCCGGGCGGCCCAGTCCGGTGAGATGGGACTCGCTACCGCTGGCGGTGGTGATGGTGGCAATGTAGAAGGCCGGTAGGGCGATTAGGTTGAAGAGTCGGAGATGGAGCAGGAAGGGGTTGCAGAGCTCCTGTGGCCAACGGTAGAGGGTATGGCCGAGGCCGCGGGTAAGGCTGCTATGGCGAAAGAAGGTGGTGGTGAGTAGAAGCAGGGCAATGGTCGGTAGCCCTCCCCCGAGGATCGTGGCGAAGGGGCCGGTCGTCGGATCACGGTGTAATGTCCAGTGTAGCAGATAGAGCAGACCGGGCAGAGGTGCCGCCAGTAGCAGGGTGTAGAGCAGACTCTGAACGGTGAGCAGGTGGGAGCTGTCCCGTAGTCGTTGTGAACGGGCGGCGATCTGGTCGATTTCTCGTCGGATGAGTGGGCGGGAGAGACGCAGTAGCAGTAATGGCAGGGCGAAGAGCAGTGCCAGCGGGGTGTAGTGGAGCGCCCGCCAGAGATCTCCGCCGAGTGTACTCCAGTTCTGTGGAGAGAGTAGCCAGCCGAGCGCGCGAAGGGTCTCTCCGAGGTCGGTGGGGGAGAGTAGCGGGATGTTACGGATCCAGATCAACCGTTCATTGATGAAGGCGATAAACTGTTCCGACTCCTCTACTAGTTGCCGCTCTTCTCCATAGAGCGAAGTGAGTTGAGTGATATAACGGGTGTAGAGGCTGTGAAGTTGACGGGTCTGTTCCCGTTGGGTGACGAGCAGTTGTCGCGCCTTGGTTTCGATGGTGGCGTTGAGCAGGGTGCGGAAGTCAGGGTCGGCACCGGCCAGTTGGTCGATCTCGCCGCTGGAGTCGGCCATTAGCCGAGCCAGTGTGGCGTCGGGGTCGTTGAATTCACGCAGCATCTCGTCGATATCGACGATCCGGTTGGTGGCCTGATCGATCTTGATGGTCATCGCGGCGGCATCGCGGCGGTACTGCTCCAGCGAAGGGAGCTCCTGACGCCGTTTGTTGAGCATGCGGCCGATTGCTTCACTGGAACCGATCAGTTCCACCCGGCGGCGGGTCTCCGATACCTCTTGTTGTAGTCGGGCGAGCTGCTGCTTGCTGTTCTGCAACCGTTCGGTAACGCGAGAGTTGAGCAGGGTGATCTGCTCTAACTCATTACTGATGGTGACAGTGGTGGCGGCCACCTTCTGAATTGTCTGCGGTAGACCCACGGTGTTGAGTCGCTCCTGCTCTGCCTCTCGGCGCGCCTCCCGTGCTGCCGCTTCTCGCAGGGCGTTGTGTTGTCGTCGCACCCCCTCCAGCCACTCCCCCAGCTGCTTGCTTTGGCGACTGGTGAGATCGGCTTCGGCTCGCAGCCAGCCACTCAACAGTTCGTGGTTGTCTACCTTGAGCTGGTGCAGCGCCAGTTGCTGTTGACGTAGTCGCTGGCGTGCCAATAGTGCCTGGGTACGGGCCTCACGGGTTTGGAGTGGCTCCCCCTCGGAGGGGGGTTGACTCAGGTTCTCCTCGATCTCCTGCAGTGCCTGATTGAGTTCGCCGAGTAGATTGCTGGAGCCGGAGGCGCTGTTGAAGAGCGTGGCAGACTGATCGAGGTAGCGCTTGCGCTCCTCCTCCAGCGTGCGCATTCGACCCTCAGCCTCATTGATCAGTGTGGTGTAGTCGGTGATGGTCGGAGCGGGATCTTGATCCACTGCCGGGAGCGGAGGAAGGGGGGCGGCCAGAGCCTGCTGCAACTGCTGTTGACGATTGGGGGCCTGTTCGATTTGGAGTCGAAGCTGGTCGATCTCCTGGGTGATCTTGCTGCTGCTGGTGGTGGCCTGAATGGCCTGACCGTATAGCTCTAGCAGATGGGTGCGGGCGGTCTCCTCTAACCCCTCTCTCTTCTCCACCGTTGTCTTACGTTGTTGCAGTTGCTCGAGCGGTAGTAGTCCCCGCTCGTCACCAGCGGCCAAGAGTATCGGTGGCGCTAACCACAGCAAGGTGATGAAGAGATGGAGCAGGCGAGCGGGGAGAGGTGGGGTGGTGTTCATGGGGGGTTATTATACTGATGTAACCGTTTGGCTCACCGTTGACGTTTGTTGTGGGGGTTGGGGTGAGGGGGGAGCGAAAGTCCCCTCCCATTTGGATTCGTTCCTGCTTTCCCTGTAGAATAGCACCGTCATCGGCCGGTCCCATTACGGCGTTTATTTCTGGGGGACGGTTCGATGGTGGCGAGGGACAGGCACGATAGGGCATTGGAGAGACCAGAGTGATGACAGAGAAGATGGATGAAGATCCCCAGGAGACCCGGGAGTGGCTGGATGCGCTCGAGGCGGTGATCGAATATGAAGGAACCGACCGGGCCCACTTTCTGATCGAGCGGATGATTGAACGGGCTCGACGCTCCGGGGTGCGACTGCCCTATAGTTCCAACACCGCCTATGTCAATACCATTCCGGTCAGTCAGCAGCAGCGCATTCCTGGTGATCAGGCGATGGAGCATAGACTACGGGCCTATATCCGCTGGAATGCAGATTGCGGCCATCATCCGCTGGAATGCGATGGCGATGGTGGTTCGGGCGAACCACCGTCCTGGTGGGGTCGGTGGACACATCGCCAGCTTCGCTTCATCGGCAACCCTCTATGATGTCGGCTTCAACCACTTTTTTCATGGGAACGACAGTGAACAGGGGGGGGATCTGATCTTCTTTCAGGGTCACTCTTCTCCCGGTGTCTACTCCCGGGCCTTTCTCGAAGGGAGGATCTCCGAGGGGCAGCTGGTCAACTTCCGCTTCGAGACCGATGGTGAGGGGGTCTCCTCCTATCCCCATCCCTGGTTGATGCGGGATTTCTGGCAGTTTCCCACCGTATCGATGGGACTCGGACCGCTGCAGGCGATCTACCAGGCCCGATTCATGAAATACCTCGATCACCGTGAGATGGTGGCGACTGCAGCGCGTCGAGTCTGGGCCTTTCTAGGGGATGGAGAGATGGACGAGCCGGAGGCGACCGGGGCGATCAGCCTGGCCGGCCGTGAGAAACTGGACAATCTCACCTTTGTCATCAACTGTAACCTGCAGCGTCTCGATGGACCGGTGCGAGGTAACGGCAAGATCATCCAGGAGCTGGAGGCCCTTTTCCGTGGGCCCGGTTGGAACGTGATCAAGGTGATCTGGGGGTCGGAGTGGGATCAGTTGCTGGCCAAGGACAAGAGTGGGCTACTGTTGAAGCGGATGGAGGAGGTGGTCGACGGCGAGTATCAGAACTACAAGTCCAAGGATGGGGGCTACGTTCGAGATCACTTCTTCGGCAAGTATCCGGAGCTGCTAGAGCTGGTGGCCGACATGACTGACCAGGATATCTGGAAGCTCTCTCGCGGCGGGCACGATCCACGTAAAATCTATGCCGCCTACAAGGAGGCGGTAGAGCATCGCGGTGAGCCGACCGTCATCCTTGCCAAGACCGTCAAGGGGTATGGCATGGGAGAGGCGGGGGAGGGGCAGAACGCCACCCACTCCCAGAAAAAGATGGGGCTGGAGCATATGCGCCGTTTCCGGGACCGCTTCCAGATTCCGGTCTCCGATGAGAAGCTCGAAGAGATCCCGTTCATTCGGCCGGCCGAAGGGAGCGAGGAGTACAACTATCTGATGGAGCGCCGTAGTGCGCTCGGTGGGTTTCTGCCGGAGCGCAGAGAGGAGGCTCCACCGCTGTCGATTCCCGAGTTGGAGAGCTTTGCGGCCCTCATCAAGGGGAGCGGAACGCGTCAGCTCTCCACCACGATGGTCTTCGTGCGGCTGCTCTCCACGCTCGCTCGAGATCCCCAGATCGGTCGTCATATCGTCCCGATCGTCCCGGATGAGGCCCGTACCTTCGGTATGGAGGGGCTGTTCCGTCAACTGGGATCTACTCCTCATCCGGTCAGCTCT
>CAYFOQ010000098.1:0-8393 GCA_964344735.1 uncultured Piscirickettsiaceae bacterium
CGGGTGGGGCGATAACCTCTTGATAGGGATATTGCTCTCGAACCCGCTGCCAGAAGGGGTGGACCTGATTGGTTGGCAACGGTTGATTCTCGACAATGTCATGAAAGGCGACCACCCCCCCCGGACGGACCAGGGGTCGATACAGTTCGAAATCCCGCTCCACCCCAGCCTCGGTATGATCCCCATCGATAAAGAGAAAATCAACCGGCTCCCCCGCTAGCTCCGCAACCACCCGTTGGGCAAATGATTCACGATGAGAATCACCGCTCAACAGCTTCACCTGACAGCCCGAGTCCGGCGGTGGAAACCGTTCAAAGAGCACCGATTGCACCGCCATCGACTGCAGATCGCAACTGATCACCTGTCGGCTTGCCAACTGCGACCAGATCAACAAGGTCCCACCCCGCTCGGTTCCAATCTCGACAATTCGTTTCGGTCTCAACGCCTGAACACGTGCCGCCAAGGCGATAATCTCACTGCGCTGCTGCAGGGTCTTGACCCGATATAATCCCCCTCCCCCACGGAAATCGAGGGCCCAATCCACCACCTCTTCGAGGTCACGGGAGGTGGTGTGGAACTGTGCCAACCGTCGCAGGCTCTTTTCACGTTCAATCGGCGCCATCAGTTGTCGTCCGATTCTCTTCAATATCCCGGTACGCTTGGTTGTCACGCGACTCCCCTTCTATGGTTTCGTTGAGACGCTATGGGTCATCATACCGTCGCGGTAAACCGCCATGGTCTCTCCACACATCCGCTCCAGGGTAAACGGATGCCCCTCTCTCACCTTCGGGATCCCCTGCTGTAACCACGCTCGAGTGCGTGCAACCAGCTCTGGTATTGACCGTGGGGTAATTCGCCCCTCAGGGTAGACCTGCTGCAACTGTTCTGCGACACCACCATGGTCGTAACCGATTACCGGCACACCCAGCGAGAGCGCCTCGATGGTGGTGCGCCCGAAAGCCTCCGGAGCGTGGGAGAGAGAGTAGACCAGCGTAGAGACCCCAAGTATCTCACGTAGATCGGAGCGGTGGCCCAACAGCGTGATCGCCCCCTCCAGCCCCAGTGCGGTAATGGTTTGATCGAGCGAATGCTCATACTCCCGTTTGCGGGGATGGGCGCCACCGACAATCAGCCCATGAACCGCCAACCCTGCTGCCACCAACTGCCGAATCAGCTCGATAAAATCCTCCTGCCCCTTCCAGCGGGTCAGTCGAGCCGGAAGCGTCAAAACCGCCTTTCCCTGGAGTTGAGGCAATGCCGCTCTCCACGGTTGCAGCCACTCCTCCGGAGGGGTGTAACCGTAACGATAACGGTCCGGATCAACCCCCCGATGGATCACCTGGATCCGGTTCGGATCAACCTCAGGATAGTTCTGTTCGATATAGCCTCGGATCATCTCGGAGACCGCAATCACTCGCTCCCCTTTTACCATCACGGCACTATAGCGTCCCACCGAGTAGGGGCCATGTACCGTGGTTACCAGTACCGGGCGTTCTTCCGCAGCGAGCCCGCGCCAGGCCCAATAGCCAATCCAGGCCGGGAGTCGTGAACGCAGATGGAGTACATCAGGCCGCAACTCACGCAGTAACCGCCGTACCCGACCGATATAGCGCAAGGTCGAGAGTGATTTCTCTCCCACGCCCCAGGCGATATGCTCACTCCCCTCCTGCAGCAGTTGTGGTACCAGCCGCCCTCCGGCCGAGATCACCACCGAACGAAATCCCGCCGCCACCAGACAACGTCCGATCTCCAGAGTCCCCCGCTCTACTCCGCCACTCTCCAATGCCGGTAACATCTGCACGACGGTAGGACGGGAATCGAACCAACGCCGCTCGATCTCTGCCGCCACCCGATCAGCCTCTTGCAACGGGGCCTCCGGAGGGGGGATCTCTTCCAACACCCGTCGATCCACCCAGCGGTGAAAGCGTACGATATATCCTCGCCTCTCCAGCTCGTCGAGCCCAGCCGCAATTCGCCCCCGCTTTCCTCCGGGAAGATCAAAGAGCCGTACCCGGGCACCCGCCGAGAGCGCCTCGTAGACCATTGAAACACTATCGGGAGTGACCCAGACCTGTGCCGCTTGTCGTAGCTGTTGTGGCAGCCATCCTGGCGAACTCTGCTCATGGGGCACCACCTGCAGTCGTGACGGTGACCACCCCTCACCCTTCAGCGCCGTGAGAAAGGATTCAGGAGTACGACGCGAGGTGGTCAACTGCCAACAGATCTCCTCATCGCTCTCCAGGATCACCCTCAGTTGAGCGATCACCGCCTCATCACTCCAACGGTAGTGTGTCGACGCCCCGCCAATCAGCAGCACGCCTCGTACCGAATCTGGCGTAGTGGTGGCGGGGGTGATGGTATTGAGCACCCCGAGAGTCTCTATGACCCCCTCCCCTTCCCCCACTCCATCATGGCGGGGAACCACCACCAGGTCGAACCAACGCAGTGGCAGGGAGGGGCGCATCAATACCACCACCCGACCACCAAGCCGACGCCGCAATAGCAACATCTGCAGATGGGTGGTATGACCGGCACCGATCAAGAGATCGGGCTGATCGCCGTTGGCCTGCTGCTCCAGCTCCATCCGCAGCAGACGGTTGCCCAAAAAGGAACGATTCAACGCCACCCACTGCACTCGACACGGTCGACGCCGCTGGAGTGCCGCGACCAACCCCTCGACCTGATGGTGATGACCCGGCTTACCATCACTGAAGGCCCAAATCCGTAGTGGATGATTCACGACCGTTTCTCTCACACGTCACTCTCCAACCGTTCGGAGGAAGAGGTCGAAGGAGTAGAGTCAATCATGACCAGATGGTAGATCAATAACAGCAGCACGACCGGAAACCACCAGACCGTGAAGAGTGGCAACATCGAGTGGAGCGGAAAAAAGATCACCGCCAGTGCCAACAGGCCCGGGTCTGCTGGGCGCAACGCGCCGGCCTGACGGCTCCAGTGAACCACCAACCCCACCACAGCCGAGAACAGCAGCAGACCAGCGCTACCGGCCTCGGCCAGTAGCGAAAACCAGGGGTGATGGGCATGATAGGGCCTGAGGTCTGAGGCCACCGAGAAGTGGTGATTCTCCATCGGGGTACGATAGTGATCATAGACGGACTCAAAGGCTCCGAGCCCAACGCCGTTCCAGGGGTTATCGGCAAACATCGCGAGTGCCGTCGACCAGATATCGAGCCGCCAGGTAAAAAGGCGATTGAGGGCATCGTAGTCGAGCGACACCACCATCATACTCTCCAATTTTGTCAATACTACCGGTAGCATTGTGGCGGCAATGGTGACGATCGCCACAACCCCCGCACCGGCCAGCAGTAGCAGCCGATTACGTAGCGGATGGTTCCAGTAGTAGAGCAGCAACACCAATAACAGGCTATAGAGACTGGTTCGCACCGCTGATAGCACCACCACTACGGCAACGGCAGCAACCACTGCGAGATGAGCCAGCAACCCGTAGTGCTCCACCCGTTTGAGCAGAAAGGGGAGTAGCAGTGGTAATAGCGCGACACCACGAAGGTTATCGAAGAGACCGGTGATTCGTCCATCCGGCTGAACATGACCAATCCACGGCAACGGCCCCAGCAGCAAGGTAACCCAGACCGATCCGATCCATAGCAATAGCGTCGCAGCAACCCACCACTCGAACCGCTGATACACCTCCCGTCGCTGCAGTAACTGTAGCAGTACCAGTGCTACCGGCAGATAGAGCGGGAAGATCAACACGAAGTCGAGACTCTCTTTGAGATTGTAAGAACCCGGCAGCGAGACCACCCCAACCCCCCAGAGCAGCGCCATCACCACCAGCAGTCGAAACTGAGCACGGCCTCCAGTAAATAGCCGCCGTCGCAACAACCAGTAGAGCCCCAACGACAGCAACAGCAGTGAGGGGATGCGGGGACCACTAATCAGCGGTTGATGCCAGAGCAGGGAGGAGGCCAGTAGTGCAGCCAATCCGACCGGAATCACGTCAACTCCAGACGTCCGACTCGGTGGGATACCGTCAGAGCCCATGATAGTCGCGATACCACTCCACAAACCGTTGTACCCCGTCACGGACGGGAGTCGCTGGACGATAATCGAACTCCGCCACCAGATCGGAAACATCGGCATAGGTATCGGGCACATCTCCCGGTTGTAAGGGCAGCATCTCCTTCCGGGCCTCGATCCCCAACGCCTCCTCTAGCGCCTCGATGTAGCTCAACAACTCCACCGGACTGTTGTTCCCGATATTGTAGAGTCGCCAGGGTGCCTGTGAGGTGGCCGAGTCGGGATGGTCTCCAGACCACTGCGGATTGGGTGGAGCGGGTCGATCGAGCACTCGGATCACCCCCTCGACAATATCATCGATATAGGTAAAGTCGCGACGATGATGTCCATAATTGAAGACCTGAATCTTCTCCCCCGCCACCATTGCCCGAGTAAAACGCTGTAACGCCATATCGGGACGATCCCATGGGCCGTAGACGGTAAAGAAACGCAATCCGGTAGTGGGTAGCTGATAGAGATGGCTATAGGTGTGCGCCATCAGTTCATTGGCCTTCTTGGTCGCGGCGTAGAGGCTCAGCGGGTGGTTGACGTTATCATGAACCGAGAAGGGCATGCGGGTATTGGAGCCGTAGACCGAACTGGAGGAGGCGTAGACTAGATGTTCGACACCGTGGTGACGACACCCCTCGAGAATATGGCCGAAACCGACCAGATTGGAGTCGATATAGGCGAGTGGATTCTCCAGCGAGTAGCGTACCCCGGCCTGTGCCGCCAGATTGACCACCCGTTGTGGCCGATACTGCTCAAACAGTGCCGCCATCCCCTCGCGATCCTCCAGTGCAATGCGCTCATGGCGGTAGCGTGGATGGTTGGCCTGCCGCACCAGCCGCGCCTCTTTGAGTGCGGGGTCATAGTAGTCGTTATGGTTGTCAACTCCGACAACCTCATCCCCCCGGTCGAGCAGTCGCAGGGTTAGTGCTGAACCGATAAAACCTGCAGCACCGGTCACCAATATCCGTCGTGACTCTGCTGGGGAGACTGCTGCACTCTCATTGATAGGGGACATGGTTCTTTCCACTCAGATTGCCCTGGCAGGCTGGGGGCGGGCATGGATCACAACAGCCTGTCAGCTATCATGACCAAAAAGGTCCCGGCTGACCACCTTCTCCTCGATATCACGGATCTCATCTGCCATGCGGTTGGCGATAACCACATCACAATCGGCCTTGAAGCGGGACAGTTCGGTCTCGACCCGAGAGTGAAAAAACTCCTCCTGCTGCAGCACCGGCTCATAAACCACCACATCGATCCCTTTGGCCTTGATCCGTTTCATGATCCCCTGAATCGAAGAGGCCCGAAAATTATCGGAACCACTCTTCATAATCAGGCGATAGACCCCCACTACCCGAGGATTTCGGGCGATGATGGAGTCTGCAATAAAATCCTTGCGAGTGGTATTGGCATCAACGATAGCCTGAATTAGATTGTTGGGAACATCCTTGTAGTTGGCCCGAAGCTGCTTGGTATCCTTAGGCAGACAGTAACCACCATAGCCAAACGAGGGGTTGTTATAGTGGCTGCCGATACGGGGGTCGAGTCCTACCCCTTCGATAATGTGACGACT
The DNA here is from genome assembly GCA_964344735.1 of uncultured Piscirickettsiaceae bacterium. GTDB lineage: Bacteria > Pseudomonadota > Gammaproteobacteria > Thiopontia. Next base: position 5,624 of record CAYFOQ010000098.1, read on the forward strand.
GTCGAGCCCATGGACCTGGGCGTAGGTGTCGAGTTCATTGAAGTAGGCCACACGCATCGCCAGATAGGTGTTGGAGAAGAGCTTGACCGCCTCCGCCTCGGTGGAGTTGGTAAAGAGCACGTCAATATCGGCTTTCTCTGCCCCTTCAACCAACAGATTGGCAAATACCCGAGCGCGTTCTGACTGCTCCCCGACGATGATCCGTGAGGGATGAAGGTTATCGTAGAGCGCCCTTCCTTCCCGGAGGAACTCGGGAGAGAAGATCAGATTGCGACACCCCATCTCCTGACGGAGGCGCTCGGTGTATCCAACCGGGATGGTCGATTTGATCACCATCACCGCCTCGGGATTGATCTCACGAACGTCACGAATGACCGCCTCCACCGTAGTGGTATTGAAGTAGTTGGTAACCGGATCGTAATCGGTGGGGGTAGCGATGATCACATAGTGGGCACCACGGTAGGCCTCCACCTTATCCAGCGTAGCGCGGAACTGCAGTTGCCGGTGCTGTAGAAAATCCTCGATCTCAACATCTTCAATCGGCGACTCTCCACGATTGAGCATTTCGATCTTCTCTGGAACGATGTCAAGGGCGACGACCTCATGATTCTGAGCCAGTAGCAAGGCATTGGAGAGCCCAACATAGCCGGTTCCTGCGATCGCGATCTTCATCGTGTAAATCCTGCTCCGGTTCAGACGTAATCAAGCCACTGCTGGTGACCATGGAGGCGACCATGCACCAGATCAAAGTAGAGCTTCTGAAGCTCCGCCGTGATCGGACCACGGGTTCCACCACCAATGGTGCGGTTATCGAGTTCACGAATCGGGGTCACCTCGGCGGCCGTACCGGTAAAAAAGGCCTCATCGGCGGTATAGACCTCATCGCGGGTGATCCGCTTCTCTACCACCTCGATCCCGATCTTCTCCGCCAACACCATCAACGTCTGTCGGGTGATACCATCGAGTGCTGAAGTGAGTTCAGGGGTATAGATCACTCCATTGCGGACCAGAAAGAAGTTTTCGCCACTCCCCTCGGCGACAAATCCATCGACATCGAGCAGCAGTGCCTCGTCATAGCCATCCTTCAGCGCCTCGTTCAACGCCAACATGGAGTTGATGTAGTGTCCGTTGGCCTTGGCCTTGCACATGGTAACGTTGACATGATGGCGGGTAAAAGAGGAGGTTTTGATTCGGATTCCCCGTTCCAGATTCTCTGCCCCCAGATAGGCGCCCCACTCCCAGGCGGCAATGGAGAGATGAACTTGGAGGTTGTCGGCCCGCAATCCCATCCCCTCGGAACCGTAGAAGGCCATGGGGCGAATGTAGGCACTGTCAAGCCCATTCTCCCGGACTGCGGCTCGGGTCGCAGCATTGATCTCTTCCCGACTCCAGCCAATCTCCATGTCCATGATATGGGCCGATCGCAATAGCCGGTCGGTGTGATCTTCCAGACGAAAGATCGCTGCCCCATGCTCGGTCTTGTAAGCCCGTATCCCCTCGAACACCCCCATCCCATAATGTAGCGTGTGGGTCAGCACATGGATTCGGGCATCGCGCCATGGCACCATCGCCCCATCCATCCAGATTACACCGTCACGATCGTCCATCGACATCTTTACGTTACTCCTGCAGCCAGCTTGGCAACAAAATGGCACACATTATAGTGGAGTGGCAAATTGAATACCAAGTGTGTTGGCGTTTCGGGGGAGGCAACAGCGACAAAAAATATCCCCCTGAAGAGTTGCTACGCTGATCAATCTCTGGCACAATTCGCGCTCTTTTTCCTCACTGAACCCTCGCTCGACAGAGACAAACTTGTCCGGCGACAGTGAAAAACACAACAACGTACTGAGTTTTGGAGAGCTGTCATGTCCAGAGTCTGCCAGGTGACCGGAAAGCGCCCAGCCACAGGCAATAACGTTTCCCACGCCCACAACAAGACCCGTCGCCGTTTTCTCCCCAACCTCCACGTTCATCGCTTCTGGGTGGAGAGTGAGAACCGTTGGGTCAAGCTACGCCTCTCCAGTAAGGGGATGCGGATCATCGACAAGAAGGGGATCGACAGCGTCCTGAGCGATATTCGTGCTCGTGGCGAGAAGATCTGACCCATAACAGACCGATTTAGAGAGGGATAGCCCCATGCGTGACAAGATCAGACTGGTATCCTCCGCTGGAACCGGATACTTCTATACCACCTCCAAGAACAAGCGCACCATGCCGGAGAAGATGGAGATCAAGAAATACGATCCCAAGATTCGCAAGCACGTAATCTTCAAGGAAGCGAAGATCAAATAAGCGCTCAGGCCGAAACCAAGGCCGGTTGCGGCTTTGTCAAGAAAACCCGCCAATGGCGGGTTTTTTTATCACCAATCAAAGTGAAAACAATGAACGACCTATTCAAAGAAAAGGCTGAAAATTGGGATGCACGCCCCATGTCTCAGCGCCTTTCAGAGGGCATTGGCAAGACCTTACTGGAAAAGGTGCTACTCGATCCAGAACAACGGGTAATGGATTTTGGTGCCGGTACCGGCCTGCTCACCGCCCAGGTCGCCCCCCGGGTCAAGCGGGTAGTGGCGGTCGATATTTCAGCATCGATGCTGCAACGATTGGCAGAGAAGGAGGCGTTGCAGGGAAAAGTGGAGACGGTGTGTCGGAACATCCAGGAACATCCCCTCACCGAACGTTTCGATCTAATCATTAGTGCAATGGCGCTACACCTGTTGACACCGGAGTAAACCCGCACTTATTCGCCGCATCCCGCAGGGGCGGC
>CAYFOQ010000099.1:0-8307 GCA_964344735.1 uncultured Piscirickettsiaceae bacterium
CGCTTCGGTATCGAGCCCAAGGTGGCGATGCTCTCCCACTCCAATTTTGGCAGTCACGATGATCTTGGGGCTACCAAGGTGCACGAGGCACTGCGGATCATTCGTCGAACCCAGCCCGAACTCGAGATCGAGGGGGAGATGCGAGGAGATCTCGCCCTCTCCGAGGCTCTGCGGGCCGAGCGTTTTCCCGACTCTCTGCTGGAGGGGGAGGCCAATCTGTTGATCATGCCGGGGCAGGATGCTGCCAGTATCGCCTGTCATCTGGTGAAGATGGTGGGGAAGGGGATCATCGTTGGACCGCTCCTGTTGGGGGCGGCCCGCTCCGCCCACATCGCCACCCCCAGTACCACGGTGCGCGGTCTGCTCAACCTCACCGCACTCTCGGCAGTGCAGGCACAGCGTTGCCGCTGTAAGGAGTAGCTGGGTGGTTTCAATCTGACGCTCTTGTGAAAGGAGACGCTGATTATGAAGGCGATGGGCAATTTCAAGTTACAACAGCGGATGATGCGCTACAGCAAATTCGTCCCGAGACTCTATAATCTCTGTCTCTCTCTAGGTTTCGAGCAGGGCAAGATCATGCCCTCCCGGGCCTTCTGTTCGGATGAGAATCAGGGCTATCCGATCATCCTGTTGACCAAGCATTTCGGTACCTTCCCCTTCAACCATGGCCGGGTCGGGGGGGTGGTGGCGACGGATCGTCACGGTCCCCATGCCCACCACGGGGAGGATATGGTGATTCTACAGTCGAGCCATGTGGGCTATGATCCCGAGAGTCGGCAGTTTGGCCGATACTGTCGACTGCAGACCCGTTCCTATGAGTCTACCTCAGACTGTGGCAAGATCAGTGCGGTGCTCAGTGGCTACCTTCGGGAGTATCACTTCGCCTGTGAGAATATTTTGGTGGAGCGTAACGGGGCGGAGTGTCTGGTGACCATCGATAATCTCCTGCTTGATAGTGGGCGTACCGAGGGTCTGCAGTTGCGACTGGGGCGGATGCTGCGTAGTGACAGTTCTCATCAGGGAAATGATGAGTATCATCCGATCGAGGTGCGCAGTACCGCCAAGACCTTTGTTGCCACTGAGCCCTTTGCCGACCGTTTTATTCATCTGGAGGAGGGGGAGAGCCAGGTGGTGGGGTCGGCCTTGAGTAGTGATCTCTTCCACTTTCTCCCTTGGCGTCAGCATCCCACGGGTGAACAGCGAGATAATACGGTGGAGGAGAATCTTCTGCCCCATATGCCGTTGATCGTCACCGCCGACTCCCCGATGCTGGTGGCGGCGCAGTTCAACTCCCAGGTGGAGTTTGATCGTACCTTTCGCACCATTGCCCGAGGGGGGGCGAGCTATCGGGGTAAGCGTCTGCTCTTCATCTCCGGAATTCATATCGATATCTCCCCAGAGATTGGACAGGTCTTTCCCTTGACCAAATTCGTCCCCTGGGCTGGCTATTTCCAGGATCGGGACGGCTCCCATCTGATCTATGAACAGGAGGAGTTATGGGAGCTGTTGATGGCGCAACCGATCGATAATCCCGATGCGATCGATCTCGAAGAGGCGATCGAGCAGATGGAACGTCATCGTGAGGTGGTGGTAGAAGGGGTGAGGTAACATAGGGTTTGGTTGACTGAAGAGGGAAATGTGATGAAAGTGAACGCTATTCGGCTATTATGGTTGGCGTTGGTTGGGTTGTGGTTGCCGTTGGCCGTTTCGGCCGAGGGGAAGGTGACCGGGGGCAAGATGTCGACCCATCCAGAGTGGTTCAAAGAGAGTTTTCTCGATATTGCCGAGGATGTCAGCGAGGCGGCAGAGGGGGGGAAGCATGTGATCCTCTTTATGTATCTCAATGGCTGTCCCTACTGCTACAAAATGGTCGAGGAGAACTTCAAGCACTCACCGGATACCGACTTCATCCGCCAGCACTTTGATGTGATCGCCATCAATATCAAGGGGGATCGAGAGGTTGCCTTCAATGAGGAGCTCAGTCTGAGTGAGAAGGCGCTGGCTGATCGAGTGGGGGTGAACTACACGCCAACCGTTATTTTTCTCGATCAAAACGCGAATATCGTTTTGAAATTGAACGGTTACCGATCGGTTGATTCGTTCCGAAATGCGCTTCACTATGTCCAGCAGCAGCGCTATCAGGAGATGACTCTGGGAGAGTATGTCGAACAACAGCAGCGCCCGACTCGATATGTGTTACGTGATCACCCGTTATTCCAGTCGATCAGTGACCTCAGTGCGGTAGCCCAACAGCCTCTGGCGCTACTGTTTGAGGACCGTTATTGTGACAGCTGTGACGCCCTGCATGAGGGGCATCTCAGTAATCCCGCTATCCAGAAGCTACTGCAGCGGTTTACGGTCGTCAGGCTCGATGCCGACTCCGATGAAGAGATTCGGGATGTGGCGGGTCATCGTACCACCCCAAGGGCCTATGCCCGGCAGTTGGGGCTCACCTACCGCCCCGGCATTGTTCTGTTCGACCGAGGGCGAGAGATTCGCCGCATCGACGGTCTGCTCTACCGCTTCCACTTCGAGGAGGTGTTACGTTATGTCGGTGAACGCCACTATGATCACTATGCCGACGGTTTCTATCACTATCTTGGTGAGCGTACGGCCGATCTTCTGCGCCAGGGGGTGACGATCGATCTCTCACAGTAGCGGCTCGCCTACGCACAATGGTGGGGCGATGCTGGGAGAGGTGTCGCCCCTTCTCCCGGTTGCCGATCCCCACAATTGACCTAGACTAGGAAGGAGGGGGATGAGTGCTTTCGATCGAGTCGAGAGCGGTGGTCAGGAGAGAACGATGCAGATTTCAGCAGCACAAGGGGTGGTGAGTCAGCTTCAGATTGGATCCAGTCGGTCGACGAGTGGCCGGGTCGAAAAGGGAGGGAACGATGGTTATCTCTATGCTGCCCAGTCGGCGGTCACCATCTCCGCATTCGGGCAGCAGATCAACGAATTTTATGATCGACTGCAGGCGATCGAGGATCCCGAGGCCCGCCAGTTTGCCGCTACCGGGTTGACCGCACTGATCGGTGATCTCGGTTCCAGCCAGGATGTGGGTGAGAGCAGTGAGTTGATGGTGGCACTGCAGCAGCTGTTTGAAGAGGAGGGGGATCTCTTTGATCAGTTCTTCATCACAGCGGGAGAGTTGAGTGACGGAGGGTACTATCTGGGCAGCTTTGCCAGCAACTTTGTCGCCATCGAGGATCGTCAGTTACAACAGGGGTTGATCGATCAGACTCGGTCAATCTTGAACGATGAGAGTAGTGATCAGTTGCTCAAGCAAGAGACCTTCTCTGCCTTCATGGGGGGAGTCGGGCGGATCATCCATGCAGGGTACGAAGAGGCGGAGATGAAGGGGGCGTTGGGAGAGTACTTCAGCGGATTCGAGGCAACGGAGGGGCTTCGTGAGCGTCAGGTTTTTGCTAGTAACGATGGCAGTGGTCCGGGATAGCAGGGGGGGCTGATCTGTTCTCACCCGCATGGGAGGGCGTAGGGATTTTTTTCGCCCTCAACCTTTGTAAACAACCAACTACTTCCGCTATAATTCGCGCCTCTCATGGCAACGTAGCTCAGCTGGTTAGAGCACAGCACTCATAATGCTGGGGTCGGCAGTTCAAGTCTGCCCGTTGCTACCATACAAAATATGCGGTTCCAACCGGCCGTTGAACTCCGCTCATGCCGCTCCAACGGCACACTTCAAGGTGGTGGTACCTTGACTCTTCTTGGCAATCAGCCGCCGTAATGTGCTCCTTGATATGCCGAAATCCGAATCGACCGGCCATTCGGCCGCTCAACCCCTGCCTTTCCGATCGATAGGGAGCTTGCTCCCCACAGGTTCTGGGGCTATTGTGGTAATCTTTTCGGGTCTAACTACACAACTCGGGACGGAACCACTATAGTCATTATCAATCGTTGTATTGTCCGTCCTGACGTCTGCGGTCAGTGTGAGGAGGCACCGCGCGGAGAACTGCAGTGTACAAACGAGTATATGAGAAGTTGAGTACGGGGCTGTCGAACTGATTGATGGAAAAGGGTGTTTTTAGGGGTGTCTTAGCGCAAATAGTGGAGAAGTTTTGAATGCATTGAATCGAAAAATTCTGGTTGTTGACGATGATCATGATGTATTGATCTCTTATGAAGAGATTCTCTCGCCATCCAACTATGAAAACGAGACAGGCCGCTTGATGATGCTGTTGTCTGCAAATCAAGAGAGTCCACCAGCGAGCAACAACAATAAAGTTCCATTTACTATCGTTAGGGCATCTTCTGGTGACGAGGCCATTCATCTCTTCCAGCAGGCCTATGATGCCGGTGAGCCATTCAGTGTCGTGTTTCTGGATGTGAGAATGCCTCCGGGAATGAATGGTATCGAGTGTGGGGGGCGTCTGAGACAGATTGATCCTTCTGTCTACCTGGTGATCGTAACTGCTTATGCGGACTATTCCAGGGATGAGATCCATGAGGAGTTGGGGCCCGATTTTATCTATCTGAAGAAACCCTTCATTCCAGAAGAGCTGTTACAGTTTGCTGAGCTTTTTTCATTTTACTGGAGTCGAGACCACAATAGAACCAAAGATAACCAGTGAAGTGAATTAGCAGGCTGTTAAAGTTTACTCATGCGAGCGCAAGAATAATAGACATTGGACAAAAAACTGAATTTGCCTCGGTAAATGAGTATGTTGTCCCCAATGTTATTGCTGTATCGTTCCGTATGGGGGGGGATTTCAACAGCCTGTCAGGGGGGGTAATAATGTTTGATTTAGAATTTTGTTAAAGAATAAAGGAGAGAATCAAATGAATATAAGACAGCTGTTGTCACCAGTAACTATTATCGGTTTGTTGTTGTATGGAAGTGTCGCGAATGCCGATATTTCCCTCAATTTTGGTCTTTATGCATCGGATAAACCATCCGCTGTTGTGGCACAGTTTCGCACCTTGTTGACCCAATTAGAGCAGCAGCTGAGTCAGCGGCTGGGCGAGCCCGTAACGATCCACACCCGTATCTCACCCACTTATGAACAGGCGATTGATAAGCTGGTGACCGGGCAGGTGGACTTCGCCCGATTTGGGCCCGCCTCATACGTATTGAGTAAAGAGAAAAACCCTGCGATAACCCTGCTCGCTATGGAGAGTAAAAAGGGGAAGAAAATGCGTAGTGGCTACATCATAGCTCACCAGAATAGTGATATTGCATCATTGGCGGAACTTAAGGGCAAGCGTTTTGCCTTCGGTAGTGAGCAGTCTACGATCGGGCGGTATTTTGCTCAGCTTTTGTTGGCAGAGGCTGGAGTAAAGGAGGGTGATCTCACATCCTACCAATATCTTGGTCGCCATGACCGTGTGGGTGAAGCAGTTGCCAGAGGGGACTTTGATGCCGGTGCATTGAAGTCCAGTACCTTTAAGAAGCTAGTGAAAAAGGGTAGGCCCATTCGCATATTGAATGAGTTTCAGTTGGCAACCAAGGCTTGGGTTGGGCGTGAAAACCTCGACAGTTCACAGCAGCAAGCATTGATTGATACTTTGCTCTCTTTCAAAGATGAGGAGTCGCTAAAGGTCCTCAAGAAAGATGGCTTCGTTCCTGGAGATGATGGTTCATATGACTCTGTACGCCGGGCGATTCACCATAGTGGGGCGTTCTTCGGCAAATAAGCGGATGCTTGGTTTATATGCTGCTATCACCAAAAAGCTGGTCGGTTGGGCTTCAGACATTTTTGGTGATGCTCATCGTCAGTCTGCTGTTGCTCTGGATTGGAGGTGGCGTACTCTCTAAGGTCGCGCATACCATACAGCTACAGCAGATTGAGGATGATGTCGACAAGCGCACCGCTCTGTTTTCAACGACACTCCTGGATGCACTGCTTAGCGAGGATATTCCTGTCCTTGAGACTACGCTGCAGGGGCTGGTCAAGATTCACTCCAACTTGGTGGGGGCTGAATTTTGTGACTACCAGGACAGCCCACTGCTGACATGGGGGGAAGATCCTCCTCACTGTGATAATCGCAGCCCAACGCAGGTCTCCTTGCAAGGGACACGGTTGACAACTCAGCGTCCTGTCGTATTTGAAGGGGAGCGTTTCGGGACGATTGTCTTGCGCTGGGAACTGCACCAACAGATCGAGCTGTTGGAACAGCAGGTCCAACAGTTTGTCTATACGATGGTAGCAGCTGCTCTGTTTTTGGCATTTGTACTCTTTTTGCTTGTGCAGTTGCTGGTGGTCCGGCCTATTGGCAGGATTGATCAATACTTACGGAGTGTGGAGACTGGGAAAATAATATACGCTCCTGAGAATGGATTTTCTTCAAAAGAGTTTACCCATCTATGTGAAGGTGTAGATATTCTACAAAAGAGCATGGAGGCGGAGACACAGCTGCATAGAGAGCTTGAGGAGCTATTGGCCTCTTTGGAAGAGCAGGTTGCCGACCGTACGAGAGATCTCCAGCACAGTAACCATCGGCTTACGTCAATTATGGAACATATGGGGGATGGGCTCTTCGTTGTGGGTCTCGATGGTGATATCCAGGTACACAATCCTGCAGCAGTACAACTGTTTCCACCTTTGCAGTCCGCTCATGCCATTTCTAATTTCAAACAACTGTTTCCCGACACGGTCGGTGATCAGGTTGCGCAGTTGTTAGAGGGAAAGGATCATCTGACGGAGACGTTTCTGTTTTCTGATCAAGAGATGAGACAAGTTTCCTTGGAGATATCCGTGACACCACTGGTAATCAACATGGAAGAGGGGACCCATCTGATTTTGGTTCGAGATATCACAAAACAGCGTGAGCTAGAAGAAAAAGAACAGATGATCGCATTTCAATCAGGAATTGCGGAGATGTCTGTTAGTATTATGCATAATATCGGTAATATTTTGGCGGGAATTACCGGTCAAGTCTATGTGATCAGCAAAGGAGGGGACGAGCTAAGGCAAGCAATGAGGGTGTTGGAAAAGCTGTCTGACAGTATGGATCAACTTCCCCAAGAAACACAACGAACAGCATTGACACGAACTCAACATCTGGCCAATGAACTGCTGGAAAAGAAAATAGAGCTGCCCTTGGGGCGGTTGGAGGAGGGAATCAAGGAGATATCAGAGAGCATTCGTCTGCAGGGTAGTAATGCGAAACCTATCTTTCAATTGAGTCGTTTTTCACCACGATCGTTGTTGCAAGATATCATTGTATTGCTGGAGCCTAATCGTAAGCGCCATCATATTGATATTGAGATTTATGCGGACAAGGATATTAACGAAGTCTATCTGCCACGTAACCAGCTCTTTCAAACGCTAGTCAATCTTGTAAAGAATGCGATCGAAGCGGTCGCAGAGCAGCAGCCAGAGAATGGTAGGATTGTAATCACGCTTTCCACTAAAACAGAGAATAAAGTTCGGGGAGTATTCTTTTCTGTTAAAGACAATGGTGTTGGCGTGGCACCTGAGCGCATCAATAAGCTTTTTAGTTTTGGAGAGACATCGAAACAGTCCGGTAGTGGTGTAGGGCTCCATGCCAGTGGAAATTTTATCAATAGTTTTGGCGGAAAGATCGGATTAGAGAGTGAAGGAATCGGAAAGGGGGCAGAGTCCTGGATCTGGTTGCCTCTACAATAGGGGGGTGATAAATAGCGTTTGGTATCAATGGTTGCAACAGTTTTACTCTTCTCTCTTCAATAGGGTAGTGATCCTGTGGTTATTGACTTAGGTCAATAAGGGAACTAGACTCGCCGTTTCTAAAAGCGGTCCGGAAAGGGGTGGGTAGGTTCTTTACTAAATATGCAGCACAATCCATCACTCTTCTACCGTGTGCTCTTGTTGACCGTGGTCACCACGATGTCGCTGGTTGGGGGGTTGGCGCTACGTCAGAATTGGGATGACTACCACCGATCGTTGGAGCAGTTGCAGCAGCAAGGAGAGGAGAGTGCGCGGCTGTTGGGTGAGTCTCTGAGTGACCCGTTATGGGAGTTGAACGACGGGCTGATTGAATCCATTGCTCGTGCGTCCTCGAACCAGTCCCACTTTTCCTACCTTCATGTCACCAGCGCCGATTGGAATCGGGAGTTGCTTATTGGTGAACGGCCAGAGGGTTTGGGTCCACCTGTCCACCGGTTCTCTCAGGACATTCTTCATCAACAGGCGGGTGGTGGTGGTCTGATTCAGGTGGGAAGGGTCGAATTGGCCTTGAATCGGTTGGCCCTGGACGACCATTTTAGCGAGGAGATGAACAGCGATATTGCCATGGTTGCGTTGCTGGTTGATAACGTAAAATATTTTTCGCACATTTGAAGAGGCGGTGTCCTCGTTGGATACA
>CAYFOQ010000100.1:0-1185 GCA_964344735.1 uncultured Piscirickettsiaceae bacterium
GGGTTTACTCCGGTGTCAACACCTCTCCGCAGTAGCGATAACCCGCCGCCGAAAACGCTTGTAGCTCCTGCACTTTTTGTAATCGGTTACGGATGATGTAGTCACACATCATCCCTCTGGCACGTTTGGCGTAGAGTGAGATCACCTTGAACTGCCCTTCCTTCTCGTCATAGAACTGCGGGGTAATCACCTCTGAATCGAGTTGGCCGCTATCCACCGCACGAAAATACTCTGCCGAGGCCAGGTTGATCACTGGCCCCCCTGCATCTTGTAAGGCAAGATTGAGCTGTGGCGTGATCCAATCACTCCAGTAGCTATAGAGGTTAGCTCCACGGGGATTGACAAGTCGAGTCCCCATCTCCAAGCGGTGAGGTTGAATCAAGTCGAGTGGACGCAATACCCCATAGAGCCCAGATAGAATCCTCAGGTGGTCCTGAGCGAACTGAAACTGCTCCTGCTCAAAGGTGGTGGCTGCCATTCCGATATAGACATCCCCACGAAAGGCGAGTATGGCCTGTTTCGAACGCTGTAGCGTGGAGTCTGGCGTCCAATTGCGATAGCGCTCGACATTGAGGTGGGCAAGTTTATCACTCAGCTTCATCAACCGCTTGAAATCAGATACTCCCATCCTCTTCATCAATCCGGCCAAGACCTCTGCCTGAGCCAATAGTGCCGGTTCAGTAGCCGGTAACGCTCCGGTCGATTCCTCGAAATCGAGTTTTTTTGCAGGTGATAGTAGCAATAGCATCAGCGTGTCTTCTCGACAACACCGACATGCTCGAGTACGGGAGATGCCAGCAGTCGCCCAATCCACTGCCGAATCAGGCCAAACTCGGTAGTCAGACGGCGTCGCAGCGAGCGTCCTACTGCGCCACTATGGAGAATCGCCTCGTAGGCCCCCTCCTCCCGCAGCTGCCCCAGTAACAACATCGCCTCGACCTGTGGCTGCAACTCAGGATTATGTTCCACAATCTCCGCCACCTCAGGCCGCTGCATTTGGGTAGTGGCCGTAAGCTGTTGGGGGGGAAGCGTCCGACCCATATTAGGGAAAAGGTCGACAAAAAAGTTTCCGATCGCATTCATCAATGCGTAGACCGCAATCTCATTCGCCACCTGATCCAGTAGCTCCGTAACCTGTTGCAGAAACCCCTGTCCGGCCCCACTCCCAAGCTGCAGCAACAATCG
>CAYFOQ010000100.1:1195-7376 GCA_964344735.1 uncultured Piscirickettsiaceae bacterium
GATTCGATTCTGTTCCAACCCCGCCACCTCCTGTTGCCACCGAGAGAGTGCTGGATGAGCGTCATGGGAAAGTGGTAACTCCAACGGCCGAGAGAGAAGAAAGGCGATGCGAAAAATCCCCTTACCACGCGCCAGACCACGCTGCCACACCACTGCGATCCGCTCCGAGTCTAACAACCCCGGCTGCAACACCGCCGCCAACATCACCAGTACCTCCTCTGGATCTGTCACGAATGGAAGATGGTCCAGCAGATAGTTGGCAATCTCGTTTCCCAATGGGGCATCCACCACACACGATCGGCGCAACATATGCATTCCCTGTTCCGCCTGCTGAGCGGTATTGGTGACCGCCCACCAGACCAGCTCAGCCAACTCCAGGGTAAGCGCCGGTGAATTGGCCACCGCCACCACCGCCTCAGGCTCTCCCAGCAACAGAAACTCTCGTAGATGCTGCTCACCGGTCTGACCCATTCGGCTCCAGCGCTGAAGATAGAGCGGATATCCTCCTGCACTCCCCAGTGCGTGCTCCGACAACAGCTCCCGAAGCTGCTGCAGATAGTGCTCCCGTGAACTGTTGGGCGAGAGTGGAATCGAGGCCTCCCCCTCCGGGGTCAAGGCATAGAGCACCATTCCATGGTCATCGATGCGCACCGCCCGTGGGTGGTTGTGGAGCATTACCTGGATACGTAGCTGATCCTCACTCGAGAGCGCCATCGCTACTGTAACTCCTCGATCAATCGCATCATCTCCTCCAAAGAGAGTCGACTAGCCTCATCACTCCCTTCCAGCAGACGATCCGCCAGATCCCGCTTATGGTGATGCAGGTCGACGATCTTCTCCTCGATGGTTCCCTTGACCACTAGCCGATAGATGGTGACTGGGCGAGTCTGTCCCATACGGTAGGCCCGATCCGAGGCCTGGTCCTCCACCGCCGGATTCCACCAGGGATCCATATGAATCACATAGTCGGCCGCGGTCAGATTGAGCCCCGAACCTCCGGCCTTGAGACTGATCAAAAAGAGCTCACCCTCTCCCTGCTGAAAGGCGTTGACCACCTGACGACGCTTACCGGCCGGGGTGGAACCATCCAGATACTGATAGTGGATCCCTTTACGGTCGAGCTGATCCCGGATCAATTTCAAGTGGGTGACGAACTGGCTGAAGACCAAGGCCCGATGACCATTTTCCAGCAGCTCCTCCACCACCTCGAAGAATACTCGGTGTTTGGCGCTGGTGAGCTCGCTATCGGGCTCCACCAGACGGGGATGACAACAGGCCTGGCGCAGCCGGGTAATCTCGGCCAGTACTCTCATCTGCTGCCCCCCGCCATCCTGTTGACTCAAGGCGGAGATGCGCTCCAGGGAGTGCTGTCGTAACGCCTCCATGAAGAGCGCCTCCTCTTCCCGCATCTCCACATGGAGCGTGATCTCGGTTCGAGGGGGAAGCTCGGAGAGTACATCCCGTTTCAGTCGGCGTAGAATGAAGGGAGAGATCAGCTGCTTCAATCGCTCCCGTACCGCCTCATCCCCACCGGCCTCGATAGGGCGAGCAAACCGCTCGGTGAAACGTTTGATCGAACCCAACAGTCCCGGGTTGATGAAGCGAAAGAGATTCCAGAGCTCGCCGAGATGATTTTCGATCGGGGTCCCAGTGGTCACCAGGCGGAACCCCCCTTTCAATCCCATGACTGCCCGTGAACGCTTGGTGGCCACATTCTTGATCGCCTGCGCCTCATCGACCACCACCATCTGCCACTCCACCGCCTGTAGCGCCTCGGATTCACGCTGCAATAGTCCATAACTACAGATCAACAGATCTCCCGCCGCCACCGTCTCCATCAGCTGCTGGCGCTCACTACCGTTGTAATCCCCCAGTAACAGCGGTCTCAGTGTCGGGGTGAAACGGGTTGCCTCCTCCTGCCAATTCATACAGACCGAGGTGGGTGCCAGTACCAGTGCCGGTCCCATCTCGGCCCTACTGAGGATCATGGTGAGCGCCTGAATGGTCTTACCCAGCCCCATATCATCCGCCAGACATCCTCCGCCACCCCAGTGGGCCAATCGTGCCATCCACAGGAACCCTTGCAACTGATAGTCCCGCAGACTAGCCTGTAGCGTCGCTGGAAGCTGTGGCTGCAATACCGCCGCCTCCTCCAGTCGCTGCCGTCGCGCCTCCCAACCGGCGGTGGTACTGAACTCCACCCCCTCGAGAGCCTCATCCAGTGCCGCCAACGCCAACGGTGAGATGCGCTCCTCACCCACACCGACACTGCGCATCAGCTCCAGCTTGCGGTGCAACTGACGACTGAGCGCGAGGATGGCGCCATCTTCCATCTTCAAGAAGCGCCCGGCACTCTGGTCCATCAATTTCCACAGCTCCTTGAGTGTCATCACCTGGTTTTGATCGAGCTCTACGGAGCCATCGAGGGCAAACCAGTCTTGACCTTCCCGAGCCTCTACTCGGAACTGTCCGGGAAGAATCTCTCCCAGACGGGGAATCTTGGCATCCCGGGGCCAATCCAGGGCGACCCGCTCTTCCCCCATATCCCGCAGGACAAAGAGCAACTCCAGGGCATCCTGCGGATCATCGACCCCACGCTCGTCCAACAACTGATCGGGCTCATCATCGGCAAAGAGGTGGGGCAAGGCCCCTTCCAGCTCCCCAGACACCTCCAGTGCACGTTTGCGCTCCTGCCCCAGGTCCCGATGTACCTGCACCTGTTCTCCCGCAGACTCGGCAAAAAGAATGGTACCACCACTACCGGGGTGAAGCCGTGGCCCCTCCTCTCCCAGTGGAGCGGCCCAGAAACTGAAGCGAATCCCCTCCTTCTCCGGTAACAGGTGGATATGGGGCCGACTCTCCCCATCTACCCGCTTCAAATCATCCCCATCCCCGGCCACGGCAGAGTGGACCGTCAGTAATGGGGCAATTGCGGTGATACTCTGCAGTAATCGATCCTTCGCCGCCAGCGGAACCGATACCCCCTGGCGCCCCAAAATCTGCGCCACCCGGAGGTGGGCATCGTCGAAGCGACTGACCACCAGCCGCCGTCCCCCCTCCCAGTGTGATCCAACGGCGGCCAACCCCCCCTCCTCCCGTAGTGGTGGGTAGGGAGAGAGCTTCACCAGCAGGACCTCATCCTCCTCTCCGGTAACCACTTCCAACGCCGGCTCACGTTTCACCACCTCCAGTGCCACCGGAGGATCGCCCTCGAGTTCAACCGCAGGGTGACCCACCAGCTCCGACAGTGAACGCTCCAGATTGAGCTCATGAATCAGACGCCTTTGGTAACTCCCAGCCGACTGGCCGTAACGCTCCTGAATCGTATTGCAGATACGGTGATCCTGATCACTGAGAAATGGGAACTGGTCACGCGCCTGATAGAGCCGCTTCAGCGAGAGAGAACGCCCTTTACTCCAACGTCCGCTCTTACCCAGTTTCTGCTCTCGGGGATGGAGAGAGATCTCACCACGCTCTCCACGTGCTACACGCCACAACAGCCGCTGGGTCCCATCACGACGGGCACCACCCCCGGCAGTGCCACTGCTCTCGGCAAGATCGCTCATGGCATCGAGCACCCGTTCCCACTTCTGTTTAGGCCGTAACAGTGCCGCCCAGCCCAGCGGCTGCTCCATCACTACGCCACGTCGGGTCGCTTCGATCTGCTGCAACAATCGCTGTAGTTGGATGCCATAGAGCATCACCCCCATCACTTCGGCCTGCTCGGCATACTGCTGCAACTGCTCTCGCTGCTCTACGCTCATCTCCTCCCCGATCCAGTACCGTGCCAATGCCTGAAACAGCAGATCCCAAGGCGAATCAAGCTGAGTTTGTTGCAACCAAACCCCCTCCTCCACCGTAGCACTTCCCATCAGCACCCGAGCCACCTCTGCCATCATCTCCACGGCAGGGATAAAAGGTTCGTCGTACGTGACATAATCATATTCCTGCAGCCGGCTTTGATGTAACTTGGCCGCCTTCACCACCTGCAGGAGCTGCGCTCGCTGGCCCTGCTGTAGCCACAACATCTGCTGGAACAGCACTCCAGGCCCCCGTCCTTGGTATTTCCCGGAACGATCGAAGCAGGCCGCCGCCTCGGTATAATTCTCCTCGACCATGGCGCAGTAACCCAGCAGAGAGAGCCCCCAGCCCTCCTGCTCTTCCCCCAGTAGCTCACGGGCTCGATCACTCTCCCCCCGCAGCAGATACATCCAGGCCGCCTGCCGCCGGGAGGGGGCCTGCTGTCGCAATGAGTCTTCCAGCTGTTCCCAGTAACTCCAGATCTCCTCCACCCCGTCCAGATCCAGCAGATTATTCTCTACCGGCCCCACCAAGGCGTGGTATCGCAGCCAGTCGGGCAGCTGCTGCAGCCACTCCTGCTGTAGCGGAAAATAACAGAGAGTGGAGATCAGCTCCTGATAGTACCCACTCACCCGCCCCTCCCAGGGACGCTCCGGCTCCAGCTCCACCCAGTCGGCAAACTCCTTGAAGCGACCACCGTAGAAAAGTGCACGGATGGTGCGCAACTCCCGATCGACCCCGGCCACCCAGTAGCCCGGGCTGATCGCCCGATTGACTGCGGCCATCGCCTCCGCCATTTCTCCAGTCAGAATCAGCTCACGGGAAAGGGGGTCAACCAGAAAGCGGCTGCAACGAATACGGTCGGAATTGCCACTGACCCACTCCCGTTCGCTCCACTGCTTGTACCAGCGTTTGCCGTTACGACGCAGGACAGCGGTCAATGGCTCACTGTCCCCCTGATCACGCCAGCCCGACTGCTGTGCGACCTGCATCAACAGTTCCAGTGAGATGGGTAGATCGGCCAGCGAGAGTAGTTGCAGCAGTCGAAACTGGTCGTGATCACACTCCTCTTCAAACCCCTGATAGAACGCCTCCAGACCGGGCCAGAAGGGACGATTATTTTCAGAAAACTGGATCAAAACCAATCACACCTCCGTATCACAAACCTAAACCTCTGCCAGATCACCACGCCGCTCCAGCCACTGCTTGCGGTCTGGTGCTCTGCGCTTGGCCAGCAACATATCGAGCATACGGTGACTCTCCTCTCCGGCCTCATTGGTGAGCCGCACCAGCCGCCGAGTATCAGGCGCCATCGTAGTCTCCCGTAACTGCAACGGATTCATCTCCCCCAGCCCCTTGAAACGTTGCACGTTGACCTTGCCTCGACGTCGCTCTGACTCGATCCGGTCGAGTATCCCCTGCTTTTCGGCATCATCGAGGGCGTAGTAGACCTCCTTGCCAATATCGATGCGATAGAGCGGCGGCATCGCCACATAGACGTGGCCGGCATCGACCAGGCGAGGAAAGTGACGCAGAAAGAGAGCGCAGAGCAGCGTGGCGATATGGAGTCCATCGGAGTCGGCATCGGCCAAAATGCAGACCTTGCCATAACGAAGACCGGCAAGGTCACCACTTCCAGGCTCCATACCCAAGGCGACCGAAATATCATGGACCTCCTGTGAGGCCAGTACCTCGGCCGGCTCCACCTCCCAGGTGTTGAGAATCTTTCCACGCAACGGCATGATGGCCTGAAATTCACGATCCCGGGCCTGCTTCGCCGAGCCCCCGGCAGAGTCCCCCTCTACCAGAAAGAGCTCCCCTTGAAACGGATCGCTACTGGCACAGTCAGCCAATTTCCCCGGTAGCGCCGGGCCGGTGGTGACCCGTTTGCGCACCACCTTACGCCGGCTCCGAATCCGATTCTGGGCACTATTGATCGCCAGCTCGGCAATCTGCTCCCCAAGCTCCGGGTGCTCATTGAGCCAGAGACTGAACGAATCCTTGATCACCCCGGAGACGAAGGTGGCCACCTCACGAGAGGAGAGTCGCTCCTTGGTCTGACCAGCGAACTGCGGCTCCACCATTTTCACCGAGAGAATATAACCAACCCGTTCCCAGACATCCTCTGGAGTCAGCTTTACCCCTCGTGGCAGCAGATTGCGAAACTCACAAAATTCACGTACACCATCCGTGAGCCCCGAGCGCAACCCATTGACGTGGGTTCCCCCTTGCGGGGTGGGAACGAGATTGACATAGCTCTCAGCGACCGACTCCCCCCCCTCCGGCAACCACACTACGGCCCACTCGACCGCCTCGTGTTCACTGTTGTTGTGGCCCATGAAGGGCTCCTCTTCCGGCACCGATGGGAGATCACCAACCT
>CAYFOQ010000100.1:7386-8182 GCA_964344735.1 uncultured Piscirickettsiaceae bacterium
GGTGGAATGGTCGGGAGCTCATCCAGCTGTGTCAACAGATACTGCGACAAACCATCCTGATAGTACCACTCCTCACGCTCGCCACTGGCCTCCTCCACCAACACCATCTTCAAACCCGGCTGCAACACCGCCTTGGCTCGCATCAGATGACGCAATCGGGGGAGTGATATTTTCGAGGAGTCGAAAAATTGAGAGTCGGGCCAGAACCGGATCGTGGTTCCGGTATTGCGGCGCCCCACACTCCCCACCACCTCGAGATCTGCGCATTTGAGGCCATCGGCAAAGACCATCTTCACCTCCTCTCCCCCACGCCGCACCCACACCTCGAGTCGCCGTGACAAGGCATTGACCACCGACACCCCGACCCCGTGCAACCCTCCGGAGAACTGATAGCTCTTGCCGGAAAACTTACCCCCGGCGTGGAGTCGTGTGAGAATCACCTCGACCCCGGGAACCCCCTCTTCGGGGTGGATATCGATCGGCATACCACGACCATCATCGATCACCGTCACCGAGCCATCGGCATGAATCGTCACCTCGATCCGGCTGGCATGCCCGGCCATCGCCTCATCGACACTGTTATCCATCACCTCCTGTACCAGGTGGTTGGGACGGCTGGTGTCGGTATACATCCCTGGTCGCTTGCGAACCGGATCGAGGCCAGAGAGAACCTCGATGGCCGATGCATCGTATTGGGTCATCCATCACACTCCATTGTCATTTCCACCCCCCCACTAACCGTAACCTGAATCCGTGACTTCAAACTTGAAGCCATCCAATCTCTGGGCAAAACCTG
>CAYFOQ010000101.1:0-8125 GCA_964344735.1 uncultured Piscirickettsiaceae bacterium
GAAAGACATCGGCAGCATGAGTGGTACGAAAACGGTGTCGAAGTAGGGGGGGCCGACCGAGATTTTTCCCTGTCCCAAGGCATCGAGCAGCAGTGGGTAGAGGGTGCCGAGCAGCACCGTCAAAGTGGCGACCACCAGCAGGACGTTATTGATCAGCAACAGGGTCTCGCGGGAGAAAGGGGTGAACTTGCCACCGCCATGAATGGCTGGTGCCCGCCACAGATAGAGTGCCAGCGAGCTGCCGATGACCACACCGAGGAAGGCGAGAATAAAGACCCCGCGGGCCGGATCGGCGGCGAAGGCGTGGACGGAGACCAACACCCCAGAGCGCACCAGGAAGGTCCCCAGCAGACTGAGAGAGAAGGTGAAGATGGCCAAGAGCACGGTCCAGACCTTGAAGGCTCCCCGTTTCTCGGTGACCGCCAGCGAGTGGAGTAGCGCAGTTCCCATCAACCAGGGCATAAAAGATGCGTTCTCGACCGGATCCCAGAACCACCAGCCGCCCCAACCCAGCTCGTAATAGGCCCACCAGCTGCCCAGCCCGATCCCGAGGGTGAGAAAGACCCAGGCCATCCCGGTCCAGGGGCGGGACCAGCGAGCCCAGGTGGCATCGAGATGGCCTCCGATCAGTGCCGCAATGACGAAGGCAAAGGGGATGGCAAAGCCGACATAGCCCATGTAGAGCATGGGAGGATGGATCGCCAAACCGGGATCCTGCAGCAGTGGGTTGAGGTCTCGCCCATCGGCGGGTACCGGCAACAGCCGGTCGAAGGGGTTGGAGGTAAAGAGTAGAAAGAGCAGAAAGCCGACGCCCACCAGCCCCAGTACAGCCACTGCACGAGAGGTGAGGTCGACCGGCAGGCTACGGCTGAACCAGGTGACCGCTGCTCCCCAGAGACTCAACAGGAAGGCCCAGAGCAGTAGTGAGCCCTCGTGTCCGCCCCAGACTGCGCTTACCTTGTAGATCAGCGGTAACTGGGAGTTGGAGTGGCTGGCGATATATTGGACCGAAAAGTCATCCTGGACGAAGCTGACCGCGAGCAGGGTGATCGCGATGGTGAGAAAGAAGAACTGTCCCTGGGCGGCCGGGCGAGCCAGCACCATCCAGTTGCTGATCCCTAGTTGTGCCCCCAGTAGTGGGACTACCCCCTGAAAGATGGCAATTGCCAGGGCCACCGCCAGCGCGAAGTTGCCCAATTCTGGAATCATTGTTTCATCTCCGTCGTCGCAGTCGCATCGGTCTCAGCTGCCTGCATCATCCGCTCCTTGCCCTTGCGATGTCCCTCTTCCAGGGCCTCGGCCACCTCGGGAGGCATATAGTTCTCGTCATGCTTGGCCAACACCTCATCAGCAATGAAAATTCCGCTGTTGTCGAGTTGACCGAGGGCGACGATTCCCTGTCCCTCGCGAAAGAGGTCGGGAAGAATGCCGGTGTAGGATACTTGCACCTTTTCGGCCTCATCGGTCACCTCGAACTGCATCGTCAGCCCCTCATCGCCTCCCCGTTGCAGTGAACCGTTCGCTACCAGTCCCCCCAGCCGGAAGGTATGACCCTGTGGGGCCTCACCGGCAACCACCTGGGAAGGGCTGTAGAAGAGATTGATGTTCTCATTCAGTGCCTGCATCATCAGGGTCACGGCACCCGTTACTCCGGCCAGAATGAGTACGATCAACAGTAGGCGTTGTTTGCGCTTGGGGGTCATCGGTTCTATCTATCTATCTATCTCGTTTATCTTGATAACGGGCTGCAGTCATCGCTTCTCCGGGGAGGCGTGGTGGGGCTGGGTCGGCTACGCCTCCGCACTCTCTTGTCGGAGTCGTCGGGCAACGGCTCGACGTGACTCGGTGGCGCTACGTAGAGCCCCCAACAGATTGAGCAACAGGGTGATCGCGGCGATGGCGTAGGCGGCGAAAACATAACCGCTGTGGTCACGGATATTGAGTGCGGCAATAGTGTTCGCTATCACCTGCGTACGGTTCTGCTCCATGGTCACACTCCCCTGAATGTGGGCTCCCCAGTCGAGCCTTAACTGTTGTGGCAGTCTCCCCAGAAAAGAGACCTCGACGCTGCTGTTGGCATCAGACACGGTGATTCGATGAGAGTTCCCCTCCGACTGGATCGCCTCGACAGTGCCGCGGAACTCCACTGCGCCCATTCCCGGGACCAGTTCGGCAGGCTGCAGGATGGGGGAGGTGGATGTGGTGGCGAAATGGTAACCGACCAGGATGACCGCCAGCACAGGGGCAATACCATGGAGCAGGGTGAGTCGTGGTGTGGGAAGGTTTTCGACCCACTGCCCCCGGGAGTCATGGTCGAGAGTCAGGCCGCGAGCGCGAATCAGGGTGACCACGGCAAAAAAAAGGGAGAGGGCGATCATCAGGGTCAACATCGAGGTGAGCATCGTCCCCTCCATCGAAGGTTTGGCAATTTTGGAGATGGTGGCCCCCTGGTGCAGCGTGTTCCACCACTCTACGGAGTAGTGGATGATTGGAATGTTGACCACCCCCACCAGAGCCAACACCGCACTGGCCCGGGCGGCATTGTTGCGGTCATCCATCGCCGCTCGCAGGGCGATATAACCGAGGTAGAGAAAAAGCAGGATCAGTTCGGAGGTGAGCCGGGCATCCCACTGCCACCAGGTACCCCAGGTCGGCTTACCCCAAATCGATCCGGTTACCAGCGCCAGAAAGGTGAACGCGGCACCGATCGGGGCGCTGGCGGCGGCGATGGTATCGGCCAGCTTGATTCGCCAGATTAGAAAGATCGCTCCGGAGGTGGCCATCACCAGGTAGATCATCATGGAGTTGGAGGCGGCCGGGACGTGGAGGTAGATGATGCGGTAACTCTCTCCCTGTTCGGAGTGGGTCGGAGCTACAGCCAGGCCGATATAGAGCCCAAACAGCAGCAGTGCCACGGTGATACTGACGAGCCAGGGGAGTAGTCGCCCGGACATTTCGTAGAAGTGTTTTGGAGAGGAGAAGCGATAGACAATAGCGGGAAGTTTCATCGATCTGTTCTGCAGGGATTAAGTCATTCTCGAATTCAGGCTCAACTCACTTCCGGATCAACTGATACTGATCCGGATCGAGGCAGCAGTAGCGAGTGGTGAGAGGGTAAGGGTGAAGAGTAGTAGTGCCCCCAATACGTAGAGGTAACCATCGACGGGTAGTCCAGCGGCAGCCTCGTTGACTGCCAGGGCACCGAAGATCAGTACCGGAATGTAGAGCGGTAGAACCAGTAGCGATAGCAGAACGCCTCCCCGCTTCAGGCCAACGGTCAGTCCCATGCCGATCGCTCCGACCAGACTCAGAATCGGAGTCCCCAGGGCCAGCGTCGTCACCAGCGTCTGCATTGCGGAAAACGGCAGGAACAGCAGCACTCCCAATAGTGGAGCGATAAAGAGCAGCGGTAGGCCGGTTACCAGCCAGTGGGCGAGAATCTTTGCCAGCACCAGTACGGCGAGTGGGTGGTGACTGAGGGTGACCTGTTCCAGTGAGCCATCCTCAAAGTCGGAGCGGAACATGGAGTCGAGTGAGAGCATTGCCGAGAGCAGGGCGGCGACCCAGATGATACCGGGGGCGATGGTCTCGAGCACCGAGGGGGTCGGCCCCACTCCGAGTGGGAAGAGGGTGACTACGATAATGAAGAAGAGCAGTGGATTGGCCAGTTCACCACGGTGGCGGAAGGCCAGTGTCAGGTCACGCTGAAGTACCCGTAGAAAGGCGTTGGTAAGGGTGTTGGAGCTACTATTCATGCGGCCTGTCGCTGGGCGTTGGTTGCCGCCTCTTCGAGGTTGAGGGCACGGTAGTGGTCGTCATCTCGCTTCAGGGGATGGTGCGTAGTGAGAATGATGATCCCTCCCTGAGCCACATGGTGGGTGAAGATCTCCTCCACCAGGGCGATTCCCTTGCGATCGAGTGCCGTAAACGGTTCGTCCAGAATCCAGACGGTGGCTTGAGTTGCCAGCAGCCGGGCCAGCGCTACGCGACGATTTTGACCGGCAGAGAGGTGACGACAGGGGACATCCTCATATCCCCGCAGTGACAGCCGGGCCAGAATATCGAAAAGATCATCGTCACTGGCGAGTGCCGACAGGGCCTGGGCAAAGTGGAGATTCTCCAACGCCGTCAGCTCCCCCTTGATCCCGTTGTGGTGGCCCAGATACGCCGCTTCGGCGTAGTAGTCGGCACGGTTTTCATGGATGTCGACACCGTTCCAGCGAATTTCACCCTGGCTGGGCAACGCCAGGCCACAGAGCAGTCGTAGCAGACTGGTCTTACCACAGCCGTTCCGCCCCTCGATCTGCAGAATACGACCGGTGGGGACGGTGAGGTCGAGATTGCTGAAGAGCAGGCGATTTCCACGCTCACACGCCAGGTTGACGGTGCTCAGCCCACTCGGAACCGTTATCGATCGGTTTTCAGCCGTCACTACTGTACTCCTCTCCTCCTTGAGGTGGCGGGTGAACCGCTCCTGGCTGTCAAAGAGCCGGATTCTAGCACAGGATCGAAAGTACCTCTGTGTGATCTTTCCTCTTCCACCTCCTCGGGATGAGGGCTAGCCGGTCAGCGTCGGAAGGGGTTCCGCAGATCCTGTTGCAGAGCATTGAGCTGGGTGGCGATCTCATGAACCTTCTTGCGGATGTTGGCCATCTCGTCGTGGAGGTCGTTCTGGATCAGTTGCACACTCTGGGCCGATTTTCCCACCATGGTGTGGAGTTGCCCGACCCCTTTGACCATGTCGGAAAAACCGCCCTGGAGGCGGTCGATGCCCCGGTTGGCCTCGTTGATGGTGCCCTGCAGGGTGTCGATGCGCTCCTGTAATGCCACGATCTGGTGCTGGTTCTCTTCGCTACGGCTGGAGGTGTCATAGACCAGTTTGAAGAGTACCGCCACCGCCAGTACCAGAAAGAGTCGGATCGGCAGTGGTGTGGCAAAATCCGGGGAGGGTGGCGGTGGTGTGGCGGTCGTTGATGCCGCTGCTGCCGCTGCCGGGGGCTCCTCTTGTTTTACATGCTGCTCTGGCTCATTCGGACTCATCGCGCTGCTCCTCGTCCAGCTGTTGCTGTGCCTCTGCCCGACGATACCACTGTTGTGCCGTTGCACTGTCTTGCGTTACACCATCACCACTCTCATAGATCATCCCCAGCGTCACCATCGAGCCCGACAACCCCTGCTCGGCAGCACGACCAAACCACTCCACCGCAGCCTCCATGTCTCTTTCGGTGCACTCTCCCTGGTAGTACATGAAGCCCAGAGCATGTTGGGCGAAAGGGTGATCCTGTTCTGCAGCGGCGCGCATCATGGCGAACGCCTTCTTGGGGTCCGGGCTCCAGAGCAGCCCGTTCTGGTGGATGATGGCGACCCGAAAGAGGGCCTCTGGGTTCCCCTGGTCTGCCAGCGGTGACAGGTGCTGCATGGCGAGCGAAAAGTTTTTGGTCTCGAATGCGGCCAGGCCATCGGCCAAGTGATAGGAGTGAGTCATGAGAGCGATTCCGGTAGTGAGTCGTCGATCAATATAGCAAAGATCGTCACGGCACTGTACCCTTTGCCGGATTCGAGTGAGTGAGAGGAGTGGCGTGCGTATGAGTCAGTGGGGGGTCATCGGTGGAACCGGTCTGGAGCGACTGGAGGGGTGGAGTGAGGGCGAGCGACACGAGTTACAGACCCCGTATGGTCTCCCCTCTTCGCCATTGCAGTGGATGCATCGGGGGGAGCGATCGCTGCTGTTTCTCTCCCGCCATGGGGCGGAACATACCATCCCCCCCCATCGGGTCAACTATCGGGCCAACCTTTGGGCTCTGCGTGAGTTGGGGGTCGAACAGGTAGTTGGGGTGGCGGCAGTGGGGGGGATTACCGAATCGATGGCACCAGGAGTGGTCGTGGTTCCGGATCAGGTGATCGACTATACCTGGGGGCGGGAACAGACGCTCTATGAAGGGCCGGAGTTGGAGCATGTCGACTTCACCCAGCCGTACTGCGAATCGTTGCGTCAACGGCTGCTGACCGTGGCGGCCAGGATCGGTGTGGCAGCGGTGTCACGGGGGACCTATGGAGCCACCCAAGGACCACGACTGGAGAGTGCGGCGGAGATCTTGCGGATGGAGCGGGATGGTTGTGATCTGGTGGGAATGACCGGGATGCCGGAGGCGGGAATTGCTCGAGAGCTGGAGCTCTGCTACAGCTGCTGCGCGGTTTCGGCCAACTGGGCTGCAGGGAAGGGAGAAGGAGAGGAGATTACCATGGCGGCGATCGAGGAGAATCTCCGGGATGGGATGGCTCAGGTCAGAGAGATTCTTAGACACCTCTAAAAATGTTCTTTCAACTCCCTCTCCACCCTTGGGGGGAGAGGGTATAACGGTAACCACAGTACAAACGCAGCAATAGTGGTCAATCGGACGGTGATGGCCTAGTGATCAGCGTACGGAGTGGGGTGGATTGGAGCTGTTGCCGCAACGGAGAGAGGAGCGCGGGCCAGAGTGATGGGGTGTCGGAAGGAAGCCGTGGAAGGGGAAGAACCGGACAGGAAAGGCGCTGACGTAGGGCGGCGAGATTTTCCGGTTGTTCATCCTCTTCAGGCTGATAGCCGTTGAGGATCACCAGCGCCAGTTCGAGCCCATGCGTTTCGATGGCATGGTGATTCAGCAGAACCTGATTGATCACTCCCAGCCGTTGCCAGGCCACTAGAATCAAGGGGAGCTGCAGGGCGACCGCCAGGTCGATGTTGAGTGCGGCGGTGGCAATGGGGGAGAAGAGTCCGCCCGCCCCTTCGATCACCCGAATGGTGTCCGGCTCTGAGGCACAGGCCTCCACCAGTCGCTGTAGCGAGAGGGGCTGTTGGCTCACTACTGCGGCTCGTTCAGGGGAGAGTGGCTGTGGGTAACGGTAGGGGGTGATCCGCTGCAGATCCTCTTTTTCGCCACAGGCCAGTTGGAGAGACCTCCCATCTGCCGGTAATAACCCTGTGCCGGCAGGATCGGTGACGCAGCCCGACTCTACCGGCTTACGGGGAGTAACCTGCTGGCCGGCAGCCGTCAGTAGGGCGGTGAGCGCTGCGGCCACCTGGGTCTTGCCGACGGCCGTATCGACCCCGGTGATGAAGTAGCCATCCGTTGCCATCGCTGGGGAGTCCACGAGCGGAATCAGGCTGCGGTGAGTCGTTCCATTGCCTCACGGTATTTTGCCACGGTCTGTTCGACCACCTGTTGTGGTAGTACGGGACCAGGTGGGCGTTTATCCCAATCGAGCTCCTCGAGATAGTCCCGTACATACTGTTTGTCAAAACTGGGTGGATTATGGCCGGGTTGGTACTGGTCGGCCGGCCAGAAGCGGGAGGAGTCGGGGGTGAGCACCTCGTCGATCAGAATCAGATTGCCAGACTCATCCTGACCAAACTCGAACTTGGTGTCGGCGATGATGATGCCTCGTTCCAGCGCGAAGTTGGCGGCCTCCTGGTAAAGCTGCAAACTGGCATCGCGGATCTGTTCAGCCCGCTCCCGTCCAAGCAGGTTGACCGTGTGGTCGAAATCGACATTCTCGTCATGGTCCCCCACGGCCGCCTTGGTCGAAGGGGTATAGAGCGGTTGGGGCAGACGTTGGGCCAACTCCAGTCCAGGGGGGAGGTCGATACCACAAACGGCACCACTACGCTGGTAGTCCTTCCAACCGGAGCCGATGATATAGCCGCGCACGATCGCCTCCACCGGCAGCGGTTGGAGGCGACGGACGACCATGGCGTGGTCGCGTATCGGTTCGCGTTCAGCGGGGTCGGGCAGTGCCTGTTCGAGTCTCATCTCCGCCAGATGGTTGGGGATGATCTTTCGGGTACGCTCGAACCAGAAGTTGGAGAGGGTGGTGAGAATGGCCCCTTTGCCGCTGATCGGGGTGGGGAGAATGACATCGAAGGCGGAGATACGGTCAGTGGTGATGATCAACATATGGTCATCATCGATGGCGTAAATGTCGCGCACCTTGCCTTTGTGGAGTAGTGGCAGGGAGGTGATTTGGGTGTCGAAAACGGTCTTCATCGGTTCTCTCGAAGGGTCTCTATGGGTTGGTGAATACGTGCTATTCTACGCTCGTTTATTCGTAGCCATCGCTGCACCCGTATTGGCGGTCCTGAATC
>CAYFOQ010000102.1:0-366 GCA_964344735.1 uncultured Piscirickettsiaceae bacterium
TCTTTGCCCTTGATCCCCAATAGACTGAGCTGCTCTTTTTTGCCCAACCCCCACTCCTCGAACAACCCCAGCACCCGCCGGGTCAACTGTACCCGTTCATCGTAGGTGAATTCCAAATCGGTCTCGCCTGTCGTTGTTGCCATCATCAACTCCGCTATTTCTCACTAAAACAGTCGGAATTGTACCTCAGTTTTGATAGAATTCCATCTTTTTTCCAGGGGTACCTCCTCACCCCGACCCTCACCGCAGCAGGAGCTCAACCACATGCCCTCCCCCCCTGAACAAAACGCCCCCCAACCATCCTCACTGCTACGGCTTGGGGTGCTGATCGGCTCTTTTGGCTTACTGATCCATCTCATGATCTGG
>CAYFOQ010000102.1:394-8092 GCA_964344735.1 uncultured Piscirickettsiaceae bacterium
CCCCTTCCGTCTACTTTCCCACTGCGCTGGTGCCTATGGTGATGGTGATACCACTACTACTACCACTACGGGGGCTACTCCACGGTCACCCGTATACCCATGCCTGGACCGGGTTTATTGCACTGCTCTACTTTCTGCACGGCGTCGGTGAGGCGGTGGTCGATCCCAATGAACGGATCGCGGCTCTGCTGGAAATCGGGTTCAGTCTACTGCTCTTCTTCTCGGCAGCACTCTATGCGCGTCGGGGTTCATCTGGTTAGCCAATGCTCCCTCACCCGACCCTCACCCCGGCCCTCTCTCCCAGGGGGAGAGGGAGATCATCCTCCCGGCAACCGATCGATATGGATGCGATTGCTGGGAGGGACATCGGGATTACTCCGTGCTTCGATTCGCCGCGATCTTGCTGCGCATCTCTCGGGTCTGAGCCCGCAACTGTTCAGCCCGTAACCGGAGGTTATCGGTTTTGGTGCGAATCAGATGCTTCTTCGAAGGATCTTCACTATGGGCCTTCTCGACTGCTTGAGAGATCTCTGCAGTCACCTCCTGAACATCCCCATCGAGCTGCTCCATACCCCGTACCGCTTCAATCGCCCCTTGAGTCGCCTGGCGGGCATTGTCGGTGGCTCGCTGAGTCTGTTCGGAGATCTCCTGTGCCTCGGTGATCGCATTATTGGCCTCACTGGCCGCCTTACGGGCCTGTTCGATCGCCTGCTCCGCCTCAGTCGTGGCTTGACGCGCCAGTGCAGTCACCTGTTCGGCCTCCAGTGCCGCCTGATTGGCCTGGGATGCGATCAACCGCTCCTGCTCGATCACTCGCCGAACCTCGGCAGTAGCCCCTTCCGCCCGCTCCCGGGCCTGGTTGGCACGATCGGTCGCCTCTTTGGCCAGACCGGTGACCCGCTCTGCCATGGCGGTCACATCCCCCACATACTCTGTCTGCTGCCGGGCGACTGCAGCCGCCTCGGTCAGGATCTCGGCGGTCAATGAAGAGAGTACCGAGGCCTCCTCGGCATCCTTGGCCGCAATGTTGGCGCCAATCGCCATCCGTTCAGTCGAGGGGTGCTGCGTCTCCTCCTCTGGCCGATTCTCTATCACCTGCTGCAACTCTACCCCACCCTCCTTGAGGTTGGCTCCACTTCCCTCGATTACCGACACCGGTGCCCTGTTTGCCATCATCTTCTCCCGTCTCAAATTCCTATTGATCTCGCTGCCGGACTCAGTGACTCCGCAGCCGTTCATTCTCCATCATGAGCAACTGATTTTTGTGCTGCAGCGACTCGAAGGGGCGGGGATGATCCTGAATCGGTCGTCCCCCTTCTTCACCCACCTCACGCTTGACCTCATCCACCACACCGGAGAGGACCCCGACTGCACCCACCATCGATGCCGCTCGAGCCGTTGCCGTGTGAAGTGCTCTACCGAGACGATTTCCTGACACGGAGTCCACACGCATCTCCTCGCTGAGCAACATGTGTGCCAGTGTATCAATCTGTTCCAGAGATGCAATTCCCTCCAGCTTCATCGCCAGCGGAATCTGGAATTGATCCAGTGACTGTCTCAACTGTACCACCCGTAACAGGGAATGGGGCTCGATGTGGGTAGCCACAACCACCAAACGACTACGCACCATGCGAATCCGTTTGATCCACTCCCCGAACTGTAGCTCAAAATCTTCCAGATCAAGTTGGGAAATATCAATCAGTAACAGCACACTATTGGTCTGTCGCAACAGGAAATCGTGTCGTGCCTGCTCCATTCGTAGCGAGGTATCGACCACCACGGTATCAGAATCACTCACCTCCTGAGCCCAGATCTTGGAAAGTACCGCCTCCTTGCTGGCTGCTACGGCGCGAATACCGCTATACTGCTGTTCCTGTAGCACCTCGATGGCAAACTGGTCGGTACTGTAATCCATCAACACCGTCTCTCGCCCCAGGTGTTGATAGGCACGGGCCAATTGCAAGGCCACCGTGGTCTTCCCCGACTGTGGCTGAAAACTGACTACCAGAACTCGTTCCATCTCATACCTCGCTCACCGGAACCGCCCCCATTACCGGCCCATTTAAGGGAGTTGCGTTCGCATCCTAATGATGTCAAACATAATATAAACATAACTATTAGCGACCGCAAATAGTTTTCCGTGAGGAGAGAGAGGGAGATTGAGTGGTTGATGAGGCCGGTTGGAGAGTTTGTCCCCTCACCCCAGCCCTCTCCCCGAGGGAGAGGGGGCGTGGTCGGGGAGCCATCAGACCACAACCGCTCTAACTCCCTCTCCCTCGGGGAGAGGGTTGAGGGAAACAACAGCGTTGAGAGGGTTCCCTTATGAGCGGGTTCCCTTACTTGTGGTATTTCTCGAAGATCTGATGGAGCTTATTCTGTGTCAGCGGTTTGACAATGAAGCCGGATACCTTGAGGCTGGCCACCTCACGAATCACTTCAGGAAAGGTATCGGCGCTGATCATGCAGACGAAGGAGTCACTATCCTCTTCCCGGATCTTGCGCAGCGTCTCAACCCCGTTCATCTTCGGCATATTGATATCGAGCATCGTGATATCGGGCTTGTGACGCTGATAGAGCCGCAACGCCTCCTGACCATCACCGGCCACCGCGACCACATTACACTGCTCATGCTTCAACAGGCCCACCAGAAACATCCGCATCGGCTCTTCGTCGTCACTGATCAGTACGGTAGGTATCTTGTTCATAAACGCACAACACCCTCAAAAAAAGCAGATTCAGCAGGCAACCATTCCCTTCACAGATGAATAGTTACAATTAGTTATTACAGATTTCAGATAAATTACCTCAACCAAAAATCTTCAGCACCATACCGAGATGCTACTCGCTCTCGAAGGGGGAAGCAATCACTCTGGAATCTTCCTCTCAACGACGCTGACGCTCATCCAGCAGTCGATCGATAAAACCGGACATCAGGGTCGGCATCTCTTCATCCGATCCGGCTGGTGCTGAACGCGGCGTTCTAGGTTTGGCTCTCATCCGCTTCGACGAAGAGGGCATCATCAACAACGCCACTGCAAACAGTCGAATCGTGAGCTGCCACAAAAGAGCCCCCACCATCGGTGCGATCAGTCCCAGCAGCAGCGCCACCGGCAGCTGCCACGCCACCTCCCCAACAAATGCCGTCGCTGCCCCCTGCCAGAAAAAGATCCCCCCACCGACCAGTGTCAACAGTAGTACGGGTAGCCGCAGGGAGAGCCGTCGTCCGGCAATCAACACGATGAACCCACGCCGAAACTCCCGTAACAGGAAATATCCTGGAAAGAGTCCCAGAAAAAAGAGATAGAGGTGCAGCAACAGTCAGGAACTCACCATTTCACCCACATGATCCCAATAGTCGGGGGGAAGGTCGCTGGCCAGCTTGAGCCCGCCGAGACAGCCGGCATAGTCGGGATCTTCAACCGCCTGCACCCGCACATGACCATACTCCTTCAGGGCCTCGGTCAGAACCCCGTCTAGATTACGAATTCGCGATCCGCCTCCAGCCAGAATAATATTACCGAGTGCGGTCTCCTGGTCTTCCGGATCGAATCCGGCCACCAGATACTGAATCTGCTCGACAATGGCATTACAGGCCAGCTCTAGCTCATCCGTAACATCGACCGCAACCGGCTTACCATTCTCCCGCATCGTCACCTTCACCGGCTCCGGAGCCTTCCCAACAAAGGCGTACTGCTCCTTGATCGCCTTGGCGATACGGCGGTTGATCTGGACATTGGGATAGCGCATCTGGATCGACTCCAGCAGCAGCTCGTCAATATAGTTCCCAGCCTTGAGTAGGGTCACCTGATCCTCTTCATTCGGCACCTTACCCTTGAGGGCACAGAGATCCACGGTACCGGCACCGATATCGATCACAATGCTGTTGAGCAACACATCCTGACCATAAGCAACCATAAACGGCTCGGAGATCACCATGGCCACATCCATTACTTCTCGAGCCAACTCCAGCAACACCTCTTTATTGAAGGCGGAGGCTCGCGCCGGAACCCCGACAATGCCACAAATCCGATCTCCTGGCTGACGTTCGGCCAGACTGACCACATGACGGATCAACTCCTTCGCCACCTCTTGATCACGATCTCCGGTCTCTTTGATCACCCCATCCTCGAGTGGATAATAGTGATTCAGGTAGTGGCGCTCCAGGGCGTCGCTCCCCACCACATGAGTCGCCCCCAGCAGCTTCACTCCAATCAGATCTTTGGGATACCCCACTACCGAATCGATCATGGTCTTGAGTCCACGATCCGACATCACCGATGTTCTCGAGGTCCCTAGGTCGATACCGATCAACAGATCCTTCTCATTACTCTCCATAGCTCAATACTCTTTGTCGCTGAACCCGTTAGATAACAGGCAATTACTCCGGATCTCCCGGCTCGTTGTCACTTTCGCCGATCATATCGGCGGCAAAACGGCGGATCAGCCGCTGGCGAGGATCCTCTTCTGACCGATCGTCCCCTCCTCTCTGCTGCTGTAACGCCTTACGAATCTCAGCCGAAAAGTCGCCTCGAGCCGGCCCCTCGATCGCCCGCCGTTCTTCCATCACGGTGGCATCATTCACGGTAGCCACTGCAGGAGGCAACCCCTCGGTAGTCGTCGATGGAGCTGGCTGCTCCCTCCTCTCCTTCCAATAAGGCAGACGCTGAGTTGCCGCCGGCACGGCCAGCGGACGGGAGGAGGCCGCCTCGCGATCGGGCAGTGTCGTGGAGTCGGAATCCCCCTCACTCCCCTGCCCGGTTGCCGTTGCAGCCATTGGCTTCGATGATTGAATCCCGTACCCGGGAGGAATCACCAGTGCCGCCGGACCGATCCCTGGACCTCGTATCGCTCGTGCCGCAGCCAGTGTCGGCGTGGAGACCGTCTCCTCCCTCTTTACAGCCACTTTTTTACGT
This sequence comes from uncultured Piscirickettsiaceae bacterium, assembly GCA_964344735.1. Classification (GTDB taxonomy): domain Bacteria; phylum Pseudomonadota; class Gammaproteobacteria; genus Thiopontia. The sequence goes on from CAYFOQ010000102.1 coordinate 5,308, forward strand.
ACGGTCTTCTTTTTGACCGACTTTCTCTTTACCCTTTTCTTACTGGCAGGGGTTTTTCCTGCACCAACCGTTGCTGCAGCCTCACGCTCCACCACAGTGGTATCGACGGAGGGCGGTAGTGGAGAGGAACGACGGGCCATCGTCTAGTGCTGTCCGCTACGCTGTTCGTGAAACCCCTCGATCACATCACGAATACGTTTCTGACTGATCGGCTTGACGATAAAACCGGAGACCCCGAGCGAAACCGCATTTCGCACCGTTTCTGGATAGGCATCCCCACTAATCATGCAAACAAAGACCTGCTTATCCTGTTCTCGAATTCGACGGAGGGTCTCCACCCCATCGAGTAGCGGCATATTGATATCGAGAAAGACCATCTCCGGTGCGTGCTTCTGGTAGAGGGAGAAGGCCTTCTCTCCATCTTCGGCCAGTGCCACCACCTCACACCCCTCATGCCGCAACAGATCGGCCAACAGCGTCTGCATGGCCGGTTCATCGTCGGCAATCAATACCTTGGGAGCCCTATCCTCGTTCTCCATACTCTCCAGTCCTCAACACCAGTTCAACCGTTGGAATTATATACCGGGCACAACGGTGAAAGGAAACATTCTCAGCCTTCCCCCTCACCCGGCTCTTCCTGCTCCTCCGACTCTTGCGATAAGGTCACTGCCTCGATTTTTGCCAGTAGCGCTTCCGGTTCCCCAGGCTTGATGATATAGCCCGCCACGCCCAACTGCAGTGCTCGCTTGACCAACCCCCCCTGGCTATAACTGGTCAACATGATGACGGGGATCTTGTTGATCTCCTCATCCTGACGAATTCGACGCAGTGTCGAGAGGCCATCGAGTTTTGGCATCTTGTAGTCCATCAAAATCACATCGGGGCGAGTGGCATGAAGCCGTGATAGTGCGACTTCACCATCCTCCGCCTGAATCACCTGGTAACCGGCCTGCTCGATCACCATCGTCAACTGACCGCGATAAAAGGGATCATCATCGACGATCATCACCAAAATCTCCCGACTCTGCTGCTCCACTCCCTCGACATGCTCGGTAAACTCATTGCAAATATCGGTCAACATTCCACCCAACTGCTCCACACCAGTCTGAATTTGAGGTGCCGGAGGCGTATCCACCATCAGTTGTCGGAGTTGCTGATAGGAGGGGTCGAGCCCTTTCACCTTCTGATAAATCGCCAGATCAAACGGGGTGGCGCCGTGATTGCTCCGACGCAGTTTGTCCTGCAGAGAGGAGATCTGTCGCTGTAGATAGAGTCGCCCCAGCGCCTGTTCCAGAGAGAGCACCACCCGCTGAGGATCGTAGAGAGGGCGGTCGATCACATACTCATCGAAGATTCCGGTCCGACAGAGCTGAAAGGCCTTGCGTGACTCCCGACTAGTACAGAGCAAGAGCGTCTGGTGGAGGTGGAGCCGCACCTCCTTGCGACTCCGAAAAAGCCGCAGATAGAACTCTTCCGAGAGATCGATTCGACTACAGGCAAGCACCAACAATACTGGGGAACGCTCAACAAATTGTTCAACTCCCTCATCATCAGTAGCTACATAGGAAACATTGCTAAAGTAATTTACCAAGAGATACTTGAGATCCACCAACTCCTTGCTGGAGTCTCCAGCGACCAGAATCGCAGCACTGTTACGCTCCTCAGACACCGCCGTTCCCCTCGTCACTCCCCCTCCCCGGCAGGGGAGTATCCAACTCCAGCTCCAGCCGCTGCAATGCCTGCTCCAACTTCATCAACAGCTCTTCCAACCGAGCCCAGTCAGCATCGAGGGACTCCTTCTCTATCTGCTCACACAAGCTCCCCATCTGCTCCGCCCCGATCAGACGGGCTGAGGATTTCATTTTGTGGGCCTGCTGCTGCAGTGGCTCCCGCTGCTCCTGCTCGAAGGCGTCGTAGAGCAGTGTCACCACCTCCTGAGCATGTTGGAAAAAGTGGAAGAGCACCTCATGCTGGCGACTCTCATCCTGATAGAGCTGCTGCAACTTATTCCAGTCAAGGGGAAGCTCAACCTTTCCGCCCTCCTCCCTTTGACGAGAGGGTTCACGAATAAGATCGAGCTGCCGCAGTGCAGCACGGTAATCAAATATTGCAATCGCCTCACCAAGAGGAACCACTTCATCCCCGTACTCGCGGTGTAACTGCTGTTGTGACTCCTCATACAGGGCATTGACGGCGATATCCTCATGCTGCAACAGCCGCTCGATCCGCTCCAGCAGATCCATACGATCTTGATCCTGAGCCTGACGCTCTTCTGCGACTCGCACCAACTGCTGCAGAGCGTCGATCTTCTGCTGAAGCCGGTGCAACAGTCGATCCAGCTCTGCGGTCATTACCCTCTCACCCGCTACGCTTGACCGTTGTCGCAACGCCAGCTCCAGTTCTGCAGCCTGCTGCTGAATGGCACGCAACCCCAGGGTACCGGCCGCCCCTTTGAGCGTATGGATCCGATGCTGCAACGCTTCGACCACAACCTCCTCTCCATCCTGCAGTTGCAGCTCATCCCCATGCATCCGGACAAACTTTCGCACCAATCGCAGCCAGGTAGCGGTCTCTCCATGAAGACTACCCAGAGCAGCCTCGGCATCGATCTCTGTGGAGTTCAACAACAGCTGCAGCAGAGGATCCTCACCCAGGGTGGATACCAACGATCTCTGTCGTTCATCATCCGATTCCATCGCGGACAGCGACAGCACACTCTCTGCGGGGCTATCTCGATCCTCATCCTCTATCGATCTCCCTGTCTCCCGATCACCACAGTGCGGCA
>CAYFOQ010000103.1:0-8068 GCA_964344735.1 uncultured Piscirickettsiaceae bacterium
TCATTTACACCTGTAAACTCACATTTTCTGCCTTGAACTGACGAATTTCAGGGGCGATCTGAATCAGTTACAGGCCTTCTGAATAGTTACGTTCGGCTGCGGATTTCCCTGATCGCAGACCGTTGCGGTTCGGGAGCACCAATACGATGGCAAGCGTTGATAGTAGCTGCAAAAATAGGATGAGGGTGGATTATCCCATCCCCCTGGAGGGGGTGTGAACCACAGCTATTGCACTCTTGATCCGATACGGTATGATTGGAGGTCACTTGACGGAGACAGAGCTACCGTCAAGCGCCCGTGAGCAAGTATCGGGGCAATCCGCATCCGGGAGAGTGCGGTCTTCAGGGAGAATCAAGATGCACAGAAACCTATCCTATCTGTTGCTGTTGCTGCTGCTTTCGCCGCTGGTTCAGGCTGGCTGGCTGGGGTTGGAGAATGGCGGCAAGATTGACGAAGCGATGCAACTACAGCCCGATCTAGAGAATGGCAAACGCCTCTACCAGATCTGTGCCCACTGCCATATGGAAGATGCCCGAGGCATGGCCCCTGGCATCGGCAACTACCATGTGCCGGGAACCTACCCCCAGCTGGCAGGACAACACCAACCGGTACTCATCAAGCAGATACTCGATATCCGCAATCTCAATCGTGACAACCCCACCATGTACCCCTTTACGATCCGCAAGTACCTCGGGGGACCGCAGAATATCGCCGACGTGACCGCCTATATCACCGGCCTTCCCCCTGACCCCAACAACCAACATGGCCAGGGGGATGACCTCGAACTGGGCAAGAGACTCTACGAAAACCACTGTGTCAAATGCCACGGCAAAAACGGTGAGGGAGATGCCAATAACTTCTATCCCAGCCTAGCCAACCAGCACTACGAATATATGTTGCGACAGTTCATCTGGATCAAGGATGGCAAACGCCGCAACGCCAACCCAAAAATGGTCGAGCAGATCCAGAATTTCAAGTACAGCGAAATGAAGGCGGTCATCGACTACGCCTCACGACTGCGCTGATCGTCCCAACACAACCGTACCACTCGATGAGTTACCATCCATGAAAAGAGCACTCACCCCCTTGCTGATCTTCCTCGCCGGTGCTGCGGCCCTCGGGGGAGTCAACACCTTTTTCGCTGCCACCAATGAGATGGAGTTCTGTACCTCCTGCCACTCCATGAAGGTCAACCTCGAGGAGTATAAGCAGACGGTCCACTACAATAATCAGTCCGGTGTTCAGGCCACCTGCTCCGACTGTCATGTGCCGCAGCAGTTCATCCCCAAGGTGATGGCCAAGGTGATCGCCGCCACAGATGTCTACCACTGGCTGCTGGGAACGATTGAACCCGACGAGTCCCACCTGCTCCCCTCTGACCAGAGCGGTAACTGCCCAGAGCGCTTCATTCCGGTAAAAGAGGGGTCGAAGCTCTGTACCCCCAACTACGGCGAGCCCTACTCCGAAGATATGGAAGAGGAGTCTGAAGAACGCCGGACACAGGCGCTGAAGAAGTACAACAGCTACCGCTGGAATATGGCCAGCCGAGTCTGGGCCAAGATGAAGGCTAGCGACTCCAGAGAGTGCCGCAACTGTCACAGCTTTGACAACATGAACCTTGACAGCCAAGACCGCAGCGCACGCAAGAGACATGGACGAGCCACCGAAAAGGGACAGACCTGCATCGATTGCCACAAGGGGATCGCACACGTCGAACCGGACGAGCCAGACGATATTGAAGAAGACAATGAAGAAGAGGGTGAGGATGTCGCTGAAGATGCCGAGGATAGTAAAAAGGTCAACGCCTGATACTCGACTCAAAATATAGGGAACCGAAATGAACAGAATCACCATCGCCACGCTGCTGCTACTTGTGGGGAACCTGGCTAGTGCCGAGGAGGATCTGAGTCAACAGCTGCTGCGAGTAACGATCGAGGGCAATCTGGAGCAGGTACGACAACTGATCCAGCAGGGGGCCTATGTCAATGCCCAGGGCAAGCTCGGACACACCCCCCTGATCTATGCCGCAGAGGATGCCAATCTGGCACTGGCGGAGCTACTGTTGGAACAGGGTGCTCGAGTCAACCGCCAGACCCATGGTGGCTATACCGCCCTTTCAGCCGCCGCCGATGAGGGCAGCATGGAGCTGGTCTCACTACTGCTCAAGGCTGGAGCCGATCCCCACGTCAAAACCCGTAACGGGCTCGATGCGTTGATGATCTCCATCCGCAGCGGCGAAGCCGATGTCATCTCCATGCTGATGGCCTACAACAGCAATATCAACACCGCCGACCGTCACGGCAATACCCCGCTGATGATCGCCGTCTCCCAGGGCAACCTCGATGTGGTCCACATGTTGCTGCTGGCTGATGCTGGCATGGATATTCGGGACCGTAGCGGTCGCACTGCACTGATGATCGCGGCGGAGCGGCAAGATGTTGCGGTACTCACTGCCCTATTGAGACGCGGGGCCTCTACCGCGGTCACCGACGACCATGGTGCCACCGCACTCCACTACGCCATCGGTCCGACCGGCTCGGAAGCGGTCATGGCATTACTGGAGCACAACCCCGTCCTCGATGTGCGCGACCACGACGGCTGGACCCCGCTGATGGAGGCGGTCAGCCGTGGCAATGAAGGGGTAACCCGGATTCTGATCCACCACGGTGCGGACCCCACATTACGAGACCAGGAAGGACTCGATCTGCCACTGATCGCGGAGATGAATCGTCATAATGAGCTGGCAACCTATCTGCGTGAATTACTCCGGCAGTAGACTTGGAGACAGCACTACCTGTTCAGCTACCGGCACTGGCAAATAGTCATAAAGTTCGCCTATTTTCCCCGTTCCCCATTGCAGAACCGAGCCAGCGTAGACTATGATGCGTGCACTCAATATCAGTCCTGTGAATACGATCATGGGACTGTTGAGAGCAAGAGAAATCAAACCACACCTCTAGTTCTTACCATTCAGGAGGAGATATGAAACTAGCCAAACTCGCCATGGCCATCATTGGTGGCTATGCCGTCACTCTGTCTGCCGTTGCAGACAACATGACCGGAGCTGATACTGATATGCTTGCCAACACCTGTGCCGGTTGTCACGGCACTGATGGTGCCAGTACCGGGCCAGCGATCCCGTCACTCGGGGGGATGTCTGCCACCTACATCACCAATATGATGAATGCCTACAAGGCGGATGACATTCAGAGCACGATCATGGGTCGTATCGCCAAGGGATACAGCGAGGATGAGATTGGAAAGATCGCCAACTTCTTTTCCTCAAAGTCACAACATCGTGCTGACCAGAACTTTGATCAGGCGCTAGCCAAAAAGGGGGCCAAGCTGCATGACAAGTACTGTGAGAAGTGCCACTCCGAGGGTGGTACTCTAGCAGATGACGATGCCGGTATTCTGGCAGGTCAACTGCTCCCCTACCTGCGTTACACCTTCGAGGACTTCCATGAGGGGAATCGTCATGTGCCGAAGAAGATGAAGAAGAAGATAAAAAAACTGATGAAGATGGATGAGCAGGGTATCGAAGCCGTCTTCAACTATTACGCCAGCCAGCGCTAGGGAGGAGCAGACTGAAATGAGTACATTCAATCGTAGAGACTTTATGAAGATCTCCGGTGCGGCTGCCGCCGCTTCCGGTCTCGGACTGGCCACCAGCGCCTTCGCCAATGTCAAGGGACGTGTTGTGGTCGTCGGTGGAGGGATGGGCGGGGCAACCGCTGCCAAGTATATCAAGCGTGGCGATGACTCGATCGATGTCACCATCATCGAGCCCAACAAGACCTACTACACCGGCTTCACCAGTAACCTCACCCTCTCTGGCATGATCACCATGGACAAGCTGGCCCACACCTATGAGGGGCTGACCGCAATGGGGATCAAGGTGGTCCACGAAGAGGTCACCGAGATCACCGATAGTGCCGTCAAGACCGCTCAGGGCGGCTCTTACGCCTTTGACCGCTGCGTGGTCTCTCCCGGCGTCGACTTCAAGTATGTCGAGGGTCACAGCGAGGAGATCGCCAACCAGTCGGTCACCCATGCCTACAAGTCCGGCCATCAGATGACACTGTTGGGTAAGCAGCTCAAGGCGATGAAGGATGGCGGTACGGTTGTGATCGGTGCACCGCGCAACCCCTTCCGCTGTCCTCCTGGACCCTATGAGCGGGTCAGCCAGATTGCCACCTACCTCAAGGAGAACAAGCCCAAGTCCAAGATCATCGTTCTCGATCCAAAGGACAAGTTCTCCAAGTTCGGTCTCTTCCGTGAGGCCTGGAAGATCCATTATGGATTCGATCCTGCCAAGGATGGAGGCGACAACTCCATGATCCAGTGGGTCAAGGGTGCGGCCGGCGGTGCCATCGAGGAGATCGATGCCGGCAGTCTCACCGCAATCTGCTCCATCGAGGGGTTCAAGGCAGACGTGCTCAACGTGATTCCGGATATGAAGGCGGGCCATATTGCTCACGCGGCCGGTCTCACCGATGGTGACTGGTGTCCGGTCGATCTGCAGACCTTTGAATCGAGCAAGCGTGCCAACATCTACGTCATCGGTGACTCCAGTGCGGCCAAGGGGCTGCCGAAGTCTGGCTACGCGGCCAGCTCCGAGGCTAAGGTGTGTGCTGCAGCCATCGTTGCTTCCCTCAACGGCAACAGCGTACCGATTCCGGCTTACACCAACACCTGCTACAGCGTGGTCTCTCGCAACGATGCCTTCTCGGTCGCTGCGGTATACCAGTTGGCTGCGGACAAATCCAAGGTGATGAAGGTCTCCGGTGGGCTGACCCCAAGTGGTGATAAGCGTAATGCCAAGTTCCGCGAGCGTGAGGTACATTATGCGCTGAGCTGGTACGACAACATCACGACCGATGCCTTCAATGATGCCAAGAAGCTCTAGTTAGTATCCAAGATACTAGCCAGTAATCGAGGCTGTTGAATAGAGGCCCCCGAGTCGGTGATTCGGGGGCCTCTCTTTACGATGGAGACCACCATGAAGAGAATTTTGCCTGCACTCCTCTCGCTGACCCTCGCACCTACGGCGACTGCAGCATCGATTGAAGAGCGTCTGCAACAGCTGGAACAGCGGGTAACGGAGCTGGAGACGGCGATCGATGTGGAACAGAGCCGCAATCGCTGGAAGGAGTCCATTTTCTGGCTGCGGCTGAAGAAGGATATGTCACAACGGGATGTACGGCAGATCCTGGGAACTCCCGGACGGATAGAAGAGCAGATCTTCACCACCTGGTACTACCACCCCACCTCAAAGATCCACAGCTTTGTCTGGTTCGATGAAGACAAGGTGCTGGGCTGGACCGCCCCGGCGGAATGATTACTCCTGGGATTGATCAAGGGGTGATCTGCAGATGATCCGGCCTGGAATTGCAGACAAGATCAGTATCTCCTCATTCCTGATACTGGTCCTACTCTCGGCTCTGATCTACCACCTCTCAGTCCCACTGTTAGAGGAGAAGATGGCCCAGTCCGAACGGCGCAATGCACAGGCCCTGCTCAACAATACCTACACCCTGCTGGATAATCTCAATGATACGCTCGCCGGTTACCGTGATATCGTTTTAAACCAGCGTAAACACCATCTGCGCAACCTGATCAATATTGCTGAAGCGGTAATTTCCGAGCACTACCTTCGGTTCCAGTCAGGAGTTCTGGATGAGGCACAGGCCCAACGCCTCGCCCTGAAGCAGCTTACCTCCCTCCCACTGAGTGACGGGGAGTATGTGTTCGTAGTCAATAGTAAGGGCGTCACCCTCTCCCATCCCGACCCCAATTTTATCGGCAAGGAGATGTTTACTGTTCAGGATAGCGACGGTACTTTTTTTGTCCGTGAGATGGTAGAAAAAGCGCTCAGCGCCCCGGCTGGTGGTTTTACCCAATACCTCTGGCCCAAACCGGAAAAGCAGCAGCCACAACCAAAGCTCTCCTACTCTCACCACCTCCCTGCCTGGGACTGGGTCATCGGGACCGGTCTCTATATCGATGATATCGAGCACCAGGTCGCGATGCACCGGCTGGCACTGCTGGAGAAACTACGACGAGAATTGAAGAAAATTACCATTGCCAAGAGCGGCTATCTCTTTCTCTTCGATGAGCACGACCGGATGTTGATACACCCTGATCCAGCCATTGAGCTGTTGGATGGTAACCAACTGCTGAACACCTTGACCGGCGGTCCCCTTCTGAAGGAGATGGCCGCTGCCGCAGAACAGAATAAACCACTCCCTTATCTCCGCAGATCCCCCGGAAGCCGCCCTGAGGAGCCTCCCCTCAATAAGACCGCCTGGACTCGATACCATGCTCCGCTGGGATGGTATCTCGGTGTCTCCGTCAATGATCACGAGTTCAACCAGGCCGCTCATCAGGTATCACGTCAGATCCTACTCTTCATTCTACTCCTCACCCCGGTTCTGATTTTCATTCACTATCTAATCATCCAGCGACTATTCCGTCCACTACTACAGCTTACTGTCACCGCCCGGGAGGTCTATAACGGAAACCTCAACGCCCGCTGCAAACTGACTGGTAGTGATGAGATCGGTCTGCTCTCTCGTACCATCAACGAGATGGTGGAGCGCCTCAGTGCCAACATCACCTCACTGGACGATGAGATCCAGGAGCGAACCCGAGAGCTGATCGAGTCGGAAACCCAACAGCGACAACAGGCCGAAAAGTACCGTAACCTATTCGACGACAGCTCCGACGCCATCATGGTTCTCTCCCCCGATGGTTTTCTCGACTGCAACCTCGCCACCCTCAAGATCTTTGAGCTGGACAATAAGACTCAGTTCATCCACGCCCACCCAGCCGATCTCTCCCCCCCCTTCCAACCCAATGGCAAAGACTCGATGACGATGGCAATGGCCCATATCCAACTTGCCCAGCAACAGGGGAAAAATGGTTTCGAGTGGATCCACCGCAAGGGCCGTTCTGGCAAGGACTTCCCCTGTGAGGTACTCCTCACCAACATCAAGCTCGCTGAAGGAGAAGAGATCATTCAGGCCATCGTACGGGATATCACCGCACGCAAGGAGCTCGAGGCCAAACTCCAGCAACAGCACCAAGAGCTGACCACCCTTTTCATCAGCGTCCAGGATAGTGGCATCGGGATCTCCCCCGAGCAACTCTCCCGGTTATTTCAATCCTTCTCCCAGGCCGATAGCTCCACCACCCGCCGTTATGGGGGTAGTGGTCTCGGACTGGCCATCTCAAAACAGCTGGTAGAGATGATGGGGGGTGAGATCGGTGTCGAAAGTACCGAGGGGGTCGGTTCTACCTTCTTCTTTACGTTGGAGCTGATCCGTAGTGACCAGCCTCTGAAGGAAGAGAATCACTCCTCCATCTGGAGTGCCGACAATGCACCGCCCCTCCAGGGGATGCGGATTCTGCTGGTGGAAGATAATGCGGTCAATCAACTGGTGGCACAGCATCTACTCACCAGTATCGGGATCGACCTGACCACCGTAGAGAATGGCCAAGAGGCCGTCGATATCATCATTGAGCAACCTTTCGATCTGGTACTGATGGATATTCAGATGCCGGTGATGGATGGCTATGAGGCCACCCGAACCATTCGACAACGGCTTCCCGACAACCCCCTCCCCATTATCGCTATGACGGCCAACGCCATGCGTGAAGACCGTGACCGGGCGTTGGCGGCCGGAATGAATGATCACATCGGAAAACCGATCAACCATGACGAGCTACTGCAAAAACTGCAAAAGTGGAGTGGAAAGGAGGTCGACCACCAACAACATATGGCGACAGCAGAGAGAACCCCGGTTCAAACCACTACGCTGGAGAGCAGAGCAACATTGCCTCCACTCCCTTCCCTGGATCTGGAGGATTTCCTCGACCGGATGGAGGGAGATCATGCCATCGTTGCTCACCTACTGGAGATTTTCCTGGACGAAAACGAGGGGCTGATGGAGCGACTGAAAGGGTTCCTGGATGATCCCCATCAGCTCCGCCATGCGATACATACCCTAATGCATTTTCCGGCCCAACCTGAACACCGATTCTGATTCATCATGAACACCCATTC
>CAYFOQ010000104.1:0-5077 GCA_964344735.1 uncultured Piscirickettsiaceae bacterium
GGCGTATGACGACTGGCTGCAGGGCACACCGGAGCGGATCAGTGTGGTTCGGGATGCCGCAGGTAAGCCGATAGCAACTATCGGCCGGGTGGCGCAAGGAAAACCGGGAGGGACCCTGCAGCTCAGTCTCGATCGGAGAATGCAGTTTCTCGCCTATCGGGTGCTGAGTCAGGCGGTGGAGGAGCATCAGGCTGCTTCCGGATCGGTGGTGGTGATCGATTCGGATCAGGGCAAGGTGTTGGCGTTGGCCAATGTCCCCTCTTTCAATCCCAATGACCTCGGGCAGCGTCAGGGGAGTGGGCTGCGCAACCGGGCCTTGACCGATCCCCTGGAGCCGGGCTCGACGATGAAACCCTTTACCGTAGCGGCGGCAATGGAGTTGGGGCTGGTTCAGGCCGATACGGTGATCGACACCTCGCCGGGACGGCTGCGGATTGGTCGCAAGACGATCCGTGAATTTCGCAATCATAACTACGGCGAGGTCGATATGACTCGGTTGTTGCAGAAGTCGAGCAATGTCGGCTCGGCTCAGGTGGCGTTGATGATGAAGCCGGAACAGTTTTGGCGAATACTCGATCAGCTTGGCGTGGGGGAGGAGAGTGGTAGCGGTTTTCCCGGAGAGGCCACCGGGGTGTTGCGCGATCATGCCCGCTGGCGCAAGGTGGAGCAGGCGACCTACTCCTACGGTTACGGGATGAGTCTCACCCCGCTGCAGCTGGCACGAGCCTATACCGCGCTGGCCGAAGATGGGGTGCTGCGTCCACTCACCTTTCTACAGCAGCAGGAGCCTGATGAGTACGGTGTACGTCAGGTTTTTTCTCCGGAAACTGCCGCTCGGGTACGGCTGATGCTGGAGCAGGTGACCACTGAAGGGGGAACCGCACGTCGAGCTGCAGTCGAAGGGTATCGGGTTGGCGGCAAGACCGGAACAGTGGAGAAGTTGGTCGGGGGACGCTACGCTGGTCCAGATGGCAAACCCTTTGGACATACTGCGCTGTTTGCCGGAATGGCACCCATTAATGATCCCCGGCTGGTGGTGGTCGTAGTCGTGGATGATCCCAAGGGGAAGGCCTACACCGGGGGGGCGGTGGCGGCACCGATCTTCTCCCAGGTCATGGCGGGCTCACTACGGATGTTGGGAGTTCCCCCAGCTGTCGGGAGGGGGGAGGATGAGGAGTAGTACTATGCCGTGGCGACTGGGGCAGTTGCTGCAGGGGATGGCTACGGTTCCGCAGCCGCTGCAGCAGATTTCCATCGAATCGTTGGCAGACGACAGTCGTCGGGTCCGCCCTGGAGCGCTTTTCGTGGCACTCTCTAGTGACCACGATCAGGCGCGCTGCCATATCGATCAGGCCCGGCAGCGGGGGGGCACTGTGGTGGTGTGTGAACCCGATATCGTTAGGGCCGATCCGGACGTGGTGGTGATGGCGGGGCTGCGGCATCGGTGGGGGCAGCTCGTCAGCCGTTTCTATCAGGAGCCATCGGCTGCGCTCGATCTGATCGCCGTAACCGGAACCGATGGCAAGAGCACGGTCGCCTGGCTGGTCGCCTCGGCACTGGAGTGGCTCGAAGGGGGAGCGGCCGTGTTGGGGACGGTAGAGAACCGGATGATGGCCGGTGGACGGTTGTTCGGGGTTCCGACTCACACCACGCCGCCGCCACTGCAGCTACAGCAGTTACTGGCCGAAGTGCAGGCCCGCTCGGGTCGCACCGTGGTTCTCGAGGCCTCATCCCACGGGATCGATCAGCAACGTTTGAGTGGTTGTCGTCTTCGTACCGCGGTGTTGACCCAGTTGGGTCGATACTATCTCGACTATCACGGGACTCTCGAGGCTTATCGTGCTGCCAAGCGGGCGCTGTTTCAACATCCCGGGTTGGAGTCGGCCGTGGTCAATCTCGATGACGATCTGGGACGAGAACTCCTCCGTCGAGCTCCACCACTGGCGCGGGTGATCGACTATAGCCTGCAGGATACCGCCGCCGGGCTCTATGCCGAACTGCATTCGCAACATCCGGGGGGCATGGCGTTGGCTCTCCGGTATGGTGAGGAGCGTGCCATCTTGCAGAGTCCATTGCTGGGGCGGTTCAATGGTTACAACCTGCTCGCTGCGGCTGGGGTACTGCTGCTGCGGGGCCACGCTTTGCAGCAGGTGGCCGATGTGCTGGGCCGCTGCAGTGCTCCCCCTGGGCGGATGGAGCAGTTTCGAGATCGAGCCGCGTCGTTACCCCATATCGTGGTCGATTATGCCCATACCGCGGGAGCACTGGAGGCTGCACTACAGGCATTACGGGCCCATCTTCCCTCTCGGTCCGGGAAACTCTGGGTGGTGTTCGGTTGTGGTGGTGAACGGGATCGTGGTAAGCGGTCACAGATGGGGGCGGTGGCGGAGCGGGGGGCGGAGCGGGTGGTGATCACCAGCGATAACCCCAGGGCCGAGTCATCAAAGAGAATCCTTGCCGAGATTCTGGCCGGTATGCGTGCTCCGGAGGCGGCTACCGTGATCGAGGAGCGCCGGGAGGCGATCTACTATGCCTGCGGTGAGGCCGCTGCCGAAGATGTGGTGTTGATTGCCGGAAAGGGGCATGAGCAGTGGCAAGAGGTGGATGGGAAGTTTCAGCCATTCTGTGATCGGGCGCTGGTTCGGGGGATTACCGGCAGTGGGATGATCACCACCGTAGGAGAGGTGGCGGAAGCGGTGGGAGGTCGATTGGTGGGAGCGAGGGATGCCCGCTTCTCGGGTGTCAGCACCGACAGTCGTACCTTGCACCCCGGTGAGCTGTTCGTTGCGCTCGATGGGCCTCACTTCGACGGTGGTCGGTTTCTGCCGCAGGCACTGGAGCGTGGTGCCCAGGGGGCGGTGCTGGTGCAGTCGCGGTCGGTCGCGCTGCCACAGGTGGTGGTCCCGGACAGTCGTCATGCACTGGGGCGACTGGCAACGGCATGGCGACGACAGTTCGATATCCCGGTGGTGGCGATTACCGGTAGTAATGGCAAAACCACGGTAAAGGAGATGGTGGCGGCCATCTTGAGACAGTTGGGGCCAGGAGTGGCGACCCAGGGCAATCTCAATAATGAGATTGGGGTGCCACTGACGCTGCTGAGGATCGGGGCCGAAGATCGTTGGGTCATCATCGAGATGGGGGCGAGTGGAATCGGAGAGATCGCAGCACTTTGCCAGATGGCACAACCAACTGTAGCGATTGTCAACAATGCCGGATCTGCCCACCTTGGGGGGTTCGGTTCGTTACAACGGGTGGTCGAGGCGAAAGGCGAGATCTATCGTGGGCTGATCCCCGGGGGGGTGGCCGTGATCAATCGTGAATTGCCCCAACAAGAGTACTGGCGGGGGCTGGTCTCCCAGGGGGCGGTTCACGCCTTCGGATATCACCCCGAGGGGGTGGAGATGAGTGGTGAGGTAGCGTTGGAGAGCCCTTTCCTGATCCGTATGGCGGGAGAGGAGGTGGAGGTGGCGCTACCATTGTCGGGGCGTCATAATCGCATCAATGCCTTAGCGGCTGCTGCCCTGGCTTGGAACTGTGGCGCAACACTGGAGCAGATTCGTACCGGACTGGAACAGATGGTGGCCGTTCCGGGGCGACTGCAGTGGCTCACCGGAGCCTCTGGTGCCCGTTTGATCGATGACAGTTACAACGCCAGTCCGGAATCGGTCGAGAGTGCGATCGAGGTATTGGCGGCGGAGCCGGGTGAACGGGTAGCCGTTATCGGTGATATGGGGGAGTTGGGGGCGTCATCAGGATCGCTTCACTATCGCCTGGGAGAGGTGATCGCCGCAGCCGGTATCGACCGGCTCTACGCATTGGGGGAGCAGAGCAGAAAGATGGTGGCCGGATATGGCCAGGGGGCGAACTGGTTTGATTCCCCCGAATCTTTACTGGCGACCCTTCGTCCAACCCTGCATAATGACATGGTGATCCTGATTAAAGGGTCGCGATTCATGAAGATGGAGCGGATAGTCGAACAGTTGCAGGGAGATCGCTCCCGGGAGTTTAACCAACCATGATGCTCTATCTCAGCCACTACCTGTCGGAGTGGTATACCCCTTTTGCCGTACTACAGTACCTCACCCTACGGGCCATTCTCGGGGCGCTCACCGCACTGATGATCTCCTTTCTGGTGGGGCCGATGATGATCCGCAAGTTGACCCAGTACAAGGTGGGGCAGGCGGTACGGGATGACGGTCCGGAGAGTCATCTGCAGAAGGCGGGAACCCCGACCATGGGGGGGGCGTTGATTCTGGTTTCTATCTGTGTGGCGACCCTGTTGTGGGGAGATCTCGGTAACCACTATCTCTGGGTCGTGATCCTGGTGACCCTCGGTTTCGGTATCATCGGTTGGGTCGATGACTATCGTAAGGTGGTCTATCGTGATCCTCGAGGGCTTTCGGCCCGCACCAAGTTTTTCTGGCAAGGCGTGATCGCCGCAGTGGCGGTGGGGTGGGTCTATGCCACCGCCACCAGTCCGGTAGAGACGACGCTCATCGTACCGCTATTCAAGAGCGTGCTGATCAACCTGGGTTGGCTCTATCTGCCGTTGGCGTGGGTCGTGGTGGTCGGTTCCAGTAATGCGGTCAACCTTACCGATGGGCTCGATGGTCTGGCGATTATGCCGACGGTGTTGGTCGGGGGGGCACTCGGGGTGTTCGCCTACCTCAGTGGTCATATGGAGTTCGCCCGCTATCTGGCGATTCCAGAGCTACCCCACGCCGGGGAGCTGGTGGTCTTCTGTGGCGCTCTGGTGGGGGCCGGACTCGGTTTTCTCTGGTTCAATGCCTATCCAGCGATGGTTTTCATGGGGGATGTTGGGGCGCTGGCACTGGGGGCGGCACTGGGGATGGTTGCGGTACTGGTCCGGCTGGAGCTGGTAGTGTTGATTATGGGGGGAATTTTTGTCTTGGAGACGATCTCGGTGATGATTCAGGTGGCCTCATTCAAACTGACCGGCAAGCGGGTCTTTCTCATGGCCCCGCTGCACCATCACTTCGAACTCAAGGGGTGGCCTGAACCGCGGGTGATCGTCCGGTTCTGGATCATCACCTTCATCCTGGTGTTGATCGGT
>CAYFOQ010000104.1:5150-7317 GCA_964344735.1 uncultured Piscirickettsiaceae bacterium
ACTGGGGCGCAGCGGTCAGGCCACACTGCGTTTTCTGGCGGCTCATCAAGTGATGCTGGCAGGGATGGACAGTCGTTCCACCCCACCGGAGATCGCTTCGTTGCGGCGGGAGCTGCCGCAAGTGCCGATCATCACTGGAGTGATCGATCTCGAACTGCTCTGCCGGGCCGAACGGATCGTGCTCTCACCGGGGATTTCACGCTGGGACCCCCGGATCGAGCAGGCGGCTGCGGCCGGGGTCGAGGTGGTGGGGGATGTCGAACTCTTTGCCCGACTGGCTCCGGCACCGATTGTCGCGATTACCGGCTCCAATGGGAAGAGTACCGTCACCACACTGGTGGCAGCGATGGCTCGGGCGGCAGGATTACGGGTGGAGGCTGGGGCCAATCTGGGAGAGCCGGTGCTGGCTCTGTTGCAACGGCAGCCGGCCGATCTTTATGTGTTGGAGCTTTCCAGTTTCCAGCTTGAGACCACCCAATCCCTGCAGGCTGCGGCCGCAGTGGTGCTCAATATCACCCCTGACCACATGGATCGCTACCGTGACCTCGACCACTATGCTGCGACCAAGCTCCGAATCTATTCCGGTGCCCGTCACTGGATCTATCCACTGGACGATGATCGGGTGGCGACCTGGGTGAAAGAGCACTACAGCGCGGAGGTTCCGGTTCACTCCTTCACCGCAGCGACCGCCAACCCCGGGGGGTATGGGATCGACCACGGTGCATTCTGCCATCAGCGCAGGGAGCTGTTATCACTGGAGGAGTATGGGTTGATCAGTCATCATGATCGTAGCAACGCCCTGGCGGCATTGGCGTTGGCGGCGGCAGTGGGGATTCCCGAGGATGCTG
Source organism: uncultured Piscirickettsiaceae bacterium (assembly GCA_964344735.1). Lineage (GTDB taxonomy): Bacteria > Pseudomonadota > Gammaproteobacteria > Thiopontia. The sequence goes on from CAYFOQ010000104.1 coordinate 5,999, forward strand.
CCATTACCGCCATGCGTCAGTTTCGTGGACTACCTCACCGTACCGAGTGGGTGGCACGGCGCCATGGGGCCGTCTGGATCAACGACTCCAAGGGGACCAATGTCGGTGCCACTGAAGCGGCGATCACCGGACTCTCCATCACCACCCGTGGTCGGTTGATCTGGCTTGGAGGGGGGCAGGGCAAGGGGGCAGACTTCTCCGCCATGAGCAGGATTGCCCGAGATCATCTCGCGGTTGCGATTCTTTTTGGTGAGGATCGCCAACAGATTGCCACTGCGATGGCGGCTGCCGTGCCGCTACACGTTGTCGAGACTCTGCAACAGGCGGTGGGGTTGGCCGCGGCACTGGTCGAGGAGGGGGATCTGGTGCTGTTCTCCCCAGCCTGTGCCAGTTTTGATCAGTTCAGCAACTATGAGGCACGAGGGGATGCCTTTCGTCAGCTGGTGGAGCAGTTGGAAGAGGAGGCGGCGTGAGATTCTCTCGTGAGTGGTTGGTCTGGGAACGTCCCAAGAGTCGAGAGGCGCGCACTGCGACCGCTGGAGTCCCCAGCATGTCACGCTCCCTGTTCGAGTCGAGTCTGCTTCCGCTGACGCTGGCCCTGTTGCTGTTCGGACTGGTGATGGTGGAGTCGGCCTCGATGCCACTGGCACAGGAGAAACATGGTAACCCCTTCTACTTCGCCATCCGGCAGTACCTCTTCATTGTCATTGGGTTGGTGGCCGGTTTCGTCACCATGCAGATTTCGATGAAGTTCTGGGAGAAGCACTCTGCCTGGTTGCTGCTAGTGAGTGTGCTGCTACTGGTTGCGGTGCTCTTCATTGGGGAGACCATCAATGGTGCAAGTCGCTGGATTCGGATCGGCCCCATCAATATTCAGCCTTCGGAGCTGGCCAAGCTCTCGGCCTTTCTCTATCTCTCCAGCTACCTGGTGCGCCATCATGACAAGATCTCCAGTAACTTCGGTGCGGTTTTTCGTCCCATCGTCCTGCTGGCTCTGGTTGCGGTATGGATCCTGGTGGAGCCGGATATGGGGGGGGCGGTGGTGTTATTGGCGGTGGTGATGGGGATGATGTGGTTGGGGGGGGTCAATCTCTGGCAATTTTTGCTTTTTATCTGTGCTGGAGTCTTCTTTCTGATCTTTGCCATCATGCTCGAACCGTTCCGCTGGGAGCGGATCAAGGCCTTCATCTATGGAGACCCTTTCCTGATCGACCCCATGGGGCAGAATTACCAGATCACCCAGGCCCTGATCGCCTACGGTAGAGGGGGCTGGGATGGGCTAGGGTTGGGACAGGGGCTACAGAAACAGTTCTATCTTC
>CAYFOQ010000104.1:7327-7982 GCA_964344735.1 uncultured Piscirickettsiaceae bacterium
GGAGGCCCATACCGATTTTATCCTGGCGGTGATCGCCGAAGAGATCGGTCTGTTCGGGACCCTGGGGGTCATTGCCCTCTTTGTGCTGCTGGTGACCAAGAGCCTCTCTCTGGCTCGTTGTGCCAGAGTCAGTAAGCACCCCTTCTCCAGCTATCTCGCCTACGGTATCGGGATCTGGATTGCGCTATCGGCACTGATCAATATCGGGGTCAACATGAGTCTGCTCCCGACCAAGGGGCTCACCTTGCCCTTTATCAGTTACGGTGGTAGCAGCATGGTGGTGATGATGATCGCCATCGCGCTACTGATGCGGATCGAGTATGAGCTGGGACCTCAGCCCAAGCGCCAGCAGCGTCGGAGTCGTGAATGAGTAGGGGGGGGCGATTATTGGTGATGGCGGCCGGTACCGGTGGACACATCTATCCCGCTTTGGCGGTAGCTGAGGAGTGGCGACGACAGGGTGGAGAGGTGATCTGGCTGGGGACACCACAGGGGATGGAGAATCGGATTTTGTCGACCACTGATCTGCCACTGGAGCGGATCACTATCGGTGGGCTACGTGGCAAGGGGCGTTTGGCCCTGTTGCTGGCACCGCTACGGCTGCTGCGGGCGTTGTGGCAGGCGCTGCGTGTGGTGTGGCGGGTTCGGCCTGATG
>CAYFOQ010000105.1:0-5455 GCA_964344735.1 uncultured Piscirickettsiaceae bacterium
GGCGCTGAATCAAAGAAAGTAGCTTGGTCATACCCCGGTTTAGGGGCGCTTACACTCCAGAGGAGATGTCTCGACCACAATGATCTATACCGATGTGCTGAATCGACCGGGTATGCCGCCTGTAACCAGTCCGGCCGATTTCTGAATGGAGATTGAGATGGGTATGGAGAGAATTTCAACCGTCTGCTCAGTGATCTACCCATCGATCAAACGGTATGGAATCTCCCACCTTGTGGAATCCAGCGCTGGATCAGTGCGGTGACTGACTCAGGATGGTGTGAAATCAGTTTAGGGCCAACCGCCTCGACCTCGGGCAGTAGTGCCTGATCCCGACTGAGGTCGGCGATTCGTAGTTGCAGGGTACCGGTCTGGCGACGGCCCAACAGTTCACCGGGACCGCGAATTTCGAGGTCCTTGCGGGCGATCTCAAAACCGTCGAGACTGTCACGAATGGTGTGGAGTCGTTCGCGGGCAACTGTTCCGAGTGGCGTGGAGTAGAGCAGGACGCAGCTGCTGGCGGCACGGCCACGGCCTACCCGGCCGCGGAGTTGGTGGAGCTGCGATAGCCCCAGACGCTCGGCATTCTCGATGATCATGAGACTGGCGTTGGGGACATCCACGCCGACCTCGATGACGGTCGTGGCGACCAGAATGTTGGACTCTCCACGGAGGAATCGTTCCATCTCACTCTCTTTATCGCTGGCCGACATTCGGCCATGAACCAGGCCGATCGTGAGATCAGGAAGTAGTTGGCGCAGATACTCGGCATGGTCGGTAGCCGCCTGACACTGTACCGCTTCAGACTCCTCGATCAAGGGACAGACCCAGTAGGCTTGACGTCCCTGCAGACAGTTGGCATGGACCCGTTCGATCACCTCTCGACGGCGACTCTCGGGAATAGTGGCGGTCTGAATCGGGGTGCGGCCAGGGGGGAGCTCATCGATTACACTGCTATCGAGATCGGCGTAGAAGGTCATTGCCAGCGTGCGCGGGATCGGCGTGGCGGTCATGATCAGCTGATGAGGACGGATATTTCCCTCTCCCTTTTTCTGCTGTAGTGCCAGTCGCTGTTCCACGCCGAAACGGTGCTGCTCGTCGATGATCATCAGATCGAGACGGTGAAAATGGATATCACGTTGGAACAGGGCATGGGTTCCGATTACCAGTTGTAATGTACCATCAGCCAGTTGTTGCCGTAGTTGCTGTCGCTCTTTTTTGGGGATGGCACTGGAGAGGAGTCCCGTGTTGATGGGGTAGTCGGAGAGTAGTCGCCGGATATTGTGGTAGTGCTGTCGTGCCAACAGTTCAGTCGGTACCATCAGTGCAACCTGTGAGCCAGCGCTGATGGCGTGGAGCACGGCACAGAGAGCCACCAGGGTTTTGCCCGACCCCACGTCCCCTTGCAGCAGTCGCTGCATCGGATAGCTTCGTTGCAGATCGGTCGTGATCTCTGCAATGACTCGCTGCTGAGCAGTGGTGAGCGGAAACGGTAGCCCGCGGATGAACGGTTCCACGATTTTGTCGGTGCTATCGAGTGGCTGGGCATGGTGGTGTTGTCGTTCTCTTCGAGTCATCAACATCGCCAGGTGGTGGGCCAAAAGTTCCTCCAGTGCCAGCCGTTGGCGAAAGTATTGCAGCTGTTCCAGAGTTGTATCGCGCTCGGGTTGGTGCAGCCCATGCAGTGCCTGCTGCAGAGGAATCCGGGCCGAGGCTGGTAGTAGTTCGGGGGGGATCAGCTCCTGTACCTGCTCAGCAACCTGCTGAAGCGCGGTCGTGATGAGCCGTTGCAGTGTGCGCTGTTGTACCCCTTCGGTAGCGGGGTAGATTGGGGTAAGGGCCTGCTCCAGGGGGGGGGGATTATCGATCGAGAAGGTACGGTACTCGGGATGGATCATCTCCAGGGTGTGGGGGCCATATCGTACTTCACCAAAGCAACGTAGTCGTACGCCTGGGTGTAGCGCCGATTGCTGCCCCTTGTTGAAATGAAACAGCCGCAGGATCAGCGTCCCGCTGGGGTCACGAACGGTGATGAGCAGGCTACGACGACGGCCAGACTGTATCCGGGCCGATTCAATCACACCTTCGATCAGCCGATCTTCACCAATGACCAGCTGGTCGATCGGGGTGATCCGGGTTCGGTCCTGATGACGTAGCGGCAAGTGAAATAGCAGGTCGCCGATGGTAGAGATCGATAGTCGCCGCAGCCGTTCCGCCACTTTTGGACCTACGCCCCGCAGCAGGGTTACTGGATCCTCCGCCTCCATCTTTTACCCCCTGATTCTGGCGATGGTATGTACCGGCTTAAGCTTGCGAATATTGCGGATGATGGCCGCGAGGTGGTTTCGGTCTCGTACCCGCAGGGTAAAGTTGATCATATTGGTACGACCATCCTGATCACTAATGGAGACATTGTCGATGTTGGAGTCGAGTTCCGAGATCGTTGCCGCAATGATCGCCAGCACCCCCTGTTTATTGGCCACCTCCACCCGGATATCGGTGGGGAGAGCCTGTTGTAGCGCAACCTTCTCGGACCACTCCACGGAGACCCACTGTTCGGGGTTACTCTGCATGTTGAGTCCATTGTTACAGTCACTACGGTGGATCACCAGCCCCTTACCGGAGCTGATGTGGCCGACGATAGGATCGCCAGGGATGGGTCGGCAGCATTTGGCGAAATGAACCACCATCCCTTCTGCCCCCCGAATCATCAGGGGTCTTCGGCCATCTTGTTGATCACTCAGTCGCCGTTTGCGTCGCAACAGTGGGCTGAGCATCATCAAAGGGTTCCACCGCCGTCGTGGTTGTGGCTCCTCTTCCTCGACGAGGTTGCTGCGGGAGCAGCACTGAATTATGGTTCCGGCCACCAGTTCAGCCATCCGAAGCCCCATGCCGATCTCATTGTAGAGCTGTTCCAGGCTATCGAGGTTGAGCTGCTCCAGTAGTGGTGAGGTGTCCATCTTTTTGAACCGCTTACGAGAGATGTTGCGGCGGGAGAGCGATTTCAGCAGTAGTCGTTCACCTAACTGGATCGCCTCATCCTCCTGCAGATTCTTCAGGTAGTGGCGGATATTGGTGCGAGCCTTGCCGGTGGTGACATACTGCAGCCAGCCAGGGTGTGGGAGGCTCTCCTCGGAGGTGATGATCTCTACGGTTTGACCATTGAAGAGGTGGGCGTTGAGTGCGGTCTGTTTGCGGTTGACCAGTGCCGAGACCGCATGGGTGCCGATTTCGGTATGGATGCGGTAGGCGAGGTCGAGTACGGTGGCTCCACGCGGAAGTTCGATGATCTTGCCTTTGGGGGTGAAGACGTAGACCTCATCCGGAAAGAGGTCGATCTTCACGCTCTCGAGAAATTCCAGGGAGTTGCCGCTACTCTTCTGTAGATCGAGTAGCTCCTGGAGCCACTGTCGTGCCCGTTTCTCGGCACTATTGACGTTGGCGGTTACGGCGCTGTTGGGGTTATCGCTCTTGTAGTCCCAGTGGGCGGCAATCCCCTCCTCAGAGATCAAATGCATCTCCGGGGTGCGGATCTGAATCTCGACCGGCACCCCATGAGGGCCAAAGAGTACCGTGTGCAGTGATTGGTAGCCATTGGCCTTGGGGATTGCGATGTAATCCTTGAATTTCCCCGGCAATGGCTTGTAGACACTGTGGACCAGACCGATGGCACGGTAGCAATCATCTACCGTGGGGACAATCACCCGAAAGGCGTAGACATCATAAATTTCTCGGAAGGGGAGGTGTTGCTCCTGCATTTTTCGATAGAGAGAGTAGAGCTGTTTCTCGCGACCACTCAAATCGGCCTCGAAATCACTCTCCAGTAGCCGTCGCCGTAGGGCGACTTCAATGGTATCGAGAACCTCCTTGCGGTTACCGCGAGCCTTGCTGACGGCGTTGGCCAGAACCTTCGATCGCAAAGGGTAAAGGTTTTCAAATCCCAGTTCTCGCAGCTCATTGGCCACTTTGCGCATTCCCAGTCGATGTGCGATGGGAACATGAATCTCCAGTGTCTCCCGTGCGATCCGTCGCCGTTTATGGAGCGGCATATTGGTCAGGGTGCGCATATTATGGAGCCGATCGGCCAACTTGATGAGAATGACCCGGATATCGCGGGTCATCGCCAGCATCATCTTGCGAAAATTTTCGGCCTGGACATGTTGTGGCGTTTCAGACTGAATTCGGGTCAGTTTGCTGACGCCATCAACCAGTGCAGTGACCTCCTCGCCAAAGGACTCCACCAGCTCCCGACGGGAGATCTGGGTATCTTCCAGAACATCGTGCAGAGTGGCCGCGATGATGGTGGTGTGATCGATATGCATCCCGGCGAGGATGCGGGCCACCTCGATCGGGTGGTAGATGTAGGGTTCGCCACTCTTGCGGTGCTGTCCCTCGTGGGCCTCGGCGGCGAATAGATAGGCGAAGTAGACGGTGCGAACCTGTTCCCGATCGAGGTAGCTCTCTAATAGTTGTAGTAGATCACTGATCAGGAACATTGCTTGCGGGGTGCTCAGTGATCCCCGTTCTCTATTTTAGGAGAGGGGGCGGCACTGTTTTCACTCTCTTCGCCATCTCCTTCATCCTGGCGTACCCGGCGGTTACTGTTTTCGGCGGCAGCGGCAAGGTCGGCAGCCCGTGAGGCCTCGTTGATCTGATCCAGTACCGCTCGACTCATCAAACCTTCGGCAATCTCCCTCAGCGCCACCACCGTGGGCTTATCGTTGTCGAAGGAGACCAATGGCTCCGCTCCAAGAGCGATTTGACGTGCGCGCTCTGCGGCAATCAGTGTCATATCAAAGCGGTTATCAATCCGCTCTAGACAATCTTCAACGGTAATTCGTGCCATTACGGATACTCCTGTTCGACCTGTTGGTGGCAAAAGAGCAGCAGTATAGTACAAACCCTGTCACTATTCACCACCGTCCTCAAGCAAAGTCAAGCAGGCTGTTGAAATTATGCTCCTGCGACACGATCTCGCGTGAAATGGACCCCTCCTCTACTGTGTCCCCAATAGCTGATCGACCAACCTCCGGTGTTGCTGGAGCTGACGTTCAGCATGGTTACGGTCGGCCAGAAGGATCGCCTTCAACTCCTCTTTGGCGTGGTCAAAGTTGTCATTGATGATCAGAAAATCGTATTCATCATAGTGGGAGATGTCCTCTACGGCCTCCTGTAGCCGACGGAGGATCACCTCATCACTGTCCTGACCACGGGAGGAGAGTCGTTGTTGCAGGGTTTCTATGCTGGGGGGGAGGATGAAGATCGAGACCGCATGGCTGAACTTTTTCCGTACCTGTTGGGCCCCTTGCCAGTCGATCTCCAGTATGACATCGAGTCCCCGTTTCAGGGTCTCTTCTACCCAGAGTGCGGAGGTTCCATAGTAGTTGTCATAGACCTTGGCGTACTCTACAAAGAGTCCACTGTCGATATCTCGCTCAAACTCTTCTACCGTGGTGAA
>CAYFOQ010000105.1:5496-7958 GCA_964344735.1 uncultured Piscirickettsiaceae bacterium
GCGGGGGGGACGGGTGGTGTGAGAGACCGAGAGTTGTAGTCCTTCCCGACTCTCCATCAAGGCCGCATTGAGCAGTGAAGATTTTCCGGCCCCAGAGGGTGCCGAGACGATAAAGAGGGTACCTTGGCTCATGGGTGGGGCTCCAAGAAATTACTTCTTCCAGAATGCGGGGGAGAATAACACCAGAATACTGAACACTTCCAGACGCCCTACCAGCATGGCGAAACTGAGAATCCACTTGGCACTATCATCGATGTCGTTGAAGTGGGCACCGACCTCACCGAGGCCAGGGCCGAGATTGTTCATGCAGGCAGCCAGTGCAGAGAAGGCGGTGACCTGATCGAGACCGGCCGCCATCAGCAGCAGTAGCATGATACTGAAGGCGGCAACATAGAGAGAGAAGAACCCCCAGACTGCGGATATTACCCGCTCCGGCAGCGGTTTTTCACCGATTTTGACTGGGATCTGGGCGTTGGGGTGGATCAGTCTGAGAATCTCTCGCATCCCCTGACGGAACAGCAGCAGGAAGCGGATCACCTTCATTCCCCCAGCGGTAGAACCGGCACAGCCGCCGACGAAACTGGTGAAGAGCAGCAACACCGGTAGAAAGCTGGGCCAGAGGTAGTGTGGCGTAGTGGTAAAGCCGGTAGTGGTTCCGATCGAGACCGCCTGGAACAGGCCATAGCGGAGTGCCTCGTCCATGGTGTCGTAGGTATTGGTCAGCAGCAGAAAGAGTGTGGTGATCATGGCGGTCACCCCCAGTATCAGTAGGTAGGCCCGCAGCTCGGCGTCACGGCGATAGGGCCGGAGACTGGCTCGGCCGAGAGCAACGAAGTGGAGGGAAAAATTGATCCCTGAGATCAACATGAAGAGGATGGCGATCGCCTCGATGACCGGATTATCGAACCATCCCAGGCTGGCATCGTGAGTGGAGAAGCCGCCAATGGCAACGGTAGAGAAGCTGTGGGCGATGGCATCGAATGGCTTCATCCCCGCCGCCCAGTAGGCAATACCACAGGCGATGGTAAGTCCGAGGTAGATGTACCAGAGTGCCTTGGCGGTTTCGGTGATCCGTGGGGTTAGCTTGTTATCCTTGATCGGTCCGGGGGTCTCTGCCCGGTAGAGTTGCATTCCACCAATCCCCAGCATCGGCAGGATCGCCACCGCCAGTACGATGATTCCCATTCCTCCCAGCCACTGCAGTTGCTGACGATAGTAGAGCAGGGAGAGGGGGAGGTCATCGATGCCGACAATGACGGTGGCTCCGGTGGTGGTCAATCCCGAAAGGGACTCGAAAAAGGAGTTGGTCAAGCTCATTTGAGGGGTGGTACTGAGGGCAAACGGCAGTGCCCCGGAGAGTCCCAACACCGCCCAGAACAGCACGACGACCAGAAATCCGTCACGAATCCGCAGCTCCTTACGGAGTGATCGTACCGGGTACCAGATGGTAAAGCCGGAGAGGATGGTGATTCCCATCGATAGCAGGAAGGGGGTTGCATTGTCGTCGGCATAGAGTAGCGAAACCAGTGCCGGCGGAACCATGCTGAGGCTGAAAATCATCAGCAGTAGCCCGAGAATGCGTTGAATCAGTAGCGGTTGCATTGAGAATCAGCGGTCGAGAATGCGTCCGGCAGGCTGGAATAGTCGTTCCAGCTCGTGGATTCTGCGCTTGTCGATGAGGAAGAGAATCAGGTGGTCTTCCGACTGGATTACGATGTCGTGATGGGCAATCAGTACCCGTTTTCCCCGAACGATCGCACCGAGCGTAGTGCCGCGGGGTAACTTGATATCCTTGACCATCTTTCCCACCACCTTGGAGTCGCCATGGACCACTGCCTCGATCGCTTCAGCGGCTCCACGGCGCAGGGAGTGGGCGGTTACCACATCACCTCGTCGTACCCGGGCCAGTAGTGAGCTGATGGTTACCTGTTGAGGGAAGATGGCGACATCGATGATATTGGTCTCCACCAGCGTGGCGTAAGCCGGGGTATTGATCAGGGTCATTACCTTGTGGGCACCGAGTTGTTTGGCCAGCATAGAAGAGAGGATATTGGCCTCGTCATCACTGGTGACGGCGATAAAGACATCGATATCCTCGATATTCTCCTCCAGTAGTAGCTCCTTGTCGGTCGCCTGGCCCAACAGCACGATGGTCTCCTGTAACTGCTCTGATAACCGTTGGGCGTTGCGGGTATCCTGTTCGATGATCTTGACACTGAACTGATGTTCGATCGCCTGGGCCAGGCTACTACCGATATGGCCACCACCAGCAATCATGACCGTACGGTAGGGGCGGTCGAGTCGCCGTAACTCTCGCATCACCGGCATGATATGGTCTCTTGCCGTGACGAAGTGAACCTCATCATCCACCTCGATGATGGTCTCGCGCTTGGGAATGATCGGACGCCCCTTGCGGAAGATGGCGACGAAGCGCATATCGATGTCGGGCATATGGTCACGAA
>CAYFOQ010000106.1:0-7900 GCA_964344735.1 uncultured Piscirickettsiaceae bacterium
CTCCCTCCCCCTCTGGGAGAGGGTGGGGGTGAGGGGGCGGACCATTCCAGTAGCCTGTTCAGTGGGCAATCCCAGAAACCACTGACTGGAAATAGATCAGATCGATCGGTATCAATATAACTATCTGAAATTATTGTTCTACAACTTGTGCGTTACGGTTTGGTCTCCCCCCCTTTCTTCATTATAATCAAGGGTGAACAGGGAACCGCTGAAGCGCCCGGGTGTGCCGATTTCTGTTTGAGTAGTTGACGACCGAGGTGAGAGATGTGGTCATGGTCTGGAAACCGCCGCTCTCTTGGTATCGGTTTAGATTCGCTTGCAGGGTTGGGCGGGGTTTTAGGGTGGTTCCTGGAGTTGTCGATGCCTGTGGAGTAGCAGGCCGTTGGTAGCGAACGCCCCCCATTCGCGGAGATTAGACAAACTATGGCCGTCCAGACTCAATCAGGAGAACGCTCATTCGATACATCGGCGTTTGCTGCTGCCGTTGCAGCGCCGGAAGAGAGCAGTTTTACCGTACTCTCCGCTGAGCTGCTGCTCAAGGGAGAGTATATTCAGGAGGGGGATGATCTGCTGATTCGGGGGGCTCTCGGTGAGGAGATCCGGGTCGAGGACTATTTCTCCTCCGATGCCCCGCCCGTGCTGGAGACCCCGGCGGGGGCAATGTTGCGTCCGGAGACGGTGGACCGGCTGCTGGTCAATCAGGAGTCCGTCGAGGTTGCCGGACCGGCCGGATCGATGGCCATCCCGGGGTTGTTGGGGGATCCGATCGGTACCATCGATCAACTGGGTGGGGACGGCAATGTCACCGCCAAGGGGGTGGATGGGGTGGTCCGTACCCTACAATCGGGGGATCCCGTCTATCTCAATGATCTGGTCGAGACGGTCGGACGCTCTTTTGCCAACTTGCGGATGCTGGACGATACCAGTTTCCAGCTCGGCAAGGAGACCCGGGCGATCATCGAGGATTATAACTACACCCCAGGGGTGGAGAGTGGAGCCTTTGAAGCGACGGTGGTGAGTGGCTTCTTCCGTTATGCCAGTGGACGCCTCGGTGGACTCGACAAAGGAACCCACACGACCATCAAGACCCCGACCGCACAGATCGGTGTCCGTGGCTCCGAGATGGAAGGGGTGGTCGAGGGGGATGGTTCCAGTACCTTCGTTCACCGTGATGGTATTCTCGATATTTCCGATGCCAATGGTCGTGGAACGGTAACCCTGACCGAGCCAGGCACTGCAACGGCAGTCAGCATCCGTCCGGGAGCACCCGCTCCGGCCTTTGCTGCATCCGATGAGCTCAACCGCCTCTTCGAAGAGGCGTTGCCGCCACCTCCCGATTTTGTGGTGACCCATGATGAGGCGGACGCCGCCGATGGGACACTGCTCGATCTCGGGTTGCTGGGAGAGGGTGAAGAGGGCGACGGTGAGCTTGCAGAGGGTGAGTTCGAGCTGCTGGGGGCCAATGTTGGTCCCGATGGAGTCGAGGTGGCATCACTGGGTGATGCTGCTGGGGCAGAGAATCGAGCCCCTACGGCAGTGGATGATCTGATCTCCGGGACCGAGGATGAGATGATCCGGGGCTCTCTGGCGACCAATGACCAGCATGGTGATGGGAAGCACTTCTGGTTCCTGGGAGAGGCCCCGACCCACGGTTCAGTGGTGATCAGTCCCGATGGCACCTTTGAATATACCCCGGATCCGGACTACTTCGGTACGGATGTTTTTACCTACTTCATTCGCGATATCGATGGCGACCTCTCCGAAGCCAAGGTGACCATCGATCTTGACCCGGTCAACGACCGTCCTGAGGTGACCGTGGATGGCCAGTTCCTCTTTACCGAAGGGGGGCTCGGTAGCGGCAACCTCACCGTTGATGAGGTAGATGGCGATAAGATTGTCAGTGCCACCATCACCATCAACGATGCGGTACCCACTGATCTGCTCTCTTACAGTGCCTCCGGAGATGGAATCAGCGGTAGTTATGTCTATAAGGATGGGATTGGTACCCTTACTTTGACCGGTGCCGGTACCGTAGAGGATTATCAGCAGGCGCTGATGTCAGTCATCTACGAAAGCATGAATGATGACCCGACCTATTACAACGGGCAATTCATCCCCGACCGTGAGGTGACCTGGTCGCTCACTGACGAAAATGATACCACCAGTACACCGGTGACCCAGAAGGTGACCATCATTGCGGTGAACGATCGCCCCGTCATCAGTGGTGAGGATAGTACGATCAACTATATCGAGGGGGCTCCGCCCTCTATGCCGCTCTTCGATGGCGTTGTGCTCTCACCGGTGGAGCATGGTCAGAGCCTGGTCAAGCTGGTATTTACCGTGACCGGTCTGGCCGATGGTGCGGACGAGAGTCTGTTGGTCGATGGTAAGGAGATTGTGCTGGTGCCCACGACCGAAGAGCAGGCGCTTAACGGTGATATCGGTTATACCGTTTCCGCAAGTGGTGAGGTGACTCTCTTGCTGAAGGGGGAGTGGGATGGGGCCCGTGCCTCCGAGTTGGTTGGAAATATTCAGTATCGTAACGATAACCGCATCCATGAACAGGACGGAGAACGGGTGATCACCCTGGATCGGGTGCAGGATAGTGGGGGAACCGAATATAACGGTGAGGATCTCACCGCCGGAATAGGACTCTCTGCCCATCTTACCGTACGTGCGGTCAACAATGCCCCGGATCTGAGTGTCACCGGTGACCTTGGGGCGACGCTCGACTTTGTCGAAAATGCGGCCACGGCCACCTCCCTATTTGGTGATGTGACCCTGCAGGCCGATGCCATCGAGGCGGGACAACGGCTCACCAATTTGGTGATCAAATTGCAAGGCGTGGTGGCCAACGATCAGTTGATCGTTGGAGATCGGGTCATCGATATCAAACAGAACGCCAATGATGTTCGGGTTCTGGCTAGTGGAGATCTTCCCAAGTTCAGCTACTCGGTAGATGCCTCGGCTGAGATGATCGGTGATAGTACGATTACCCTCAGTGGTGACTGGAGTGCCGGGCAGCTGCAGTCCCTGTTGGGATCGATGGGCTATAGCCATAGTGGGGACGATCCGGCACCGTGGGATCCGGCGACAGGAGATTGGGGAAATCTCACCCGGACCGTATCCATCCTGTCGTTGCAGGATGATGGCGGTACCGATGTGGCCGGTTCTGAAGATACCCGCCTCTTTGTCGACTCCAGTGGCAAGCCAACCCTCTCCCGAGTGATCGACATCACTCCGGTGGATGATGTTCCGCTCGCTAGTGAGTTCAATAACGAGATGTTTTACCGGGCCGATCCGGTGGCCCTGTTTCAACCGGTCTCCACCGGAACCTCTCCACTGGCTCTCAGCTCTGGTGAGGAGAGTCAGCATATCGAGCAGTTGGTTTTCCGCGTTGCAGGTACAGACCCGAGTGGTGTCGATCTGCTGCTGATTGGGGGGACCGAGATCCCTCTGGTTTCCGGTACCGGTACCTTGCCGGGTGGGGGCAGCTACACCATCGAAGATGCCGAGCTCAACACCCTGCGGGTCACGCTCGATGGTGACTGGAGTAATGATCAGGTCACCACACTGGTGCAATCGATTCAATATCGTTATGACGGCGAGGGCAATCTGCCGAGTGATCGTAGCTTGAAGCTGGAGAAGATCGTTGATAGTGGTGGCACCGAGGGGAGTGTCGATAATGTCTCCGTGACGATTGCTGCAGCAGGGAACTATCAGCCTGAGATGAGTGCGACCGGGGAGGCTACCCCGGAGTTTGTCGAGGCGGTGGCGGGTGGTGGTGATGCGGTCAAGGTGTTTGAGGGCATGACCTTTACCGTCTCTGCCGGATTCAATGAAGATATCGATACCGCGAAGATACCGGCGCAGAAAATCGCTGAACTGGTGTTGAAGGTCGATAATGTACAGAAGTGGGACTTTATCGCACTTGGGGATGATGCCAAGCAGATCTATCTTCATAATCCCAGTCTGGGCGATGAGGAGATTGCCGCTATCCCCGGCACCTCGATGACCTCGGGCGAGATTGTGGCCCAGGGGGATTTTGGTCTACCTAAGGTCTACTGGGCAGCGGCGCGTGGAAATGACGGTTCCACCACACTCACCCTCAAGAGCTACACCGGTGATCTCACCGCAGAGTCCGCCGGATGGAGTCTGGAGGAGGTTCAGGCGATTTTGGGTAACCTCACCTTCCGTAATGATGGCAACGATCCCGCGCCGGTTGGAACCGATCCTAGTCGTACCTTTACCATTCAGTCGATTGCCGACAATGTGTTCGATGAGCAAAAATCGTTCGATCCGGAGATCTCGGTTTCTCTGGCGGTTGATCCCTACAACCAGAGTCCACTCTATACCTATGACCAGACCCTCGGTAGTGCAGAGGCCCCCTTCCGCTACAACGTGATGTCTGGTAGCACCGATACCTCGACCCAACTGCTCTTTACCGGTCTGATGATCGATCCGGTGGAGGCGAGTCAGTCGCTCAGTGAGGTGGTACTGAAACTCACCGGTCTCGGGGGTTCCGATGACACCAGTGATGGCGGCAAGGAGTGGATCTCGTTGGCTGATGGCCAGAAGATTCTGTTACAGGATGGAGAGAGTGGAACGATCGATGGGGCGCCGTCGGTACAGTATCATGTGAGTATCGGAGAGAGTGCTGCCGACCGCATGATCACCCTCTCTCCGGCAGAGGTTGACGGGGTGATGGATGAGGGGGAGGTCAACACCATTCTCAACCAGATGCGTTTTGATCTCGACTATGGCGTCGATGCCAAGATGCAGTCTGGTGTGCGCTCCTTTGCCCTGACCACGGTGGTGGATGATGTTGGCGACGACCCCCTGACCACCGAGGTTGAGGAGGGCAAGACCACCATCAGTGATCTGGTCGCGGTGATCGACGTGATGGTCGATGCCGATGGTGGGGCGACCATCGTGAACAAAAACCTCAACTTCCTCGATGGGGTAGAGGTTCCCGCTAGCGAAAAGAGCTCGCAGTATTTTGAGTATGACGAGACCAATGGCGCCCTTTTCTCCAGCTCCAACGCCTTTACCGTCAAGATGCGTCTCAGTGCGGAGGCGGTTGCTGATCTATTCGCCGAGGACAAGGAGTTTGAGCTGTTCCGCTATGTCAACCCGGAAGGGGGGAGCTCTTCAATCTCCTCGATTTCGCGCAATACGGAGGATGGTTATGTATTGCAGGTGGCCTACGACACGACACCGGCGGGCTCAACGGATGTCAATCCAACCAGCTACGGTGCGCTGGTGGATCAGGATGGCAACAATCTGACGCCAGCCGATTTTCTCGATGGGGATGTCTATGAGCTGGTCATCTCTTACGATGGCAATGTGGGGCGGGTAGATGAGAATGGTGATCCGGTGGTGGTGGGGGGAGTCCAGGAGATGGATGGTCAATTCACCCTCTCCTTGATCGATTCCAGTGAATCCTCGACCGACTATGCCCATACCGATGCCCTGATGGCGGAGGCCTCGATTGTCGCTTCCAACTTCCTCGAGCCTGGGGGTAAGGCGATATTTGGGAGTCCGGGGTTGACCGGAACCCTGTTTGATATCAAGGTGGAGTCGACCGAGGTGATCGATCCGGAGACCGACGAAACCGTGCTTCATCGGGCCCACTGGGAGATGGATAAGTACACCCTGGTCGATGGGAATCCGGTCGTTGCCGATAGTAATGTGGATGGTAGTGGCTACCATCTCACGGTGGTTGATAATCAGCTCAACGGTGACACCGCCCTCGAGGTGGATACCTTGCTGGTCCGTGAGGTGGTCGATATCGATGAGCTTGGTTATCTGTTGACTCACAAGCAGTTCACCAACGACCCCACCAGTGAGGCAAAGATTGCCACCCTGCAGATCGAGTTGAGTGATGGTGAAACTCAGAGTCAGGTGCTCAACCCTCAGGACCTGCTCGATCTGGGAATCAGTACGGTTAACGTCTACGGTGATGGGGATAGTGTGATCGATAGCGTCGAATCTACCGACACCGAGAAGAAGTGGGTAGCGGTAGGAGACGAGGGGGAGGAAGACAACATGACCCACTATGCTTATTACTCCGATCCGACCGATACCACCACTAAACTGCTGGATCTCTACATTGAGAATGAGCTCGATAAGAGTAATCTGATTATTTGAGCAGAGCGCCTTCTGTTCAGGAGGGGGGATAGAATCCCCAAACTGGCGCACTCCTTGCTTGTATTGCGATAGAGCCAGCCCCGATCACGGGCTGGTCGCTACTGTAACAAGCCGGGGTAAGTGACCATGTCCAATGTAATCAATACCAACCTCTTTTCAATCTATGCCCAGCGCAAGAGCAGTAGCGTTGAGCGGTTGGAACAGCAGGTGATGGATCGACTCTCTTCCGGTTCCCGAGTCCTGGATGCCCAGGACGATCCGATGGGGCTGGCGCGGATTCGTCACCAGGAGGCGCAGATCAGTGGTCATGACCAGGCGATACGGAACACCAGTGATGGGGTATCGATGGTTCAGGTGGCCGATGGGGTGATGGGCGGGATCACCGAGGTGGTGCAGCGAATGCGTGAATTGACGATCCAGGCCCGTTCTGGCGCCATATCCGACAACGAGCGAGGCTACCTGCAGCAGGAGTTTTCGTTACTGCAGGATGAGGTCCTCGGCTTTATCCGCAATACCGAATTCAACAATATCCCGGTGATCAATCGCCCGGAGGATCAGGTAGAGACCTCGATTCCACTGCAGATCGGGGGCGAGTTCTCCTCTCTGGTGGAGCTCCCCTCCTATACCGGATACCCTTTTGACGCGACCCAGCAGGGTTTCTTTGCGGGTGATTCGCTCTCCTCGCAGCCGACCGGGGGGACCGAAATCACCCTGCCCGAGTCGGCCGACCGGCAGTTCAAGATCACCGTTGATGGGGTGGAATCTTCGGTCATGACGGCCGATTTTGCTACTCGTACCGCAGATGAGTGGGCTGCCACTCTGCAGCAGCAGATCAATGAGGACAGCAATCTCTCCGCTGCCGGCAAGAGTGTCGCCGTTCGTTATGACGAGGGCAAAAGCCGCTTCGCCATTCTCTCCAATAGTGAAGGGGAGGGGTCGACCATCACCATGATTGCCGACATGGGACCGCTGGGAATCAAAAACAGTCCGGTAGGGAGCGAGGGTTGGAGCAATGTTGTTACGCTCGAAGGGGTGCCGGAGGAGGAGCGAACCATCACGGTCGATGTAGACAACCGGCCGCTCAACACCGTTACCCTGGAACCCTCGATCTTGCCGATGGGGGAGATCCTCAACAAGATGAAGCTGCAGATTCCGGGGTTGCAGGCCGGCTATAACGAGGCTGGGGATCGGGTGGTTCTAAGCTCTACCACCGGTGAGCAGGGAACCATCTCGGTCATGGGGCACATTCCCAAGCTTGGTATCCGGGTTCACGATACCAATCAGGTGCGACTCAATCACTATGACCTTGATGACCCTGAGCAGCCGTTGGGTATTCTGCTCGATAAGAGCCTCTCCATCGGCACCATGGCCGACTCCGAGGGGATGTTGGGGAGGATCGATGGTGCCATCCGTTATGTCAGTGAGAGCCGCTCTCACCTCGCCTCGATCGAACGCCAGCTTACCGGAGTGGCGGAGGGGTTGGAGCTCTACAAGGGGTATGGTGAAGAGGCTCGGTCCCGGCTCCATGATACCGATTTTGCCAAAGAGAGTGCTGAAATGAGTCGAGTGGAGATCCTCAAGCAGGTGGCAACGGCGATGATGGCGCAGGCCAATCAGATCCCACAGCAGATGTTGCAGCTTTTCCGTTAAATTTGGTGGCTCCCTTCCCTCACCCCAGCCCTCTCCCAGAGGGAGAGGGGTGTTGACGCCGGAGGAAAAGCGCTGCTATTCGCCGCAGGCCTGTAGCAAA
>CAYFOQ010000107.1:0-7888 GCA_964344735.1 uncultured Piscirickettsiaceae bacterium
CTGTTTGCTACAGGCCTGCGGCGAATAGCAGCGCTTTTCCTCCGGCGTCAACAACGGGGGAATCAATAGCCCACCGTAACCGAAATCGAGTGCCAATGCTGCCGGTACCGCCAACAGGTGAAAAAAGATCAGATTGAGAACAAAGAGCTCGTGGGGCCGCCGAGCCTGCTTTCGCTGATTCCGTTGCTGTTGCTGCTGATCACTATGTTCAACATGTTCAACCCCTTCCATCTTCTTCCTCCTCCTGCGGCTGTCTCCTTACCCCCACACGATCCGATGACCGCTGCACCAGATCATCCGGCATCAGATCATCATCCATCAAGATGCGGGCACCATCCCCCTCGAGGTCATCATACTGCCCCTTGCGAATAGCGATCGCCAGTACCAGCACCAGAATGATTCCAAGCAGAATCATGCCGGGAATCAGTACGTAGATCACTTCCATTCGTCACCCCTCTCTATCAGACGGTTTCACCTCGGTCCGTATACGGGCGGCATTACCGATCACCAACAACGAACTGATCGGCATCGAAATCGCCGCTACCAACGGCGTCACCCAGGCCATCATCGCCAGTGGCACCATGATCACATTATAGAGGATAGAGATTGCGATATTCTGGCGAATGGTCGCCAAGGCACGACGGGAGAGTCGCTGTGCCAGCTCCACCTGTTCCAACTCACTACTCAACAACACCACATCGGCGCTCTCAACCGAGGCGTCGGTCCCCGATCCCATCGCGATACCGATATCGGCCACGGTGAGCGCCGGAGCATCATTGACCCCATCTCCCACCATCGCCACGATCGCCCCTTGATCCTGTAGCCGACGAACCTCTTCGGCCTTCTGCTGTGGCAGTACCTCAGCCACCACCGCGACCTCGCCCCCCAATCTAGCGGCAGTCACTTCGGCCACCGCACGCCGATCCCCAGTGAGCAGGGTAACCCCAATCTGCTGCTGTTGAAGTCGCGAGACCACTGCAGCTGCGGTAGCCCGCAGACGATCCCCCAATGCCACCACACCGATACACTCCCCATCCAACGAGAGAAAGACCGCAGTGGCCGCCTGTTGCTCCCACTCGACCGCAGCCCGTTTCAATGACTCGGCACATTCGACCTGCTGTGACTCCAGCCAGCGCAAGGTTCCCATGCGAAGGGTACCGGCGACCACGACACCCGAGACACCGGAACCGGGCTGGTACTGAAAGTTCGCTACCCCCTCCGTGGATCCAACCTCCCGACCCATAACCCGCTCGGCTTCAGCCACAATAGCCCGTGCCAGGGGGTGCTCAGAGTTACGCTCAAGTGCGTGAGCAAAACGGTAGAGGTTGTCGCGATTCCATCCCGGCAACAGGGCAGTCCCGACCACGCGATGCCGCCCTTCGGTGAGCGTTCCGGTCTTGTCAAAGACCAGGTGGTTGACCGTTGACAGGGTCTCCAGTACCCCACCATTTTTGATCAGTATACCGTGACGTGCACCAACCCCGGAGGCGACCGCAATCGCCATCGGGGTCGCCAGCCCAAAGGCACAGGGACAGGTGATGATCAGTACCGAAGTGGCCGCCATCAGCGCCACCTCAAAATCTCTTCCAACCCAAAAGAGGAAGGTGAGTCCACCCAGTGTCAACGTAGCCGTCACGAACCAAGGAACGATACGGTCGGCAGTACACTGAATCGGGGCCCGGGATGCGTGAGCCTCCTCTACCAAACCGAGAATCTTTCCCAGGGCACTATCTTGCAGCACCCCTTCCACCTCCAGCTCTAACAATCCATGTCCGTTGACGGTACCGGCATAGAGTTGTGCCCCGACCCCCTTGGTCACCGGTAACGACTCTCCGCTCAACATCGACTCATCGACCTCACTCTCTCCCAGCAGTAGCCGCCCATCCACCGGAATTCGCTGTCCGGGTTTGACTCGAACTCGATCCCCTGGCTTGAGCCTCCGTACTGCTACAACCGACTCCTGCCCATCGACCAACCGTGTCGCCACCCGGGGCTGCAGATCCATCAGTCGTTGGGTAGAGGAGACCGCCTGACGTTTGGCCGCTGACTCCAGGTAGCGCCCAACCAGAATGACGAAGATAAAGTTGACCACCGTATCGTAGTAAACCTCACCCACCACTCCACCACTCAGGGTGATATAGCTGGAGTAGAGCCAAGTGGCTGTGGCACCCATTGCGATCGGCAGGTCCATCGTCAGGTGGCGAGCTCGCAATCCGGTCCAGGCCCCCTTGAGAAAGGGAAAACCGGAGTAGAAGAGGGTTGGGGTCGCCAGTACGAAACCGAGGAGATGGAACCACCCCCGAAACTCCCCCTGATCGGCACCGGTATAGAGTGCGATCGAGATCCACATCAGGTTCATTGCGGTAAATCCAGCAAAGACCATCCGATAGAGCAGATCACGGTCCCTTTTCCGCAACCGTCCCTCGGCACTCTCTGGATCGAACGGTACGGCCACATAACCGATCTGGCGTAGCCGTTGAATCACTTCGGAGAGCTTGATCCGTTCAGGATCCCATCGCAGTAGCAGTCGTTTTCCACTCAGGTTAACCTGCGCACGGGAGACCCCCGCTATCGGCTCCAGGGTACGCTCGATCAGCCAGACACAGGCAGCACAGTGAATCCCTTCGACCAACAGATGAATCTCTCGCTGCTCTCCTAGGATCCGCACATATTGCGACTGCACCTCCTCCAGATCGAAGAGCTCCGCCTCCTGGGTCAACGCTGGCGGTGGTGCCAACTGCACGCCATCAGGGGTGCGGTCATAAAAACCACTCATGCCACTACCGTAGATGACCTCACAGACTCCACGACAACCATGGCAACAGAAGTGGCGGGAAACCCCATCGATCTTCGTGGTCACCACCTCCTGCACGGGTAACGGCTGACCACAATGGAAACAGCCGCCATTGATATGACCACTCATTACGGGAAAATCGATAATCGTAGTCAGTCTAGCCGGCGGGATTCACCTCGATACGCTCCTCCGCGGTATAGAGGTCCTCTCCCTGCTGCAGGGTGACAATCAGATCCCACACCCCCTTGAGCATGACGGTGTAGTGAGCCTGATACTCCCCTGGGGCAACCTCCTGCAGTGGTATTACCGCGTCTTGGCTACGGTCAGAGGGACGATAGAGCTGCACCCTACCTCCCAGACCGGTAACCGGTGCCCCCTCCTGGCTCTGCACCATCACCTGCAGTCGTGCCGGTTGTCCAACCGTGACCGTGCCACTATCGAGTGCCAATCTCCACCCCAGACGATGGCGGGTCTCCATCAACTGCTGTACGGTTCGTTCATAACTCTTTCCCTGCTCGTAATAGTCGTCCTGGACCAGGCCCGGATTGGTGGTGAAGGCGGTGACAATCATTCCGGCATTGACGGCAAAGACCACCACCACCAAAACGATCCACCCAATCACCCAGGGATTACGGAACGCCTCTTTGTTCGATTGTGAAAGTAGTGCCACTGAGTTACTCCTTTTTCATTGTTGCTATGTAAATATTCAGCGTTTTTTACCCTCACCCCAGCCCTCTCCCAGAGGGAGGGTTACTGTTAACGGGGACCGATAAACATACTCTCATATTGGCTGGTCAACTCTGGCCGATCCAGACTGTCCAGGTGGAACTCCACCGGCACTGACTCCTGTGATAACCGCTCCTGCGGCAGCCGCAGATAGACGGTGTAGGGAGTTACCGTTCCTGGACGGGCATGCAGCGGCTCCTCTGCCCCGACCAGGGTCACCCCCTCGAGGCCGGTCGTGGTGACCTGAACCGTGATCGGATCACTGGTTTTATTGAGAATCTTGAGCTCGTACTTATTTTGTATCGAGCCATCACTCAAGGTGACAAAGAGCGGTTGACGCTCATGAAGTACCTTCACCTCCAGTCCGGAGATATTGAGTAGTCCATAGATGATACCGACGAAAGAGATCGTCATGATCGCGATATAAACCAGTACCCGCGGGCGCTTAAGCAACGGCTCCACCGCCTTCCCTTCCAGCGCATCGATCGACTCATAGCGAATCAACCCCATAGGTTTGTCGATCTTCTCCATCACCGAATCACAGGCATCGATACAGAGCGCACAGGTAATACACCCCTCGCTCAGGCCGTGACGAATATCAACTCCGGTGGGACAGACCGCAACACACTGATTACAGTCGATACAGTCCCCATTCCCTTCGACCGGTTCGCCCTTCTTCAGCCGGCCTCGTGGTTCACCACGATTGTAATCATAGGTGGGGATCAGGGATTCACGATCCAGCATCACCGCCTGAATCCGGGCATAGGGACAGAGCCAGAGACAGCCCTGCTCCCGCAAAAAACCGGCCAGCACATAGGTACCCGCAGTAAAAAGCCCCAAGGTAGCCCAAGCTGCCGTTGATGCCTGCAGGGTAAAGTAATCAACCCAGAGCTGGTAGGCATCGGTAAACCAGGCGACAAAACTGACACCGGTCAGGACGGAGATCAACAACCAGTAGAAGTGTTTCCTCACCTTGATCCAGAGTTTTTCCATACTCCATGGTGCCTTGTCCAGCTTCTTACGTTTGGCGGGTTGCCCCTCCAGCTTCTCTTCAATCCAGGTAAAAACATCAACCCAGGCGGTCTGAAAACAGAAGAAGCCACAGTAGACTCGGCCAAAAAGGGTGGTCACCACCGCCAGTAAAATGGCGAAGAAGAGCAGCAGCAACGACAACATCCAGACATCCTGTGGCAGGATCGTGATATTGAAGATATGGTACTGACGCCCTGGAATATCGAACAACACCGCCTGTTGTCCATTCCAGCGCAGGTAAGGACCAAAGAAGTAGAGCAGCCAGATCGAAGCGGCGGCCCACTTCAGGGTACGAAACCGTCCCCCCATCCGTTTGGCATGGATTGTCTCCTCACCGGTATTGAGAACCCACTCCTGCCCCTCGGCATAGAGCTCTTCAACGCTCTGTTCACTCTGCTTTGCCATCTTTATTTACCCCTTTAAGCCCGCCAAACACAAGAACCATCCCCTATTGAGACGCGCCTTCAACGGAAACAAAAAGGGGGAGCAGCTTAGCTGCTCCCCCCCACTCTCCGTATATCGAATCAATCCTCGGAGTGGGTACTGTTCATCAACTTACGTAGCTTCAGCCCGAGATAGAGAATAATCACTGCAGTAATTCCTACTGTGATCATCGAAAACAGTAGTACCGGATCCATATCCTGTCCAGAAAAAAGTCCCATAATTCAACTCCTCTTATTCAATCCACCCCCCCTGCACGCCAAGGCGTCGGGGGGGAAAGAAGGCCCACGTTGTGATCGACCCTACTGCCCACCACCCAACTGGTGAACATAGACCGCCAACTTCTTGATCGTACCTGGGCTGAGATCTTTACCCAGAGGACCGAAGGCCGGCATCACCGCATTACGCGATGCTGGGTCGATCAACTCGCTGTTGACACCGTGGGTAATGGTGTGACGAACACTCTCCAGCTGATTGCCACCACGAACCCGGAAACGCCACACCTTATCGGTGAGATTGGCAGAGCCGAGTGCAGACATCCCCTTGGCATCCATCCCGTGACAGGCAAAACAGCCGCCCTTGACCGGGTCATTGAAGAGTGCCTTACCAGCCTCATGCTCACGCCCTTCTGAAAGAGCCACGACATGCTGAGCCAGTTCACCGATCTCGGCCTCACTGAGACGAGCCCCGTAGTTGGGCATAATCCCCTTGCGGCCGTTGGTAATGGTCATGACGATATTGTCGATGGTGCCCCCGTAGAGCCAGTCATCATCCGCCAGAACCGGGAAGCCAGAATCGGCTGGACTAGCGGTCGCGTTACCCGAACCACCGGAACCGTGACAGGCGGCACAGTAGTCACCAAACAGTACCTTGGCTGACCGTACGGTATAGTTCTTCAGATCCTCATCCGCCAGAATCATTGCCGCCGTGGTGTTGGGATCTTCGATCTTCTTCTCCCACTGTTGACGTACACTATCGATCTTGGCCAGATCCTCCTTGTACTCACCCACGGCAGTCCACCCCATAGTCCCTTTGGTATACCCCTCCAACGTCGGAATCGAAGGATAGATAATGAAGTAGACCACGCAGAAGATCCAGCTGGCGTGGAAACCGATTCGCCACCAGCCGGGCGGATCGTTGGTCAGCTCACGCAGGGTCTCATCCCAGAAGTGGCCGGTATTACTTTCGTTAGGAAACGGATTGTTCTCACTCATTTGTTTTCTCCCTGTGCGGTTGGTGGCTCTTCGCCCTCTGGGCCATCTACGAGGTAACGTTGGGCCTCCAACCTCTCTCTGTTCTTTGGATGAAAGATATAGAGATAGGCTACCGCCAACACCACGGCCACCAGTACGGTGACGATCAGGCCGACCCAATCGTTGACCGTCAACGCGGCCCAGTCGGTGTGGAAGTAGCCTTGCTCTTCAGCCATCTCAATTAATCCCGGTAGTTCTTCTGGTAATCCAGTTTGGTCATCGTACCCAATACCTGGAGGTAGGCGATCAACGCATCCTCTTCGGTCTTGCCACGAATCTTCTCACCGGCACCAGCGATATCGGCATCGGTATAGGGCACATGTCCTACCCCTGGCATCATCCGCATCACCTCCATCCGCTTTTCGATCCCGTCCGCATCGACCGGCGTCTCCATCAACCAGGGATAGTTCGGCATCACCGACTCCGGGACTACAGCGCGTGGAGCGCGCAGGTGTTGGCGGTGCCACTCATCCGAATACTTCCCTCCCACACGGGCGAGGTCGGGACCGGTACGCTTGGAACCCCACTGGAAGGGGTGGTCGTACATCGACTCGGAGGCGAGAGAGTAGTGGCCATAGCGCTCCTTCTCATCACGGAAGGGACGAATCATCTGGGAGTGACAGGTGTAACACCCCTCTCGAACATAGATGTCACGACCCGCCAACTCCAGTGCGGTGTAAGGGCGAATGCCGTCACCCGGCTTCCAGTTGTCGAGGGTCTCCCCCGCCTTACGCTGCCAGACGATCTCTGGTGCACGATTGTGCTCCATGGTCTCATCGATGGTAAAGAGTGGAACGATCTCCACCAGGCCACCAACGGAGACCGTAACCAGCAGAAAGAGCAGCATCAAGACGGCACTACGCTCGACCTTGTCCTGCAACTTAGTTGAATAGATTTGATCAGCCATTATCTTCTACTCCTTGATTAAGCCTGACGCTCTTTTGCAGTCGCCAAAGTCATCACCACGTTGTACAGCATGACAACGCCCCCGAGCCAGTAGATCAGGCCACCAATCGTACGCATCTTGTAGTACGGAACCATCGCAGCTACTGATTCAGCGAAGGTGTAGCTCAAGGTGCCATACTCGTCATAGTCACGCCACATCAGCCCCTGCATGATCCCTGACACCCACATTGCGGTGATATAGACCACGGCACCAATCGTAGCGAGCCAGAAGTGCAGATTGACCAGTCCGGCTGAGTACATCCGGGTGTTCCAGAGCTTCTCGATCAGATGGTAGATGGCACCAGCGCCCACCATGACCACCCAGCCCAGAGCACCGGAGTGAACGTGGCCCACAGTCCAGTCGGTGTAGTGCGACAGAGCATTGACCGTTTTCGAGGACATTACCGGTCCTTCAAAGGTGGACATGGCGTAGAAGGCGAGTGAGACGATCAGGAAGCGCAAGATATAGTCATCGCGCAGCTTGTCCCAGGCCCCGGAGAGGGTCATCATGCCGTTCACGGCACCACCCCAGGAGGGGATGATCATCGCCAGCGAGACCGCAGCACCCAGTGAACCGGTCCAGTCCGGCAGTGCGGTGTACTGTAGATGGTGTGCACCCAGCCAGACATAACCGAACATCAGTGCCCAGAAGTGGATCACCGAGAGACGGTAGGAGTAGACAGGGCGATTCGCCTGC
>CAYFOQ010000108.1:0-7839 GCA_964344735.1 uncultured Piscirickettsiaceae bacterium
GCCGCCCCTGCGGGATGCGGCGAATAAGTGCGGGTTTACTCCGGTGTCAACAACAGCCATCTGGTCGGTTGTGGTGAGTTG
This sequence comes from uncultured Piscirickettsiaceae bacterium, assembly GCA_964344735.1. Lineage (GTDB taxonomy): Bacteria > Pseudomonadota > Gammaproteobacteria > Thiopontia. Next base: position 82 of record CAYFOQ010000108.1, read on the forward strand.
GAGAACAATGAATTGCGCGGGCTGGTGGCGGTGGTCAAGATTAGTAATTTTCTGGTGGGCAAGGTGCTCCATCCAGAAATACCGATCAAGCGCGAGGGGCAACAGTCGATCGATAATGCGCTGGAAGAGCTGATGCTCGATTCGGCGGTGCTGGATGAGATGATCGCCGAGGTCCCAATGTTGCTGGATACGGCTTAACAGGCGTTGAAGTTCTACTTATGGGGAACGATATCCCCTTCGAGGTGGGTGAGGCGATTGTCACTGAAAAAGAGTGAGAGCCGACGTTGCTCCTGGATCTCCCCCTCTTGCTTGAGGCTATAGAAGTAGTCCCAGCGATCCTGATGAAAGGTATCGATCAGCAGTGGTGAGCCGAGAATATGTCGTACTTGTGGCTTCTCCATGCCCGGCTTCAATTGGTCCACCATCGCTTGATCCACAATGTTGCCTTGATGGATATCGGCTCGATAGATCCCCGGCATACTCGGTAGAGTCAATTCCGGTAGCGAAATTTGGTCCCAGCGCTCTTCCAGGGTGGAGCTGCAGCCGGTGGTGGTAATGGCCAGAATCAGCAGAGAGAGCGTGGCTTTCATCGGTGGGGTCTCATCAATCTTGTGGGTGGAGCCGTTGTGACGGTCAATCATACCGAAAATAGTGTGGGGTGGCAGCGGACTTCCTTTAAGGCGCCTCTAAAAATAGGCATTTTTAGCAGTGCCTTCTAGTTGGGATTCAGCATCTCCCTGGCGTGGGCTCGGGTCTGGGGCGTGATCTCCACTCCACCCAGCATTCGGGCAATCTCCTCTACACGAGCTTCAGGGTCGAGCGTGGTGATCTGACTGATTGTGGTCTCTGCTGCGGTGCTCTCTTTGCGGATGGAGAGGTGGTGATGGCCTTGTGAGGCCACTTGGGGCAGGTGGGTGACACAGAGGATTTGGGTCTCCTCGCCCAGTAGTCTCAGTTTCTCGCCAATTCGCTGCGCGGTGCTGCCGCCAACACCGCTATCTACCTCATCGAAAATCAGTGTTGGGGTGTCGCCCTGGCTGGCGGTCGCTAGTTGGATGGCGAGACTGACTCGTGATAGTTCTCCACCCGAGGCAATTTTAAGTAGTGGATGAAAGCTGTCTCCGGAGTTGGTTTTGATCTCGAACTCGATCTCATCGAGTCCCGATGACCGTAGCCGATCGTCGGGGAGTGGGGTTAGTCCAATCTGAAATTGTCCATGAGCGATTCCGAGTGAGGCGATCTCTTGGCTGACCTGCTGTTGTAGTCGGGCCGCAGCTTGTCGACGCTGCTGTTGTAGCGTGCTGGCCAGAGCCAGGGCTGCTTGATGGCGTTGAGCGATCTCCTCTTCCAGTGCGGATAGTTGCTCTCCACTCTGTTCGAGCTGGCCCAGTTGCAGCTGCAGGTGATCTAGCCTGGCTCCCAGTTGGTTGCTGTTGCAGTGGTGCTTGCGGGCGAGGTCTGAGAGGCTGGAGAGATGCTGGTTGAGCTGTTGCAGGCGCTCGGGATCGAGTGGATAGTGGTCACTGCGGCGCTGTAGCTCATTGGCTACTTCGGTCACCTCGAGTGTAGCACCGAGCAGCTGTTCTCGAAGCGGTGTGACTTCCGGATCGAGCTGCTCAATCGATTCCAGCAGTGCAACGGCTCGATGGAGTTGTTGTAGTGCGCTGTTTCTCTCCTCTTCGCCATCGAGTAGTTGATGGCTCTGGTGATTCAGTTCCAGTAGCTGCCCGGCGTGACTCAACCGTTGTTGTTCGGCCTCCAGGGTGTCGTAGTGGTCGTCATTGGGGGCGGCCCGCTCCAGTTCGTCGATCTGGAACTGTAGTAGTGCCATGCGGTCTGCCTGATCGGTACTTTGCTGCTGTAGCTCTTGGTGGTGCTCGATAACTTCTCGCCACTGCCGGTAATGGTGTTCCATCGTACTGGCCGCCGTTTCAAGGTCGGCATAGTGGTCCAGCATCTGCAGCTGCTGTTCCGGTTTTAGTAGTCTCTGGTGGGCGTGTTGTCCCTGGATGTCGACCAGCAGAGTAGCGGCCTCCCGCAGTGCCTGGGTCGTAGTGGGGGAGCCGTTGATGAAGGCCCGAGAGCGACCATCCCGGCGAATGACTCGACGCAAAATCAGGTTCCCATCCTCTTCGGTCAGCTCGTTATGCTCGATCCAATGGAGAATCTCTGGGGTGAGGTGGGTGAAAGTGGCGCTCACCTCTGCCTGATCGCAGTTGTGGCGAATGAAACGGCTCTCAGCGCGTCGGCCGAGTGCCAACCCGAGGGCATCAAAAATGATCGACTTGCCGGCTCCGGTTTCACCCGTCAACACGGTCATTCCAGAGCCAAATTCGATTTCACTCTCTGTCACCAGGACGAAGTTACGGATAAAGAGATACTGGAGCATCGCTTGGTACGGTTTCTGCGGATTGTTGAAGTTCGCTCATGCGAGCGCGAGACAAGGAAAATTGGACGAAAAAGCGGAGTTTGCTTCAGTAAATGAGCCTATTTGAGACCAATTTTAACGCGCTATCGTGCCGCATGAGTAGAGTTTCTAGCCAGACCAGCCCAGTTTCTGTCTCAATACCCGGAAAGGGCTGTAGTTGTCGGGATGAATAAGGCGTACGTTGTAGTCATAACGGCGAATCATTACCTTGTCGCCGGCCACCAAGGTCTCGTTGCTCTGTCCATCCCGGGTTACCTGGGCGTGCCCACTCGGCCCCATGATGGTGATTTCGATACGGCTGTCTCCCGGAACCACGATGGGGCGATTGCTGAGGGTGTGAGGGCAGATTGGAACCAGTGAGATCGCCTTGAGGGTGGGGGCCAGTATCGGACCACCACCGGATAGAGCGTAGGCGGTCGATCCAGTTGGGGTAGAGATGATCAGACCATCGGAGCGTTGGCGGTAGACGAACTCACCGTTGATGTGCGTCTCGAATTCGATCATCCGGGCGATATCGAGCTTGTGGACTACGACATCATTGAGGGCGCAGCCTTGAGCGAGAATCTCACCGTCACGCAGAATATGGCTGCTGAGCAGGCAGCGTTGCTCCGCAATGTATTTGCCGAATAGAATCTCGTTGAGGTGGTCGTCGATCTGGTTGGGGGCGATGTCGGTGAGAAAGCCGAGACGCCCGAGGTTGATTCCCAGCATCGGAATATCAAAGTGGGCCAAGGAGCGAGCGGCGTTGAGAAAGGAGCCGTCGCCACCAATTACGATCGCCAGATCACACTGCGCTCCCATCTGTTCTCGAGTAACCACCGGCAAAACATTCTCTGGATGGCGCTTGGCAGTCTCCTGATCGAGGTAGACCTCCAACGAGCGTTCCAGCAGGCAGTGTGTGAGCGAGAGCAGGGTGTCACCGACCGTCGGGGCGCCAAACTTGCCGATGACACCGATCTTCTTGAACGAGTAATCCATGGTTCCCTGTAATCTTATATGGGCGCCATCCTCTACTGATTTGAAGCGCCTGGGCAGTGTGATACCCTTTCCCGTCGACGGAACACTATAGCATGAATTTACGATCTAGATGAGTAACGAATCTCGATTGAGTGAACGTGCCCAGCTCCTGCTCAAGGTGCTGGTAGAGCACCATATTCGTGATGGTAAACCGGTAGGTTCTGGTACCCTCTCCCGTAGTTCCGGGCTTAAGGTGAGTGCCGCTACGGTACGGAATACCATGTCTGACCTCGAGAGCATGGGGTTGATCCAGTCCCCTCACACTTCCGCTGGACGGATACCGACTCAGAAGGGGTACCGCCTTTTTGTCGATACCATGGTAGTGGTTCAGCCACTGCAGCAGGTGGAGGTGGTAAAGATGGAGAGTGAGATCTCGGCACCGGAGAAGAATACCCGGCAGGTGCTCAATAGTGCCTCCTCTCTGCTCTCTCAGATTACTGGCATGACCAGTGTGGTGATGGTGCCTCGGCAGGGTCGGATCACGCTGCGGCATCTAGAATTTCTACCACTCTCTGAAGGGCGGCTGCTGGCTATTCTGGTCACCAATCGTGATGAGGTTCAGAATCGCATCATTAAAACCGATCGCAACTATAGTGAGGCCGAGTTGCGTCAGGCCTCTAACTGGTTCAATCGCACCTTCGAGGGGGAGAGCCTGGTTGTGGTACGGCGACGACTGGTCGAGGAGTTGGAGCGGGCTCAGGGAGAGATGAACAGTGCCATGGAGCAGATCGTGGGAATGGCACAGCGTGCTGTCTCTACCACCGACAACGAAGGGGAGAAAGTGATGGTGTCGGGGCGGTCACGTCTAATGGACTACAGTGAGTTTTCGGAGATGGAGCGGTTACGACGGCTCTTTGCCGCCTTCAGTGAGAAGCATGACATGATCCATCTGCTCGATCAGTGTATGGAGGCGGATGGAGTGCAGGTCTTTATCGGTGAAGAGTCGGGCTACCAGATCTTCGATGGTTGCAGCGTGGTCACCTCCCCCTATCGTCACGGGGATGAAGTGCTCGGAGTGCTGGGGGTGGTGGGGCCAACCCGGATGGCCTATGACCGGGTCATTCCTGTGGTCGATATGACTGCGAAAATTCTCGGATCTGCCTTGAATTCGGTCGGCTAGTCTCCATAGTAGCCTCCGTTCCCGATCGATGTCGCTCCTTCAGTCAATCTGAGGGAGTCCAGAGTTCGATGTGGTTTTTTCTGACAATGTTATTTTGATAATTAAAGGAACTGGCTGATTATGCAAGAGGAGTTGGAGGTGTCTTCTGGTAAAAATGAAGACGGTGTGGCGGTTGGAGCGGAGTTGGATGAAGTGGTAGGTGGGGAAGAGTCTGTGGCGGAGGCTGAGGCACTTTCGACCGGACCGGCAGATGCGGGAGAGGAGTCTCCCCCATTGGAAGAGGCGCTGCAACAGGCCCGCCTGGAGGCTGAGAGCTACCTTGACCGCGTCACCCGTACCCAGGCGGAGATGGATAATCTGCGTAAGCGTACCGCTCGTGAGGTGGAGAATGCGCGCAAGTTCGCTCTGGAGCCGTTTGCTCGTGATTTGCTATCCGTTGCTGACAGTATGGATTTGGGGCTCAATGCGGTTGCCGATGGAGGAGATCTCACCGCGCTGCGGGAGGGGATGGAGTTGACCCGCAAGCAGCTCTATGGGGTTCTGGAGCGGTTCAATATCGAGGTGCTGGATGCTCAAGGGGTAAAGTTCAATCCCGAACAGCATGAAGCGATGACGATGGTTCCCAATCCCGAGATGGAGCCCAACACCGTGATCGAGGTGATTCAGAAGGGTTACACCCTCAACGGTCGTCTATTACGTCCGGCGCGGGTAGTAGTTAGTACACAGTAATGAAAATAGCGACTTGAAACTCCCGGTGTCGTCCCCATCAATAGGGGCAGAGTAGTGGGGTAGTATGAAAGTTATAGTTTCATGGTTTTTAATAAGATATTGAATTTGGAGAATTAGAGATGGGCAAGATTATTGGTATTGACCTTGGAACTACCAACTCCTGTGTGGCAGTTCTGGAAGGAGACAAGCCGCGTGTGATCGAGAACAGCGAGGGGGCGAGAACCACCCCGTCGGTTATTGGCTACACCGATGATGATGAGGTGCTGGTGGGGCAATCGGCCAAGCGTCAGGCGGTTACCAATCCTCACAATACCCTGTTTGCCATCAAACGACTGATTGGACGTCGCTTCGAGGATGATGTGGTACAGAAGGATATCGACCTGGTGCCTTACAAGATCGTTCGGGCCGATAACGGCGATGCCTGGGTCGAGGTTAACGACAAGAAGATGGCAGCTCCGGAGGTTTCTGCCCGGGTGCTGCAGAAAATGAAGAAGACCGCAGAGGAGTATCTCGGCCATGAGGTGACCGAGGCGGTAGTGACCGTGCCGGCCTACTTCAACGATTCCCAACGACAGGCCACCAAGGATGCTGGCAAGATCGCTGGACTGGAAGTGAAGCGAATCATCAACGAGCCGACAGCTGCTGCCCTGGCCTATGGTATGGACAAGAAAACTGGGGATCGCACCATCGCTGTCTATGATCTCGGTGGTGGAACCTTTGATGTCTCGATCATCGAGATTGCTGAGGTTGACGGTGATCATCAGTTCGAGGTGCTGGCGACCAATGGCGATACCTTTCTCGGCGGCGAGGATTTCGACAACCGAGTGATGGACTACCTGGTTGACGAGTTCAAGAAGGATCAGGGGATCGATCTGTCCAAAGATCCAATGGCGTTGCAACGTCTCAAGGAGGCGGCAGAGAAGGCCAAGATCGAGCTCTCCTCCAGTCAGCAGACCGATATTAATCTGCCTTATATCACTGCCGATGCCAGCGGCCCGAAGCATATGAATATTAAACTCTCCAGGGCCAAGCTGGAGTCGCTGGTCGATGATCTGATTCAGCGTTCGATCGAGCCCTGTCGCATTGCGCTCAAGGATGCCGGACTCTCTGCCGGGGAGGTTGGTGATGTGATCCTGGTGGGTGGACAGACCCGGATGCCCAAGGTGCAGGCGGCCGTTGAGTCTTTCTTTGGTCGTGAACCTCGCAAGGATGTCAATCCGGATGAGGCGGTGGCGATGGGGGCGGCGATTCAGGGGGGAGTGCTGGCTGGAGACGTCAATGATGTTCTGTTGCTCGACGTCACGCCACTTTCACTCGGTATCGAGACCCTGGGCGGGGTGATGACCAAGCTGATCGAGAAGAATACCACCATTCCGACCAAGGCCCAGAATGTCTTTTCAACCGCAGACGATAACCAGAATGCGGTTACGGTACATGTACTGCAGGGAGAACGGGAGATGGCTAGTGCCAACAAGTCACTAGGTCGTTTCGACTTGACGGATATTCCTCCGGCTCCGCGTGGTATTCCACAGATCGAGGTACTGTTCGATATTGATGCCAATGGTATTCTCCATGTTTCGGCCAAGGACAAGGGGACCGGGAAGGAGCAGTCGATCGTGATCAAGGCCTCCAGTGGTCTCAGTGATGACGAGATCGATCGTATGGTGCGTGATGCCGAGGCCCATGCCGATGAGGATCGCCGCTTCCAGGAATTGGTGACTGCACGTAATCAGGGTGATGCCTTGATCCACTCGACTCGTAAGGCGATGAGTGAGGCCGGTGATCAGGTCAGTGGTGATGAAAAGAGCGCCATCGAATCGGCGATTGCAGACTTGGAAGAGGCTCTGAAGGGGGATGATGTGGCGGCCATCGAGGCCAAGACTCAGGCGTTGGGTGAGGCCTCTGGCAAGATGGCCGAGCGGATGTACGCCCAGTCCGGGGCTGGTGCCGAGGCTCCGCAAGAGGGCGGGGAGGGCGGCTCTGGTCGCGACGATGATGTGGTCGATGCCGAGTTTGAAGAGGTGGGCGACAACAAGAAGTGATTGGTCGAGTAATGGTTTGGTGCCTCCGTGGTCGACCGGGGGGGCGCTGAGCTGTTGTCTGGCCGGTATTGTTCGGGTCGCCGGAGATCGAAGGGTCTACGGCGACCCGTTGCGTTTGCCCACCTGGCCGATTATTGATGGTTTCCATATTGAAGAGAAGCGGTTGCGATGTCAAAGAGAGATTACTACGAAGTTCTTGGGGTGGATCGAAATGTCAGTGGTGCCGATCTGAAGAAGGCTTATCGTCGGCTGGCAATGAAATACCACCCCGATCGCAATCCGGAAGGGGAGGATGCCGAGGCCCGTTTCAAAGAGATTAAGGAGGCCTACGAAGTACTCAGTGATGAACAGAAGCGGGCCGCCTACGACAAATTCGGTTTTGCCGGTGTCGATGCCTCTCAACGGGGGGGGCAGGGTGGTGG
>CAYFOQ010000109.1:0-7833 GCA_964344735.1 uncultured Piscirickettsiaceae bacterium
GTGGTAAGCTTATCATCAGATTTCAGGGGCTACCCACACAATTCAGGAAGGAACCGAATGGTTAGACGAAAGGAGTCATTATAGCAATATGAAGAGAGCGTGGGTAAGTGTGTATTGCTACTCTACCGAGGGATTTCTATGCTACACCCTCTCTCTCAGATGAGGGACACCACAATCACCCGGGACGCCCGTCGACCCGGGGACGAAGCAGGGGGAAGGCATGAAGGCTGAGAAAATGGAGAAAGGCGACAATCCAGAGCAGTTGTGACAGTAACACCCAGTGTGAGGAGAGCGTCGGCAAGAGTAGCGGCAACACCACCCGGACTACTGCACCTACCGTAATGAGGCCGAAGAGCAGTCGCAGCCCGGTTGGGGGGGACAGAACATTACGACCGGTGTGCCCCAGGGTGACCCGGGCCATCATCCCCAGGGTGATGGTGGCGATGGCGCCATAGGTGAAGGCGTGAAGAGCGGCCACCGATGGGATCGGCAACCAGACGGAAAGCGCTACCAGCAGAAAGCCGAAGATGATCCAGCCGTAGCCGACCAGCAACACCCACAATAGTGGCCGTGACCAGACCTCCGAGGTGTACCAGTTGCGAAAGCGGAGGAGGTGAACCACCACCTGTGCCATTGCCAGCGATGCCACCACTGCGGTTGCCGAAAGCCCCTCCCAGGTGAGGTGACCGGGGGTGAGGATGAGATCGGTGAGGACGAAGAGCAGGAAGAGGACGAGGCTGGCGAGGTCGAGAAAACGGGAGTTGCGCAGCGTAATCGGTGAAAGTCCACCACCGGACTGTACCCCTTTCTCGATGAAGAAGGGGAAGACCCGTCGCCCCAGTGTCAGTACCAGCGCCAGAATCAGATAGACACCGCCATAGAGGCCGATTCGCTCTCCCCCGGGGAGCAGGTCGAGCAGCCCCAGATAGAAGAGCAGGTTGCTGAGGGTGAGCAGGGTCAGCTTGGAGGTGAAGATACGGACCTGATCCCACTGTCGTGCCTGATAGAGGGGGTGCGTGATCGCCACGGTGGCCCCGATCAGAAAGAGCAGTTCGACCGTAGCAGAGGCCAGTAGGGGGACTCCTGGGATCCAGGGTAGTAGTCGGGCCAGTAGCCAGCAGGTGAAAAGTAGTGCCAGCGGGGTGAAGCGGAGGGTCTGGACGCCGGTCCAGTTCTTGGTGGCGGTGAGCAGAAAACCGGTCACCACGGCCACACTGTAGCCATAGACCATCTCGTGACCGTGCCACCAGAATGGGGAGCGCCACGCCCCGAGGTTCTCTGGCCACCATTGGAAGCTGTAGATCAGTGTCCAGAGGGTTACGCTAACCACTGCGTAGAGGGCGGCTCCGAGAAAGAAGGGGCGAAAACCGAGCTGGAAAAGGGCAAAGGGGTGGGGGCGGTCACCGGGCTGTTCGATATTGAGGATCATGATGGTGGGTGGTGCGTTACGCTACAGTGGGGTGAAGCCAGCGCTCCCGGGCGTCGTTCTGCTCCGGACTACAGAAGGGGATGGGTTGCAGGACCACGGTGTCGTCCGGGGGAGGCTGTAGCGTAAGAGAGAGCGTCATGAGTTGGTCACGGCGAAAGAGATGGATCGATAGGGGGGCTGTGGGCGGTGGTTGTTGCAGCAGAGTTTTAATCGATGCTGCGGTGGCCTGTAATTGATTCAGGGCAATCAGGCGGTCTCTGGCGGCGATACCGGCCTGTTGTGCCGGCCCCCCATCGACCACACTCTCTACTTCGACTCCATTGGCATGGGGGTTGAGCCGGGCGCCGAGCCAGGAGCGTGGCAGTTCGGTAGCCGGGGTTCCGCCAAGATCGGCCTCATCCCGGCTGGGTCGAAGCTGAAGTTCGATTCCGAATGGTTGTAGCAGCGGGGCGATCTCCAGGCGTGTGGTAGCGTAGAGTGCAGCCTGGAGAAAAGGGATCTCATCGCCAGCGAGCTGATGACAGAGCTGTTCGATCTCACCCTCGGCCGTTCCCAGCCCCTGTAGGCCATACCGTTGCCACAGATGTTCCATCACGGTGGCCAGACTATTGCGGTGGTCGCTGTGGTGGCGGAGATGAAGGTCGAGCATCAATGCGATTGCAGCCCCCTTGGTGTAGTAGCTGACCATGCTATTGCCGGCGTTCTCATCGGCCTGGTAGAGTTTGGTCCAGGCCTCCAGACTAGAGTCGGTTACACGCTGGAAGAGTTGCCCACGATTGCGTTCGAGACGGCTCAGGTTCTGCCCTAACAGTTCCAGGTATCTATCCCTGGAGATTACTCCGCTCTGCACCAGAGCGAGATCGTCGAGATAGCTGACAAAACCCTCGTAGGCCCAGAGTTGGCGAGTGTAACACTCGCTATCCAGGCGATGCGGAGAGAAGGGGAGTGGTCGAATTCGTTTCACCATCCAGAGGTGGAGATACTCATGGCTACAGAGCCCCAACAGGCGACGGTAGCCTTTGTCTGCAGGACCCTGGGACTGCTGTGGGAGGTCCTCGCGACTGCAGATCAATGCGGTCGAGTCTCGATGTTCGAGACCACCGTACCCCCCATCGACTACCTGCAAATGAAAGAGATAGTGAGGAGAGGGGGGATGAGTGCTGTTGAAGAGGCGGCAGTGGCACTCACAGATACGCTGTAGGTCGGAGGCCAGCCGTTCAGGCTGGGTGACGGTATTACCACTGACAATGATGGTGTGTGGCGTTCCTCCAACGTCGAAGTCGATTCGCTGTGGTTGACCCAGCGTGACCGGGTGGTCAATCAGTTCGTGGTAGTCAGCGGCCTGGTAGTCTCCCCACCCCTGGGGATCGGTCGCAACCACTGGTAAGGTGGTGCTCACCTCCCAAGAGAGTCGGGACGGTGGGGTGAGGGTGACTCGGTGGGGGGTCTCCTCCTCGCCTTCGACCGCCACAAAGAGACTGGTCCCATTGAAGAAGCCTTGAAATTGGTCGAGGTAAGCGGTACGAACCGATAGCTCCCAGGCATAGATCCGATAGTGGAGAGATAGGCTCTTCGAGGTGGGCTCACAACGCCAGCAGCGTTTGTCGATCTGAGTCAGTTCTACCGCCTCACCCGACTCGGTCTCTGCCCGCAGGTCGAAGAGATTGCGACTAAAGTCGCGAATTTTGTAACTGCCGGGAATCCAGCTCGGTAGGCAGAATCGAGCCCCCTCCGGGTCGGGGTTGGAGACCGTACAGGTCACCGCAAAGTGGTGAGCATTGGGTTCAACCGGAGTTACGTAGTAGTGCGCCATAGGGCAACCTGAATCAGTTACAGGTCTTCTGAATAGTTACTACCGTTTTTTTCGCTCGATCATGGCGTAGGCCGAGTGGTTGTGGATCGATTCGAAATTTTCGGCCTCGAGGATGTAGCCGGAGATCCGTTCATCCTGGTTGAGACGGTTGGCCACATCGCGCACCAGATCCTCGACAAACTTGGGGTTGTCGTAGGCACGTTCGGTGACATACTTTTCGTCCGGTCGTTTCAATAGGCCATAGAGCTCACAGGAGGCCTCGCTCTCCACTAGGTCGATGATGTCCTCGATCCAGATGAAGCCGTTAGTGCGGGCGTTGACGGTGATGTGCGAGCGCTGGTTGTGAGCACCGTAGTCGGAGATCTCTTTGGAGCAGGGACAGAGGCTGGTGGCGGGGACCAACACCTTGACATTGAGTACCGGAACCCCGGAGGTCACCTCTCCGATAAAGGTGACCTCGTAGTCGATCAGGCTGCCGATACCGCTCACCGGGGCCTGCTTGTGGACGAAAAAGGGAAAGGACATTTCGATATGCCCCGATTCCGCCTCCAGCAGCTCGATCATCTCATTGAGCATCTCCCGGAAGGTATCGACGGTGATCTCGTAGTCATGCTGGTTGAGAATGGTGACGAAGCGGGACATATGGGTCCCCTTGAAATGTTTCGGTAGACTCACATACATATTGAAATTGGCCACCGTATGCTGCATCTTGCCGGTGCGGTCCTTGATGACCACCGGGTGCCGGATATCCTTGATCCCGACTTTGTCGATCGGGATTTGGCGGGTATCGGTACTGCTCTGCACATCGGCCATCTCGGTATCACTCATGGGTGGAATTCCTCTATCACTATTACTCGAAAGTGCCGGTCAGGCGGAGTAGCGGGCACTGGCCCGATCCGTCTCCCACACGGTAACGGCATCGACCTGAACACGATCATCATTGAGCCCATTGGCGATCCCCTCGAAGAGGGTCTGAGCGATCTGTTCAGCAGTCGGATTGATTTGATCGAACGGGGTTATCTCGTTGAGGTAGCGGTGGTCGTAACGACCAGTTACCTCTTGGGTTACCCGTTTCACCTCCTTGAAGTCGACCACCATCCCGAGGGAGTCGAGTCGGTCGGCACTCACTTCGACCTCGATCTTCCAGTTGTGGCCGTGGAGGCGGCTGCAATCCCCATCATAGTTGCGCAGGCTATGGGCTGCGGCAAATTCGCTCAAAATTCGTAGGGTAATCCTGCCGGGCATGGAGTAGGTGCTCAGGAGTTTGTGGGGGGTTGGAGGCTTAAAAACCGACTGATTGAGTCAAGTATACCACGGGAGTCGAGTCGGTACAGGGCGAGTAGTGTATCGCGTTCTCCCTGTTCGACAAAGTGGTTCGGTAAACCGAGATTGAGCAGACGGTTATCGGTACAGGCCTGGTGGAGCGCCTCCCCAACCGCGCTACCGGCTCCGGCAGCAACCACATTCTCTTCCAGTGTTACCAGTGTGGGGTGAGCGCGGGCAATCTGTAGCAGTAGTGGCGTGTCGAGTGGGGCGACGAAGCGCATATCGACCACGGTCGCCTCTAGCGTCTCGCCCACCTCCAGTGCCACTTCCAGCAGTGGACCGAAGACCAGCAGTGCGACCTCGCTCCCCTCTCGGCGCACTACTCCACGACCGATCTCCAGTGGAGTATTGGCGAGGGGCAGATCGTGAGCCTTGGCCCGGGGGTAGCGCACGGCGACTGGCCCCGGGTGCTGGAGGGCGGTCTCCAGCATCCGCTGACTCTCCTCGGCACCGGAGGGGGTCATGATCACCAGGTTGGGGATGGCACGAAGGAAGCTGATATCGAATGCTCCGGTATGCGTTGGGCCATCTGCTCCCACCAGTCCGGCCCGGTCGATGGCAAAGAGAACCGGCAGGTTCTGGAGTGCAACATCATGAATCAATTGATCATATCCACGTTGCAAAAAGGTGGAGTAGATGGCGACTACCGGGTGCAGCCCTTCAGAGGCCAGTCCAGCGGCAAGGGTGACGGCGTGTTGCTCGGCGATGCCGACATCGATGAACCGATCGGGGTAACGTTCGGCGAAGGGGATCATCCCGGAACCGGTCATCATTGCTGGGGTGATGGCCAACAGTTGGGGGTGGCGCTCCGCGGCATCACAGAGCCACTCCCCGAACACCTCGGTGTAGCTGGGACGGGGGGGGGTCTGAGCCGGTTTGGGGGCGATGCTTCCGATACCGTGGTATTTTTGTGGGTCCTGTTCTGCGGCGCTGTGACCGTGTCCTTTCTGGGTGATGATGTGCAGGAATTGCGGGCCGGAGAGGGGGCGCAGAGTACGTAGTGCCTGGGTCAGTGTTTTGAGGTTGTGCCCATCCACCGGTCCGACATAGTTGAAACCGAGCTCCTCGAACAGGGTTCCAGGGACCACCATCCCTTTCATGTGCTCTTCCGCCTTGCGGGCCAGATTCCAGGCACCAGGGAGTCGACTCAGTACTCTTTTGCTGGTTTCGCGCATCTGACTATAGGTAGAGCTGGCGAGAATCCGACCGAGGTAACGGGAGAGGCCACCGACATTTTCCGAGATGGACATCTCATTGTCATTGAGGATCACCAACAGATCCGTACTGCTCTCCCCGGCGTGGTTGAGGGCCTCGAAGGCCATGCCACCGGTCAGCGCTCCATCTCCGATTATTGCCACGGTACGACGTTGATTTCCGGCCTGTTTGGCCGCAATTGCCATCCCTAGTGCAGCACTGATGGAGGTGCTGGAGTGGCCGGCACCGAAGCGGTCATAGGGGCTCTCACCACGTTTGGTAAAGCCCGAGATCCCCCCCTGCTGGCGCAGGCTGCGCATTCTCTCTTTGCGACCGGTCAGTATTTTGTGGGGATAGCACTGGTGTCCAACATCCCACACCAACCGGTCCTCCGGGGTATCGAAGATATAGTGGAGGGCGATTGAAAGTTCTACTACACCGAGACTGGAGGCGAGATGCCCACCGGTTCGTTCTACCGAGTGGATCATGAACTGGCGTAGTTCATCGGCCAGTTGTGGTAGTTGTTCCGGCTCCAGCTGGCGCAGTTGTGCCGGATCATCGATCTGGTCTAGCAGGGGAGTGGGGGGAGGAGGGGTATTCATCAGTGGTTGCGTTCAATGATGAAGCGGGTGAGTTCATGGAGTGCGGTGGTGTCACCCGGGAGTCGTGCCAATCCCTGTAGTGCCTGCTGCTGCTGTTGTCGTAGGCGTGTCTGAGCACCATCGATACCGTAGAGGGTGACAAAGGTGCTCTTGCCCTGCTGCTGATCCGAGCCCTGAGGCTTCCCGGTGATCTGACTCTCACCAATCTGGTCGAGGATATCGTCCTGGATCTGGAAGGCGAGGCCCAGTGCGGCGGCAAACTGTTGTAGCGACTTCAGCGTGGTGGCCGTGGGATGGGCTGGCGTCGCTGCCATGATAATACTGGCGGTGATCAGGGCACCGGTCTTGCGGCTATGGAGATCGAGCAGTCCAGACTCATCGAGAGGGTGCTGTTCGGCTTCCAGGTCGATCATCTGGCCTCCGATCATCCCTGCCGGCCCACTGGCTCGGGTCAGCTGTTGTAGCCAGGAGAGACGTATCGTCGGCTCTGTATCGGAGTCTGTCAGGGTCTGAAAGGCGAGCGTCTGTAAGGCATCGCCGGCAAGGATGGCGGTGGCTTCGCCAAATGCGCGATGGCAGGTGGGCTGACCCCGGCGGAGATCATCGTCGTCCATGGCCGGAAGGTCATCATGTACCAGCGAGTAGGCGTGAATCATCTCTACTGCCACCATCGCATCATCGACCGCCTCCGGCTTCAGTTGTAGCAGGGTGGCGGTGGCATATCCCAGCAGGGGGCGGATGCGCTTGCCACCATCGATCAAGGCATAGTGAATGGCGCTTCGCAGAGGTTCCGGTAGCGGGTCGTGCCGCTCCAGGACAAGGCGCAGGTGGTGGTCTACCCGCTGTCGCCAGGGTTCGAACAGCGCTGGAGTCATGTCGGATCGAACGGCTCAACACCCTCTCGGGTCAGAATCTCGGCCCGCTGCTCCGCCTCGGTCAGGGCCTGCTGGCAGCGACGGATCAGAGCGACACCCTGTTCAAATTTCAGCAGAGAACTCTCTAACGGAAGTTCCCCTTGCTCCATTTCGCTTACCAGCTGCTCCAGTGAAGTGACCCCCTGTTCAAAATCGAACGGCTCCTCCTGAGCTTCGGGTGGGGGGGTCGAATTGTTGCGTGTTGGCATTTTTTGAATTCGGCTCACGGTATAATGTCGGGATGGAATGGCGAATTATAGCGGTACTTGCAACCTTTTTCTGCCTGCAATCGACACTACTGGCTGCGCCCTGGTGGCAGGGAGGCTCGGGGAATGAATATGTGGAGGAGAAGGTGTGGCGGGAGGACGAGGTGTTGATTCCGCTCTATCCTCAACCACACAACCTAATCCCCTTCACGGTCGATAATCCCAGTGGACGCGACCACCGCTACCTACTGGACAGTGAATCACTCTCGGCCTCTACCGATGGTGTGTTCCGCTATGCCGTGGTGGTGCAGCGTGCCAGTGGGGCAGAGAATCTGTTTTACGACGGCAT
>CAYFOQ010000110.1:0-2908 GCA_964344735.1 uncultured Piscirickettsiaceae bacterium
TCGATATTGTGGTGGCCAGCCTGCTGATGTCGATGGGTATGATGATGCTCTCACCGATGATCATCTCGCTCCCCTTCAAAATCATGTTGTTCGTGTTGGTCGATGGCTGGACGCTGGTGCTGGGTACGCTCGCCTCCAGCTTTTTGGTGCGATAACAGGAAGAGGAACAGGAGAGAACGATGACTCCGGAAACGGTGATTACGGTGGGACAACAGGCGATGGAGGTGGCGGCAATGCTGGCGGCCCCACTGCTGATCTCTTCGCTCATTATCGGATTGACCGATTTTATGCGACGGCTCTACCAGAGTATCCCGTTTTTGATCGCGGGGTAGTCGAAGGGCGAGCGAAATGACCATCACCACCACCCAGATCAACGGCTGGATCGCCTTCTATCTTTGGCCCTTTTTCCGCATCACCGGGATGTTGGTGATCGCTCCGGTCTTTGCCACCCGGACCGTTCCGGTGCGATTGCGGTTGCTGGTTACCGTGATGCTGACGCTGGTGATCGCTCCCACCCTGCCACCGATGCCGCTGCTCGACCCTTTTACCTTGGCGGGGATGCTGCAGATTGCCAATCAGATGGTGATCGGGTTGGCGATGGGGTTCCTGTTACACATGATCTTTGCCGCCTTCGCGGTGGCAGCACAGACCATGGGGGTGTCGATGGGGTTGGGGTTCGCGATGGCGGTAGACCCCAACAATGGCGTTCAAGTGCCGGTGCTGGCGCAGCTCTACGTGTTGATCGCAACGCTGATCTTCGTTGGTCTCAATGGCCATCTGATGGTGATCGACACCCTGCATCAGAGCTTTTCTCTGATGCCGGTCTCTTCGCGGGCGATCTCTACTGACTCCATCTGGACTCTGCTCGAGTGGGGAGGAATGATGTTTGTCTGGGGGTTGCGGATCGCGTTGCCGATTGTGGTGACACTGCTACTGGTCAACATCTCCTTTGGTGTGGTGACCCGGGCGGCGCCCCAGCTCAATATCTTCGCGGTCGGTTTTCCGGTCTCCATCATGGTGGGATTCTGGTTGGTGATGATCACCTTCCCCTCGGTTTCCGGTCGGGTGATCGAGCTGATGGAGAGCGCCTTCTCCACCGTGGCCACTTTCCGTCTGGTCGGGGGATAACGGATGGCGGAGAATCAGGACGGTGCTGAAAAGACCGAAGAGCCGACCGACAAACGGCTTCGGGAGGCACGAGAAAAGGGGCAGATTCCGCGTTCACGTGAGCTCAATACCTTCATCATGCTGGTGATGGCCGCGACCGCCTTTCTCACCTTGGGAGAGGATATGGGACGACAGGTGATGGCGGGAATGGCCAAAGGGCTGCAGCCGGGGCGGCACATCTTTTACGATGAGAGTGCCATGCTGGGTTTGATGGTGGAGCTCTTTGTCGACGGAATTCTGGTGATTGTCCCCTTTATTGCGGTGATGCTGATCTCGGCCATCGCCTCTCCCACGTTGATGGGTGGATGGTCCTTCAGTACCCAGGCGCTCGCCTTCAAAATCAGCAAGCTCAACCCGATAAAAGGGTTAGCGCGGATGGTTTCGATCAAGACCCTGGTGGAGTTGTTGAAATCGATCGCCAAGTTCGTGCTGATCATGGCGGTTGCGGTCGGTCTGTTGTGGTCACAGATCGATCTCTTTATCGGTCTGGCGGAGGAGCCGATCAATGTGGCGATCCAGCATGCGCTCGAGGTGATCGCCTGGTTCTATCTGGTGCTCGCCTTCACCCTGGTGGCGATCGTTGCCATCGATGTCCCGTTTCAGCTTTGGTCCTATAACCAGCAGATGAAGATGACGTTGCAAGAGGTGAAGGAGGAGCAGAAGCAGATGATGGGAAGCCCGGAGGTGAAGCAGCAGATCCGTAGGCGCCAGCAAGAGGTGGCGATGAACCGGATGATGCAGGCGGTGCCTGAGGCTGATGTGGTGGTGACCAACCCGACCCACTTTGCGGTTGCGCTGAAGTATGATCAGGAGTCGATGGGGGCGCCAAGAGTGGTGGCCAAGGGGGCCGACCTGGTAGCGACCCAGATCCGTACGGTGGCACGTAAACATGAGGTGTCCGTGGTGTCGGCTCCCCCTCTGGCTCGTGCACTCTACTTCTCCGCCGAGATCGGAGAGGAGATCCCAGAGGGGCTCTATATGGCAATCGCCCAGTTGTTGGCCTACGTCTATCAGGTCGACCAGGATATGGCCGAAGAGGAGCGGGTGCTGGAAGATCTACCGATCCCGCAGGAGTATCGCCTCGATACCGAGGGTAAGCGTGAGCCCACCGAGCCACTAACATGACCAATAAGATAGGGGATACAATCTGAACCAGTTACAAAGATATACTCAACAATCACGGATAAACGACCGCTATGAACTTTGAGTTGATCAAAAGTATGTTGAAACAGGGGTTTGGCGCACCACTGTTGCTGATCATGGTGATGGCGATGCTGGTGGTTCCGCTCGCACCGATGGCGCTCGATGTCTTCTTTACCTTCAATATCGCCCTCTCACTCATCATCCTGATGACCGCGGTCTACGCCATGCGGCCTCTGGAGTTCTCCTCCTTTCCTACCGTGATCCTGGTCTCGACCCTGATGCGGTTGGCGCTCAATGTCGCCTCGACCCGGGTGATTCTAATGGAGGGGCATACCTTCGTGATTGGTGGTAACTTTGCGGTTGGATTGGTGGTCTTCATGATTCTGGTGATCATCAACTTCGTGGTGATTACCAAGGGGGCCGGGCGTGTCTCCGAGGTAAGCGCCCGTTTCACCCTCGATGCCATGCCAGGTAAACAGATGGCGATCGATGCCGATCTCAATGCCGGGTTGATCGATCAGGAACAGGCTCGAACCCGACGCGAGGATATTGCCGCTGAGGCCGATTTTTACGGCTCGATGGATGGTGCCAGCAAGTT
>CAYFOQ010000110.1:2918-7797 GCA_964344735.1 uncultured Piscirickettsiaceae bacterium
CGCGCCGAAGCCGCGAAACGCGCCGTTGGGCGGGGTGTTGGTCAGCACGACCTCAGTGCCGCCCAGGCGGCAGAGAACTATATTCGGCTGACCGTGGGGGATGGTCTGGTGGCACAGATTCCGGCACTGGTGCTCTCCACGGCGACCGCGATCGTGGTGACCCGGGTTTCCGACTCCATCGATCTCGGTACCCAGATCACTGGACAGTTGGGTCGGCCCCAAACCCTTTATGTCTCTGCCGGGATTCTCGGTTTTCTTGGTGTCATTCCAGGGATGCCAAATATCTCCTTTCTCTCATTGGCGGCACTGGTCGGTGGGATCGGTTGGTATGTCGCGAATCGTGCCGAGCAGCAGCAGGCCGATCAAGCGGCGATGGCGGCGGCTGAACCGGAAGAGTTTGAGCAGCCACGGGAGCGGGATGTTGGTTGGGATGATGTCGAACCGATCGATCCACTCACCCTGGAGGTGGGATATCGGCTCATTCCCTTGGTGGATACCCACCAAGGGGGAGAGTTGATCGATCGGATCAAGGGGGTACGGCGCAAACTCTCCAAGGAGCTCGGTTTTCTCATTCATGCGGTCCATATCAAGGATAATCTCGATCTCTCCCCCAACGGTTATCAGATTCTGCTGATGGGGGTGCCGGTGGGAGCGGGAGAGTTGCAGCCCAACCACTATCTGGCGATCAATCCGGGGCAGGTCTTTGGTGATCTCGACGGGATCCACACCCGAGACCCCACCTTCAATATGGCGGCGGTCTGGATCGATAGTGACCATCAGGAGCATGCGCAGTCGATGGGATACACCGTAGTCGATGCCAGTACCGTGGTGGCGACCCATCTCAGTGATGTGATTCGCACCCATGCCAGTGAGCTGCTCGGGATCGATGAGGTCAAGGAGCTGCTCGACCGGTTGGCAGAGCGGGCTCCCAAGTTGGTGGAGGATCTGGTGCCGAAGACGGTGGAGTGGGTCGTGGTGCTGAAGGTGCTGCAAAACCTGCTGGAGGAGGTGGTCTCGATCCGGGATCTGCGGACCATCGCCGAAATTCTGGCGGAGCACGCCCCTCGGGGTCAAGATCCCGACGCCTTGACGATGGCCGTAAGGAATGGTTTAGGTCGGTCAATCGTGCAAGAACTTGCGGGTATCTCCGGAGAATTGCCGGTTATCACTCTTGATCCTGGGTTGGAACAGATGTTGCATCAGTCTGTTCAGGGTGACGGGGCCGGTGGCTCCGCACTGGAACCAGGATTGGCGGAGAGAATGAATCAGTCGTTGATGGAGGCGGTGCAGCAGCAAGAGGCCGCGGGACAACCGGCGGTACTGTTGGTGGCCCCCTCGATTCGAAGACTGTTGGCACGGATGTTCCGTCACGCACTGCCAGAGATGGCGGTACTCTCTTACACCGAGGTTCCGGATGACCGCTCGATTCGCATGGTGGCGAATGTGGGGGGGCAGTAACGATGAGAGATAAACGGCCCGAGACTGAGAGAAGTAACTCGAGATGAAGATGCGACGATTTTTTGCCCCGACCATGTCGCTGGCCCTGAAGGGGGGGGTCGAGGTGGTGGCGGCAGTCGATCCGGATGTGGATGCCGACGTCACCCCGGCCGAGCCCCGGTTGCATCGCCCCTCTGCAATGGTGGCGGCGGTGGAGAACAGTGATCGTCATGAACGTCACGATCACTTTCGTGCCCGCCCAGCCCCCATCGAGCCAGCGGCTGCCCCCGCGACCCCGGCCGCTTCAGCCGAGATCAAGGAGATGCGGCAGCAGATGGATGAGATGAGAACGCTGCTGGAGCAACATCTCTCCCTGGTCAAAAGTGTCTCCTCACCGCTGGCAGGTGGAGACCCGCAGCGGGCCTGGTTGAACGAGCGGTTGGGTGAGATGGGGCTGTGTGAAGTGGTCTGTGAGCAGATTTGGGCAGAAGTGTGTGAGAGCGCTCCGGGTAGCCACTGGAGCCGAGCGCTCGACTGGCTCGAGGGGCGGATTCCAATGGGTGAGGATAGAATCCTCAAGCAGGGGGGGGTGGTGGCTCTGGTGGGGCCGAGTGGAGTGGGCAAGACCACCACAGCGGCCAAGTTGGCCGCCCGTTATGCCCTGCGTCACGGGACCAGTCGGGTGGCGTTGGTGACGACAGACAACTACCGTATCGGGGCTCAGGAGCAGCTGTGCGCCTTTGGGGAGTTGATCGGGGTTTCCGTTCATGTGGCTGCCGGTGTGGGAGAGTTGCAGCAGCTGCTGCGACAGCTCGATGATCGTGATTTGGTGCTGATCGATACCGCCGGTATGGGGCAGCGTGACCGCCAGTTACTGGAGCAGTTGGCTCTATTGCGTAGTGGTGAGGTAGAGATCGACCCCTATCTGGTGGTTTCGGCCTCGACCCAGGCCCGGGCACTGGAAGAGACCGTGGTGGCCTTTGGGCGGGTCGGCCTCAAGGGGGCGATTCTGACCAAGGTCGATGAGGGCGGCGAACTGGGGGCGGCACTGAGTGTGTTGCTGCGTCATCAGCTGCCACTGCTCTACCTCGGGGATGGGCAGCGAGTGCCGGAGGATCTGATGGTGGCTCGGGGGCGTGATCTGGTGGATCAACTGGTCTCCTGGAGCAGTAGTCGCAAGGAGTCGATGGAGCAGTTGCAGGGGGGGCTTCATAATCGACCTGCACTGAAAGCCGTTGTATAGTTTGGCGAGGGCGTGTGAAAAACGAAGTAGCTGAGTAACTATTCAGAAGGCCTGTAACTGATTCAGATTGCCCCTGAAATTCGTCAGTTCAAGGCAGAAAATGTGAATGGCCATTTTCGAACGCAGAAATGACGGATTTCAGGGGTGAGCTGAACAGTTACGTAGCTGAAAGGGCAAAAAGCATATGAGTGCACAACAGAAACCGGTCAAGGTGGTAGCGGTAACCAGTGGTAAGGGGGGTGTCGGCAAGACCAATGTATCGGTCAATCTGGCAGTGGCGCTCTCCCGCAGTGGACGCAAGGTGGTGCTGATGGATGCCGACCTCGGGTTGGCCAACGTCGACGTGATGCTTGGGCTCCACTCCAAATTCAATATCTCCCATGTACTCAATGGAGAAAAGAGTCTGGACGAGATCCTGTTGCCGGGGCCGTCCGGAATGCAGGTGATTCCTGCTACCTCCGGCGTCAAGCGCATGGCGGAGTTGACCCCTGTGGAGAATGCCGGACTGATTCGGGCCTTCGCCGAACTACAGTATCCGGTAGATATGATGTTGGTCGATGTCGCTGCCGGAATCTCCGACACCGTCATCAGTTTTGCCCGAGCGGCCCATGAGGTGGTGGTGGTGGTGTGTGACGAGCCCTCTTCGATCACCGATGCCTACGCCCTGATCAAGGTGCTCAGTCGGGATTACCAGGTCTCCCGTTTTCATATCCTCTCCAATATGGTGGAGAGCGAGGCTCATGGTAGAATACTCTACCGCAAGCTCTCTCTGGTTGCCGAACGGTTTCTGGATGTTACACTCGACTATCTGGGAACCGTGCCTTTCGACAAGGCGTTACGACGGGCCATTCAGAAGCAGAGCGCCGTCTGCGAGCTGGAGCCACGCAGCCCCTCGTCACAGGCCTTTGGCAAGATTGCTGCAGTGGTCGAGCGTTGGCCGCAACCGGCTCACGCTGGGGGGTATTTGGAGTTTTTTGTGGAACGACTATTACAGAGTGAGGCGGGGTAACGGAATGTGAAGGGGCCGGCGGCATATGCAACCGTACAGGGGGGGACGATCGAGCAGAAGCTCGAGGAGCACCTGCCACTAGTCAAACGCCTCGCACACCACCTCTCGGCCCGACTCCCCTCCTCCGTACAGATCGATGACCTGATGCAGGCCGGGATGATCGGACTGCTGGAGGCGATCAACAAGTATGATGCCTCGCAGGGGGCACAGTTCACCACCTACGCCTCGATCCGAATTCGTGGAGCCATGCTCGACGAACTGCGTCGTGGGGATTGGACCCCGCGCTCGGTTCACCGCAAGAGTCGAGAGGTGATGGAGACCATCAGTCGACTGGAGCAGGAGGGGCGAGGAACCACCGATCGCGAGGTGGCTGAAGCGATGGGGATCTCTCTGCAGGAGTATCACCAGATCATCCAGGACTCCAATATGTCCTCCTTCTACTCGGTCGATCTGCTGGAGGAGGAGGGGAGTGGCAGTGGCTCGATCGAGGATGAGCGGCTGGGACCGTTAGAGATGCTCTCCGACTCCGGCTTTCGCCAGGCCTTGATCGCAGAGATCGGCCGTCTGCCTAAACGGGAGAAGCTGATGATGGCGCTCTACTATCAGGAAGAGCTCAATCTGCGGGAGATTGGTGAGGTGATGGGGGTGAGTGAGTCACGGGTGTCACAAATTCATGGTCAGGCGATGATGCGCCTGCGGTCGCGAATGAAAGAGTGGGTGTAAGGGATGGACAAAAATATAAAAATATTGGTGGTCGACGACTTCGCCACCATGCGGCGAATAATCCGCAATCTGCTGGGAGAGTTAGGATACCGTAATCTCGATGAGGCCGATGATGGTCGTACCGCACTGCCGAAAATGAAGTCTGGAGAGTTCGATTTTCTGGTCACCGACTGGAATATGCCGGGGATGACCGGACTCGATCTGGTCAAGGCGGTTCGGGCCGATCCGGCGATTCGTCATACCCCGATCCTGATGGTGACCGCCGAGGCCAAGAAGTCACAGATCGTTGAGGCGGCTCAGGCTGGAATCAACGGCTACGTAGTCAAGCCATTCACCGCCGGAACACTCAACGATAAGATTGATCGGATCTTTGCCCGCCTGGCACAGAGCGCCTGATGGGTGGTTGAAGTTTGGTAACTGTTCAGCTCACCCCTGAAATCCGTCATTTCTGCGTTCGAAAATGGTCA
>CAYFOQ010000111.1:0-7777 GCA_964344735.1 uncultured Piscirickettsiaceae bacterium
CCCGTGGAGGTTCAAGTCCTCTCCCAGGCACCATAAAATCAAAAAAACCACTGAAACTAAAATAAAAAACAAGTTCGGTGGCACGACTTTGGTACACCCTCTCTTAGATAAAAATCTTGCCTACCACACCTCTTGAATTACTCTTTGAAAGTCGTGTAAATCCTGCGACTTCGGACAGGGTGACATCGAGTTCTCGCAAGGATGATGTCGACCGTACCCCAGTGATCTCCTCAGCAAATATCATCGTCTCGCTAAATCTCTCCCGATAGTCGCCGCTAACAACAGGGCAGGCGGGCACAAAGGTGTGCCCGTGACAACACCAACAACCAATAACAATAAGAGAGACAGATCATGACTCGAGAACTGGTTCACGCCCTGGCCCACCCCTCCCGCGAACAGTTGATGGAGGCGATGCGGGTCTCCATCATTACGACACTCTGGGTAGCGGTCTCGTTGGAGGTGACTTCGTTGCTAATGGGAGGGAGCTAGGGAGCCTCTGCGCCAATCCGCTCCAGATAGTGGTTGTGGCGTTCGAGCTCTTCGGAGGTCGCCCGAATCACCGTCAGTGACGGGCGCCCCTCCCTCAGTCTGGAGATCGGTTCTGCGGTAGATGCTTCGCCCTCTCCCTCCAGATCAAAACCGGTCTGGCCACTGGTCATCATTAGATAGACCTCAGCCAGGAGCTTGGCGTCGATCAGGGCGTTATGCAGGGTACGGGCGGAGCTGTCGATACTGAACCGTCGACA
Organism: uncultured Piscirickettsiaceae bacterium; assembly: GCA_964344735.1. Taxonomy (GTDB): domain Bacteria; phylum Pseudomonadota; class Gammaproteobacteria; genus Thiopontia. The sequence goes on from CAYFOQ010000111.1 coordinate 747, forward strand.
CAGGGCATCCAGTGAGCACTTCTGCCCCGGATAGAGTGACTTCGCCATCACCAGGGTATCGGTAACGGTGCAGATCTCGTCGATAGCGGGTAACTGTCGTCCAAGTAGACCGATCTCATGATCTAGAAAGCCGACATCGAACGGGGCGTTGTGGATGATCAGTTCAGCCCCTTCGAGATAGGCCAGTAGTGGTTCCACCAGCTCTACAAAACGGGGTTTGTCGGCAAGAAAATCATCACTGATGCCGTGCACCTCATAGGCCCCGACATCGACCTTGCGATCGGGTTGGATGAAATGGTGGAAATGGTTCTCACTGGGACGACGGTTGAGCAGCTCAACACAGCCGATCTCGATGATACGGTGGCCCTGTTGTGGCTCCAGACCAGTGGTTTCGGTATCGAGTACGATCTGTCTCACTGTCACCCTCCTACTCTCTAATAGGTGATGTCATTATCGCAAAATCTCATCCATCGCCTCGTTGGCCAACTGGTCGGCGATCTCATTTTCACGATGTCCGCTGTGGCCCTTGATCCAGGCCCACTCGATATCGTAATTCACCACCAGCGCATCGAGTCGTTGCCAAAGATCAGCGTTCTTCACCGGCTTTTTGGCCGCCGTCTTCCAACCGTTCCGTTTCCAATTGTGGATCCAGCGGGTGATCCCATCCTTGACGTAGGTGGAATCGGTGGTAATGCGCAGAGGTACCGGCCGGGTCAATGCCTGTAGCGCCTCGATCACCGCAGTCAATTCCATTCGATTGTTGGTGGTCTCTTGTGCCCCTCCCCGCAGCCGTTTTTCATGCTCTCCATGACGCAACAACACCCCCCATCCTCCTACACCGGGATTACCACGACATCCCCCGTCGGTAAAGATTTCGGTACGCTCCATCTCACTCTATTCCCTCAACGCTCAATCTGGTGACGCCCCACCAGATTGCCGGTAGCAATGGCGGCCCGTTGACGCCACTGTAATCGAATCGGACTCAGTGGGGCCACCTGACGTCGCGCCACCAACTGATAAAATCCACTATAGAGGCCACTACGGCGCCAGCGCCAATCAAACCAGGGAAGCTCTCGACGCTGATGCAACTGATACCCCAACAGCCCCAACCACTCGATCACATGACGCGGCGAGAGGTAATGCCCACGCGGCAGTCGACGACTGAAATTGGCGATACTCCAGGGAGAAAATCCATAAATCACCAACATTCCATCCTCTGCCAGTACCCGCGTAACCTCACGCAGCAGTTGATGAGGGTTCCCGGAAAACTCCAGCACATGGGGCAACACGACCACCGAGAGTGACTCGGTCGCAATCGGCAGCGCCTGCTCATCCCCCTCCAGCACGGCCCAGCTATGGGAGTCACGAACCCCGACCGACACTACGAAACGGTGGTGAATCTCCAGGGCATGATCCGCCAGATTGGTATGAGGTAAACCCAGTTGCATCAAATGCATGCCATAGGCACTGCGCAGCGCCTCACTGTTCCACTCCCGTTCCCGGTTGAGAATCGACTCCCCGACTCGGCTCTCGAACCAGTGCTGGATCGGTTGTTCGTTCTGCATCTTGAGTATGATACCTGAAGCGACCGTCATCATGCATGAAGCCGTCGTCTTAACAGCCGGCTATCAATCGTTGCAACAGTTTGGGCACTCCTGAATGGCAACCGTCTGCGGCCAGGGAAGGCCGCAGCCGAGCGACACAGGGATGTGCTTGAGCGTGTTGCGATTCAGGAGTGCCAAAAGTTTTGCAACGATTGATATAAAACGATTGATATAATGGGGCGATTTATGATTGCCCTCATCCTTCAACATAACCACCGGTTCTACCAACCGTGGTCACTGAAGAGCCTTCTTCCGCTATCGACCGCACTGACCATGCTGCTGACACTGAGTTCATCTCCAGTATCGGCTGCCGAGGGCACCATCTGGAAGGGGCTCGTCAACGGTTTCGCAATCGAGGGCCGCAAGGATCATCGCCTGACCCCACACCTACTCTGGTACCAGAAAAATCACGACTACCTCGACCGTACCCTGAGCCGTGCCCGCCCCTACCTCTATCTGATCATTGAACGGTTCCGAAAAAACCGACTACCCCTGGAGCTGGCGCTATTACCCGCAGTAGAAAGTGCCTTTCGAGCCTATGCCTACTCCCCCGGGAGTGCCGCCGGTCTGTGGCAGTTCATCCCGGCCACCGGCAAGACTTACGGTCTGCGGCAGGATTGGTGGATCGATGAACGCCGTTCCATTCTGGCATCAACCGATGCCGCCATCCACTTCCTGCGGGATATGGTTCGGGAGTTCAACGGTGACTGGCTACTGGCACTTTCGGCCTACAATGCCGGTGCCGGTAACGTCCGCAAGGCGATCCGTAGCTATCACCAGGAGCAGCAAAAAAAGGGGCACAAGCGACAAAAGAGCAATAACGTCGACAACACTGCCCCACAGTTCTGGGATCTGCCACTACCGCGAGAGACCCAGGGCTATGTCCCCCGTATTCTGGCTCTGGCCCGCTTTTTGGAGCAGATGGACCACTATCGCTACACCCCGCCTCAAACCCCTGATCAGCCTTTGAGCCGAGAGGTCTCGACAGGGGGACGCCAGATCGACCTGGCGATCGCTTCCGATCTGGCCGGAATCGAACAGCAGGAGCTTTATCAACTCAACCCCGGCCTCAACCAGTGGGCCACGCCCCCGGATGGTCCCCACTCCCTGCTACTACCGATGGCTGCTGCCGATCGCTTTGAGACCAATCTCGCCAGTGCTCCCCCCGCCCTGATCGAGTGGCGCCGCCACACCGTCCAGCGCAACGAGACCATGAGTGAAATCGCCCTGCGCTACCACACTACAGCGGCAATAATCCGCAAGCAGAACCGAAAAAAGAGTAACCGTCTCCGAGCCGGAGAGGAGATCACCATTCCAATCCCCAAGGCTCCAATCGATAGCTACACCTACACCTCGAGCGCACGCCTGAAGCGGCTGCAGAACAAGAGCCGTAATGGCCGACGACTGGAACACACTGTTGCTCGCGGGGAGAGCCTATGGAAGATTTCGAAAAAATATGGCACCACGACCCAACAACTGGCCCACTGGAACGGCATGGCACCAGGAGACACCCTACGTGAAGGAAAAGAACTGGTCGTCTGGATCCGTCCTCGTCCAATGCCGGAACTGCGCGCCCGTCCCGGTTTCGTAACCAAGATGGCGACCTCGACCCTCTACTACACCGTTAAGCCTAATGACACCTTGAGCGAGATCGCGACCCGCTTTCACACCACGGTATCGTCGATCCAACGTCTCAACAAACTCAAGAACGGCACCTTGATTCGGCCGGGGGATACCCTCGAACTACAGATCGATGCCACCCGCACCACCCAATGAGTCCCGTTACCATGTCCCGTCTACTTACCTGGATCACTGATCGGCTACTGCTACTCCCGCTACTGCTACTCCCTCATCACCGGCTCTCTCGCTTGATCCATCGACTGGCACGGATTGAACAACCTACAGTGGCACAATGGCTCATCCGTTCAGCCATCCGGATCTACCAGATCGACCTCTCGACCGCTGTCGAAACCGACCCGAGCCGCTACCCAAGCTTCAACCACTTCTTCACCCGGGCCCTGCGCGATGATGCCCGACCACTCGCCAGCGGGGAGGAGTGGCTGCTCTCCCCAGTCGATGGACAGATCAGTCAGTGCGGAGCGATCGACTGTCACACCCTGTTTCAGGCCAAGGGACGATCGTTTCATCTCACCACCCTGCTGGGGGGAGTGGAGAGTCGAGCCACTCCCTTCGTCCACGGCAGCTTCATCACCCTCTATCTCTCCCCCCGGGACTACCACCGTATTCACATGCCACTGGCGGGGGTGTTACGTCAGCGGATCTATATCCCGGGACGGCTCTACCCGGTCAACCGTCCGGCTACTCGTGGTGTGGATGGTCTGTTTGCCCGTAACGAGCGGGTGGTACTGCTATTCGATACCGCACTGGGGCCGATGGCGATGATTCTGGTAGGGGCACTCTTTGTCGGTAGCATCGAGACCCGATGGGAGGGAGAGATCACCCCTCCACAAAGGTCGGTAATCGAGGTCAAACGATTCAGCTCGGAACAGGAGATTCGGGTGGAGCGGGGAGAGGAGGTGGGCCGTTTCAATATGGGCTCCACCGTAATTCTGCTGTTGGGAAAAGATGCGATCGACCTTACCGCACTACAACCGGGTAGCCCGTTACGAATGGGGCAAGCGCTAGCAGGCTGTTGAACTACTCCTCTGGTGACGGAGTGACTGTCCCCTTCTTGCCGTTATCGAAACAGACACCATCCTCGAGACAGAGATAGCGGCTCATCTGTCTCCGCATGGCGGCCTCGCGTTCGCTGTAGCTGGTCACCACGGTGGCACCGAGCGTAGCAACCTCAGCGTTACCGAAGAGCACCTGGTCAAGGGCATCGAGTTCACCCGAGAACCCTCCGGCACTCATCGCGGTGATGGTCTCTGTCTCTATCGGCAAAGGATCATCAACAGCCACTTCTGTACTCATCTCCACCATCGGTTGACCTTGTGAAACCATCGGTGGCTCCACCGCATAGACCGTCCAACCAGGAATCGAGGCCTGGGCCGAAGAGAGCACCACACCGCTTTCAAACTCGACCAACCGGGCGTTGAGTGTCACCCCATCACTGTGAACCACATAAGTTCCGGTGAGCACCACATCGATATTACGACGAGCAACCAACTCATCGATATCACGACTCATGACGAAGTCCCCCTCAGGAGTAACCCGAATGTGGGGGGTCATCTTGAAGTCGATCACCTGGTGCCCCCGGACCTGCAGCTCATGGACCATATTCTGGGCGATAATCTCCCCCAGCCGACTGCTCTCCTCGAAGTTCTCCAGATTGACGAACGAGGTAATCGCTACCGGAGCCTGAGAGAACTGGTCGATATCGGTGTTGCGAACCAACTGATCGGCCAGCATCTGACTGACCTCATTGAGATGAGAAGCAACCGGCTGGGGCTTCGCCAGCTGTGGCTCCTGGGGAGCCGCAACCCGAACCGGATCACTGCTGCCGCACCCCGACAGGAGCGCCATCAGCAACATCCCTCCCCCAACCCACCGCAACGTGCTCAACAGCGTATGGTTCATTCCCTTCTCCCACGGAATAGTGGTCACCACCGACTAGATCTTTGGTCCGCGCAGTTCGACTTCGTGCTGGCGAATCGGCTTGACGGTGTTATTGAGCCCCTTCTGCAGCCGCAGATAATAGGGCTTGGAGATGTGCGCCTGGGCAGTCGAGGCCACCACTGAGCTCTCCATGTTGACGATACGAGCGTTGAAGGTGACACCATCCGGGTACTCGGTGTAGGTTCCGGTCACCACATAGTTGATATTGAACTTGCCACGCAGCTCGTCCACCTTCTTGCTCATCACATAGTCACCATCCGGGGTCACTTCAATGGCTGGCATCATCTTGAAGTCGATGGTCTTGAAACCACGAATCTGGAGCTCATGCATGATGTTCTCACCAAGCCAGAGACCAATTTTATTGGTGGATTTGAAGTTTTCCATCTCTACCAGTGAGGTGACCGCAATCGGATTCTGAGTCAGGCTATTGATGTCTCGATTCTGGGTCAACTGGTCAACCAGAAAACGGGAGATCTCATTCAGTTCACCTGAAACCGAAACCCCGGGCATCTGTTCATAGGGAGTGACGATCCCGGAACGGTTCATGGCAAAGTCGTTGAGTGGCGTGGCAAGAGCCGAACTACTCAAGGCCACACCCGCCACCAGTGAAAGGGTTGTCCAAGATTTCATGATCATCTCCTATTTACAGTTGTTCGCTTGCCCGTAGGCCCGCACCGAAACCGGGAACCGACCACAACTCTGACAGCGATCGGCATAGTTGACTACAGCAACCGCTTTGGCACAGTCAGATGAAGGGATCGCTGCATGGGTCGGCCCACAACTGGGACAGGACTCCCCCTCACTCTGCTGCCGCTTTGCCTGTGGCTCTGCGGTAGCAACCTGCGGTGCGGCGGTATCCGGCCGGGATAAAATCGAATCGAGCGAACATCCTGACAGCAGGGTGGCACCCGCCACGACTGCCATCAGTCTCGCTCTCTTTCGGTTGATCGACTTCATTGTATTCTCCTGAGTGGATTCTTATTGGCTACCATCGACAGCACTGCATCAAAGCTGCAGTGGCCTCTCGGTACAGAAATTATCGGCTGAACTACGATTATGCTCTGCCTGATACCACTCAATTCAGACTAGGAAACTGCCTATTTTGGTTACCCCAAAGCAACTTCCCACGACAGGGGTCACTCCGGTCGTCGCCAGATCCGATAGAGCCGTACCCCCAAGAGCGTGAGCGGGGTACCGTGAAGAAAGAGGTCGAAGATATCGAGCGGGCGCACCAGAGTTCCACTGAAGAGCATCTTCAACTTCTCCAGTAGGTGGGGCTCGGGATAGGGGGGGAGAATCGCCGGCATCAGCGCCATCATCAACGCCAGAATCAGCAGTTGCATCAGTGGAATGCGGTCGATCCAACGCAGTGAGAACACAGGAATGAGATACCCTTGGCGCGTCAGCCGAGAATCTGGCGCAGTGCCTTACCCCAAGTCTGTGGGTTGAACGGTTTCTGCACCCAACCGGTCGCCTTCAACAGTACTGCACGTTGCTTGACATCGATATCACTCTCGCTGGTGATACAGAGTACCGGCAGATCCTTGGTGGCATCATTGGTACGAATCTTCTCCAGCAGTTCAAGACCATACATACCGGGCATATTGAGGTCGGTAATCACCAGGTCGGGACGGAAGCTGATCACGTCTTCCCACCCCTCGTTCCCACTAGAAGCGGTCTCCACAACATATCCCATCTGCTCCAGATCCTTTTTCACCATCATCCGGATCAGAGCCTCATCATCAATAATCAGTATTTTCTTCTTCATCACGCTGGAGATCATTAAAAGGCATCTCTAAAAATGTCCTTTTCCGGCAATTACTTCGTCAGTTCCGTACTCGAATCCTC
>CAYFOQ010000112.1:0-7753 GCA_964344735.1 uncultured Piscirickettsiaceae bacterium
CAATGGTTCCAACGTTTACGTGCGGTTTGGTTCTCTCAAACTTTTCCTTGGACATTACTGCTTCCTCTTAACCTTTCGGTGTTGTGAGCTCCGCTCACTTTGGTGTTAGGCGACCCCATCAGGATCACCCTCCTGTTCTCATTATCTGCGCTGGTTCAGGCGATCTAACCGCCATTCTTTTTGATTACCGCCTCGGCAATATTGTTCGGGGCCTCGGCATACTTATCGAACTCCATCGAGTAGGTCGCACGTCCCTGAGTAGCAGAGCGAAGATCTGTAGCATAGCCAAACATCTCTGACAGCGGCACAGTGGCGGCGATCATCTTGCCGGCGGGAGAGTCATCCATACCAGCAACCATGCCACGACGACGATTGAGATCACCCATCACATCCCCCATATACTCCTCGGGCGTCACCACATCCACTTTCATCATTGGCTCCAGCAACACCGGGTTGGCTTTCAATGCACCCTGCTTGAACGCCATGGAACCGGCCACCTTAAAGGCCAACTCATTGGAGTCCACATCGTGGTACGAGCCATCATAGAGTGTCACCTTGCAGTCCTCGATCGGGTAACCGGCCAGAACACCGTTCTTCATCTGCTCCTGCACCCCCTTGTCGACCGCAGGAATATACTCTTTGGGAACCACACCACCAACGATCTCGTTGACAAATTCGTAACCAGCACCCGACTCCTGAGGCTCGATGCGCAACCAGACATGACCGAACTGCCCCCGGCCACCCGACTGTCGAACAAACTTGCCCTCCTGCTCCACTGCAGTGCGAATGGTCTCACGATAGGCCACCTGCGGCGCTCCCACTGCAGCCTCGACGTTGAACTCCCGCATCATGCGGTCGACGATGATCTCCAGATGGAGCTCGCCCATGCCAGAGATAATGGTCTGACCACTCTCCTCGTCGGTAGCGACCCGGAAAGAAGGATCCTCTTGTGCCAACTTGGAGAGCGCGATTCCCATCTTCTCCTGATCGGCCTTGGACTTGGGCTCTACCGCTACCGAAATTACCGGATCGGGGAACTCCATTCGCTCCAGTATGATTCGATTTTCCAGATCACAGAGCGAGTCTCCTGTAGTCACATCTTTCAGACCGATGGCCGCGGCGATATCTCCGGCACGAACCTCCTTGATCTCCTCACGATCCTTGGAGTGCATCTGTACGATACGACCGATCCGCTCCTTCTTCCCTTTTACGGTGTTGTAACAGAAATCACCGGAATTGATCACACCGGAGTAGACCCGGAAGAAGGTCAGTGTCCCCACATAGGGGTCGGTGGCAATCTTGAATGCTAGCGCAGAGAATGGCTCCTCGTCTGAACTGTGGCGTTCGGCATCACTGCCATCCTCCAACTCACCTCTGATCGCAGGCACATCGAGCGGAGAGGGCATATAGTTGATCACCGCATCCAGCATCGCCTGAATACCCTTGTTCTTGAAGGCAGAGCCACACATCATCGGAACGATCTCATTGGCCAGCGTCCGCAGACGCAACCCCTCACGAATCTCTTCGTCGGTCAGCTCCCCCTCTTCGAGGTACTTCTCCATCAACTCATCGGTCGCCTCTGCAGCCGCTTCGACCATCTGCTCACGCAACTCTTCTGCAGTATCCTGGAGATCGGCAGGAATATCACGAGCGTCATAGGTCATCCCCATGTCGTCCTCGTTCCAGTAGATTGCCTTCATTCGGATGAGATCGATGATTCCCTTGAACTCATCTTCAGCACCGATATTGAGCTGAATTGGAATGGCGTTGGCCCCCAAACGCTCACGCACCTGCTCCACGACTCGCAAGAAATTGGCCCCGGAGCGGTCCATCTTGTTCACAAATCCGATCCGCGGTACTCCGTACTTATTGGCCTGTCGCCAGACTGTCTCTGACTGCGGCTCTACCCCACCAACGGCACAGAAGACGGCACAGGCTCCATCCAGCACACGCAATGAGCGCTCCACCTCGATGGTGAAGTCGACGTGTCCGGGGGTGTCGATAATGTTGATCCGATGCTTGTCAAACTGCTGATCCATCCCCATCCAGAAGCAGGTGGTCGCCGCCGAGGTGATGGTAATCCCACGCTCCTGCTCCTGCGCCATCCAGTCCATGGTGGCCGCACCGTCATGCACCTCTCCAATCTTGTGAGAGAGTCCGGTATAAAAGAGGATGCGCTCGGTGGTGGTGGTCTTACCAGCATCGATATGTGCCATAATCCCGAGATTACGGTAGCGCTTCAGTGGAGTTTGACGTGCCATGATCTAAAATTCTCTGTATCTACATGCCTATGGGACAACTGGCCGCTTACCAGCGGAAGTGTGAGAACGCCTTGTTGGCCTCAGCCATACGGTGAGTATCTTCTCTCTTCTTCACCGCCGAACCGCGACTCTCGACCGCATCGAGAATCTCTCCAGCCAGCCGTAACCCCATGGTCTTCTCGCCGCGCTTACGAGCAGACTCCACCAACCAACGCATCCCCAGGGCCATACGGCGTTCCGGACGCACCTCGATCGGCACCTGGTAGGTCGACCCACCAACACGACGGGACTTCACCTCCACCTTGGGGCCGATATTCTCCAGCGCACTAAAGAGCATCTCCAAAGGCTCCCCTTTCTTGCGCTCCTGCACCACATCGAGTGCACCGTAGACAATCTTCTCTGCTACCGATTTCTTGCCATCCCGCATGATGACGTTGATGAACTTGGTCAACTGCTGATTCCCATATTTGGGATCGGGCAGTACGGTTCTCTTCGGTGCTCTGTTTCTTCTCGACATTACTGTTCTCGACCTGTCAATAGATACAATCTATATTGCTACAATTCCCTGTGACGCCTCTCGACCCGCTAGCCCTTAGGCCGCTTGGCCCCATACTTGGAGCGCCCCTGACGCCGAGCATCGACCCCCGTGGTATCCAGGCTACCGCGAACAACGTGATAACGGACACCAGGCAGATCCTTCACACGACCACCACGAATCAGCACCACGGAGTGCTCCTGCAGGTTGTGCCCCTCACCACCGATATAGGAGGAGACCTCCATACTGTTGGTCAGACGAACACGCGCCACCTTTCTCATTGCCGAGTTCGGCTTCTTCGGAGTTGTGGTATAGACACGAGTACAGACGCCGCGCTTCTGCGGACAGGCGTCCAGTGCGGGCACCTTGCTTTTCTCTTTCTGAACCTTGCGTGGCTTTCTCACCAGCTGATTGATCGTTGCCATGTTATCCCGTCTTCAAGCTCATCCAAATATGTAAAAACAACCTATACGCCTTCGATGCTCTACTACGAGGATGCACAAGCTTTGGCACGTGCAGCCGATGTTAAAGAGCAGGCTCAAAAGCAAAAAAAACCGAACCCTATAAGCCACCTCTAAAAATGCCCTTTTCCGGCAATTACTTCGTCAGCTCCGTACTCGAATCCTCATGTACTGGCATGTACACTGCGGTTCTCCGTGCGGCGCTTCCTCGTACTTACCGCAAAATGTCTATTTTTAGAGGTGTCTTTAGGTTCAGTGACAATCTGAATCAGTGACAGACACCCCTGAATAGTTACAAATTCTGTTATGATGACGGTCGTTGTGCGGTCTCGACAACCCTCTCGAACTGGGGGATATTCTACACAGACATGGTGATGGGGAACAAGATCATTGCTCTCATCGGGTCGCTTCGCGGACTCTTGTTGGGGGCGGGGCTGGTCGGAGTGTCGGTGGTCTCACCGCTCCTGGCAGAGGAGTGGAATAGTCCCTATCCGGAGATCGATCGTGATCGGGCCGTACTCTACTCCTCTTTTTCCGGTCGACCGAAACATCTCGATCCGGCGCGGGCCTATAGCTCCAATGAGTACACATTTATCGGTCAGATCTACGAGCCACCGCTACAGTACCACTATCTGAAAAGACCGTATCAGTTGCAGCCACTGACGGCAGTGGAGATGCCGACCGTCACCTATCTCGATGCGGCCGGGAAGCCGTTGCCGGAAGATGCTGCGGTGGCGGATATTGCCTTTTCCCGCTACGAGATCAGCTTGCGGGAAGACGTTCGTTATCAACCCCATCCCGCCTTTGTGGAGCAGGATCCGCAAGCGCTGGCCGATGTGGAGCGGCTGGGGGATCTCTCCCGGCGCGGTAGTCGCCAGGTGGATGCGGCCGATTACATCTACCAGATCAAGCGACTGGCCCATCCCGCGGTCCACTCTCCGATCTATGGATTGATGGCGGAGCAGATCGTCGGTCTGAAGCAGTTGCGGCAGCAGTTGCAGCAGGCCAGCACCGAGCGTGGAACAGCGTGGCTCGACCTGCGACAATTCCCGCTGGAGGGGGTGGAGCTGTTGGGTCCCCAACGCTACCGGATTCTGATTCACGGCAAGTACCCACAGTTTCTCTATTGGTTGGCGATGCCCTTCTTCTCGCCGATGCCGTGGGAGGCGGAGCGATTTTATGCGCAGCCTGGATTGCGAGAGAAGAATATCACGCTGGATTGGTACCCGCTCGGGAGTGGCCCCTTCATGCTCACCACCAACAATCCCAATCGAAAAATGGTGTTGGAGCGTAACCCCAACTATCACCCCGACCACTATCCACTGCAGGGGGAGCCGGAGGATCGGCAGCGGGGGTTGTTGCAGGATGCCGGCAAGCCGCTCCCTTTCCTCGATCGGGTGGAGTTCAGTCTGGAGAAGGAGACCATCCCTTACTGGAACAAGTTTCTCCAGGGTTACTATGATGCCTCTGGGATCAGCTCTGACAGCTTCGACCAGGCGGTGCAACTGGGGGGCTCGGGAGAGGCGGAGTTGACCCCGGAGATGGTGCAGCGGGGGATTCGGCTGCAGACTTCAGTCTCGACCTCCAACTACTACATGGGGTTCAACATGAGTGACCCGGTAGTCGGCGGGGAGAGTGAGTCGGCTCGTAAACTGCGCCAGGCCATCTCCATCGCAGTCGACTACGAAGAGTACATCTCCATCTTTGCCAACGGTCGCGGGGTTGCGGCTCAGGGGCCGCTGCCCGCTGGCATCTTTGGTCACCGCCCAGGGGAGACCGGGATCAATCCGGTGGTCTACCGTTGGGAGGGGGGAAGGCCCCGGCGGCGGTCGCTGCAGGAGGCCCGCACGCTGCTGGCCGAGGCGGGGTATCCTGGGGGACGGGACGCAGTGAGTGGCAAACCACTCACGCTCTATTTCGATGTCACCGCCAGTGGCCCCGATGACAAGGCCCGAATGGACTGGTATCGCAAACAGTTCGAGAAGATCGATCTGCAACTGGTGATTCGAAACACCGACTACAACCGCTTTCAGGACAAGATGCTCAACGGCAACGCCCAGATCTTTCTCTGGGGGTGGAATGCCGACTACCCTGATCCGGAGAACTTCCTCTTTCTGCTCTACGGCCCCAATGCCAAGATGGGAAAGAATGGGGAGAATGCAGCCAACTATCACAACGCCACTTTTGATCAGCTCTTCGAGCAGATGAAGAATATGGAGAATGGTCCCGAGCGCCAACACCTGATTGACCGTATGGTGACGTTATTGCGCCATGATGCCCCGTGGCTATGGGGGTATCATCCCCGTAACTTCGGTCTCTACCACCACTGGTATCACAACACCAAACCCAATCTGATGGCCAACAATACCCTCAAGTATGTACGAGTCGATCCACGGCAGCGGGCACAGCAACGGGAGGCGTGGAACCGGCCGGTGTTGTGGCCACTCTGGGGGCTGGGGCTGGTGATCCTGGTGGTGGTGATTCCGGCGTGGCAGGGGATACGACGACGGGAGCGGATGACGCTGCGACAAATGGTCGATTCGGGAGGAGCGGAGTAGTGTTGTCCTATCTCCTGCGTCGGCTACTCTATGCCCTGCCGATTCTGGTGGGGGTCAATCTGATCACCTTTTTTCTCTTTTTCGTGGTCAACTCCCCGGATGATGTGGCCCGGATGCAGCTGGGGATGAAGCATGTCACCCCCGAGGCGATTGCCAACTGGAAACGGGAGCGGGGGTATGATCGCCCGCTGTTCTGGAATGAGCAGTCGAACGGGGTTGCTGCGGTGACCGAGACCCTGCTGTTCGTGGAGTCGGTCAAGCTGTTCCGTTTCGATTTCGGAGTGGCCGATGATGGGCGTGACATTGGTCGTGATATTCGGGAACGGATGGGACCGAGTCTGGCGATTGCCGTGCCCACCTTTGTCATCGGTATGGCCACCAATATCACCTTTGCCCTGTTGATGGTCTTTTTTCGCGCCAGTTGGCTGGAGCTCTCCGGGATCGTCCTGACCGTGGTGTTGATGTCGATCTCGGGACTCTTCTACATCATCGCTGGACAGTTCGTGGTGGGCAAGGTGATGCATCTGGTGCCGATCTCCGGTTACGAGGGGGGAGGCGAGGCGTTTCGTTTCATTGTGTTGCCGGTGGTGATCGGGGTGGTCTCCGGTATCGGTTCCGGGGTGCGCTGGTATCGCACCATCTTTCTGGAGGAGATGGGGAAGGAGTATGTGCGTACCGCCCGTGCCAAAGGGCTATCGGAGGGCCAGGTGCTGTTTCACCATGTGTTGCGTAATGCCATGATTCCGATTCTGACTGGGGCGGTGGTGGTGTTGCCGCTGCTCTTCATGGGGAGCCTGATCACCGAATCGTTTTTCGGTATCCCTGGGCTCGGGAGTTACACCATCGAGGCGATCAATGCCCAGGATTTCGCCATCGTACGGGCGATGGTCTTTCTGGGGGCTGTGCTCTATATCATCGGACTACTGCTGACCGACCTCTCTTACACCGTCGCAGATCCCCGGGTACGGTTATCATGAGTGATCTCTATCCACTACTCGGTTTCAAGCCGGTACTCCTCTGGACCGATCTGTTGATCTGGCTGTTGGTTGCTACGATCCTGATGGTCGTCGGTTATACCCGACGGCGTCCCCATCTGCTGGAGCCGTGGCGACGAGTGGCGCGGAGCCGGATGGCGGTCGGTTCGCTGGTGGTGTTGCTGGTCTATGTGATGATTGCGTTGCTCGATTCGATTCACTATCGTCCGGCACTTCCAGCCCAGCCGGGGGAGCAGATTCACTATGGGGTCGAAGTGCGGACCCTATTGGATTGGATGGTGGGGGCGGTCGGGGAGCAGAGTGAGAAGAGCTACTCGGCGCCACTGGCGACCCATCTCTTTAGCCGGGAGATGGTCGAGGGAGCGGATGGGGGTTCCCGTCGGGACTATCCCCGCTTGCAGTATGGTGGAGCTCACCTCGAGGAGGTTGGTGAGCGTGGGCAGGATCTGCGGCAGACCCTGTTACAGGGGAGTGTGCAGGGGGTGGGGGTGTGGCTGTTGCTGGCACTGTTGCTGGCCTGGTGGTTGCGGCGACATCGTCCCGACTCACCGCTGCGCTGGCTGCTACAGACTCTGCGTAACCGCGAGCCACACCCGCGCCATGAGGTGCCGTGGCGAACGGTGCTTGGGGTTACCGCCGTAGTGGTGCTGGTGGTGGTGCTGGCGATACAGCTGGTCGGCCACTACCACCTGCTGGGTACCGATAAGGTGGGGCAGGATGTTTTCTATCAGGCGATCAAGTCGATCCGAACCGGACTGGTGATCGGGACCCTCACCACCCTCATCATGCTCCCCTTTGCCATTCTATTGGGGATCATGGCAGGCTATTTTCGAGGGGTGGTGGATGATCTGATTCAGTATCTCTACACCACGCTTAACTCCATTCCGGGGGTGTTGTTGATCGCTGCGGCGCTGGGGGATGAGCAGATGGGAGAGCTGGTTGC
>CAYFOQ010000113.1:0-7476 GCA_964344735.1 uncultured Piscirickettsiaceae bacterium
CCTGGCTCAACATCGCCATGCCGGCCTGTTGCAACACACTGGTCCGGGAGAGCTCTGCCGACTCGGCGGCAAAATCGGCGTCCAGAATCCGCGAACGGGCCGCAGAGATATTCTCCGACATGTTCTTGGCACTACTGAGACTGCTCTCCATCCGATTTTGCTGAGAACCCAACTTGACTCGAGCCTGATTGATATGGTCGATCGCAGCATCGATATTGACCAAGGTAACATTGGTCGCACTCAACTGGCTAGTTGCTGCGGAACCGGTAGTAGCATCGATCGTACCCGTCACATTGGTGACCTGCGAAGCGGACTGCAGAGAATCGATCCCGATGGTAATTTGATCACCAGAGGCCCACCCCTTCTGAATGGTCATCCCCGAACTTCCACCACTGAGGACCTGCTTCCCATTGAATTTTGTCAGCTCGATCACTCCACCGATCTCATCGGCTAGCTGGGCAAACTCCTCATTCAGATAGCCCTTCTGGGTGTTGTTATTGGTGCCATTCTCATACTGCACCTTCAACTCCCGGATTCGCTGCAGCATATCGGTCACCTCAACCAGCGCCCCCTCCGCCACCTGGACCATGGAGATCCCGTCGTTGGTATTGCGGACCGCCTGATTCAGCCCACGGATCTGCGCCGTCATACTGTTACTGACCGCAAGACCCGCCGCATCATCCTTGGCACTATTGATACGTAGACCAGACGACAGACGCTCCATCGCCGTGCGCTGCGCACTCTGCGTCGAACTCAGCGCACGCTGTGCGTTGAGTGACGCCACGTTAGTGTTAATCACTTGCATTGGTTTCACCTTTTTTCGTTCACTACACCCTAGCGGACAAGACCGACTTAAGAGATCAAGTAGCAGCTTGACTCTCTCGACTTATACCGCCTCCGCAAAGGTTAGCGGCGGAGAGGTGAAACCCTTTAGCAGAAACCAGAAACGAGAATACACTCTCTACCCCAATGCCATCCTATGCACTGAGAGAGAGGCAACCAATAACGTAAAAAGAGCCTGGGGCATGCGCCCCAGGCAAGCTCCAGTCGCTCTTAGCGACGGAGAGACAGACGTGGCCAATACCTCCGGCCAGACAACAAAATTCCTCACCGAGCGGAGCGGATCGCAAGAAGTGCGTTCTCTCTTGCCCTTCACACCACACCGCCGATGCAGTAATGAGTAAACTTGCATACAATAACGTCCCGGATGATGCGAACTTTAGGAGGACCAGACCATAATTTCCGTCCTTCCCCCATCAAAATGAAAAAACGCAAAGAGCAAAACCGCAGACAGAAAAGAGAGTCCGGGAGAAAATCTCCAGCCCAGAGACAGCAAGAGGCCAAACAGCTCTACCGCCAAGCCCTACAGAGCCAACAACAGGGAGAACAGCGACGAGCACTCAGCCAACTGCAACAGGCCATTCGACTGACCCCCGCCGAGTTGACCTACCGGGATGCCCTGGGCCAACTCCTGCAGCAACTGGGGCAGAATGAAGAGGCGATCACTGTCTATCGACGAGGCCTGGAGATCGCGCCTAACCACCCGGCCCTACTGAACAATCTCGCCAATCTCTACAAGCAGACAGGGAGACTTCCGCTCGCCATCGAACATTACCGACTGGCCCATACTGCAGCCCCTGAGCAGAAGATGATCACCTGGAACCTGGCCCTGGCCTTGATCATGAACGGCTCCTATGAAGAGGGGTGGCCCCTTTATGAAGTCGGTCTCCACCAAGAGCAGCTGAGACCCGCCAAACGATTTCCCTTCCGGGAATGGAACGGGGAACCGCTTGATGGCCGAACCCTACTCCTCTTCTCCGAGCAGGGGTTGGGGGATGAGATCATGTTTCTCTCCTGTCTGCCGGATCTGCTCGCCAGAGCACCACAGCGATGTATTGTTGAGTGCGACCCCAGACTGACTCCACTTTTCTCTCGCTCTTTTCCAGAGGCAACCTTCTGTGGAGAGAAACAGGGGCCGGATGAAGAGTGGCTTACTCCTTACCTCCCCATCCACTTCCAACTTGCAATCGGATCTCTGCCGCGCCATTTCAGAACCCAAGAGACACAGTTTCCCCGACAGAACCGCTATCTGATACCCGACCCCGAACGAGTGGCACACTGGAAAAACCGCCTTAACCAACTAGGGAGCGGCCTCAAGGTAGGCATCTCCTGGCGAGGGGGAAAATCCCCAGATCAGCGTCAGATGAGAACGATCCCGCTGACTCGATGGTTGCCACTACTCAACCTCCCTGACATTGACTTTATCAACCTTCAGTATGGCGACTGCCGGGCCGACCTGGAGGAGCTTCACCAGCAATCGGGACTTACCCTCCATCATTGGGAAGATGTTGATCCACTCATCGATCTGGAGGGACAGGCTGCGCAGATTGCCGCGCTCGACCTGGTCATCTCGGTCGACAACTCCACCGTTCACATGGCAGGAGCAGTCGGAACGCCGTGTTGGGTTCTGCTTCCGCCGGCAGCCAACTGGCGTTGGCAACCCCACACTCAGGATACCCCCTGGTACACCAGCGTCAAACTCTACCAGCTCGACAGCAACGAGCCCCCCGAACAACTCCTGCAGCGACTCGTTCCTGAAATCAACAGGCTCCACACCCCAGACTCATCCCCTCGCATGAATACCCATGAGATCAATACGCTGCTCGAGCAGGGAGAGTTCAACAGAGTCATCCAAAAACTGGCGGGAATACCCCCAGAAACCCTGAATGATGATGAGTACCTGGCCCTTCTGACCAGCTACACCAATACGAACCAGCTAGAACCGGCCAACCGATTGAGCGCCAACCCTCCCCATCAACTATCGCAGAGAGAACACTACCAATCGATCGTTGCCAGCCTGAAACTGCGCAGTGGTGATACTCAATCCGCAATTGAAATCCTGCAGAAATTACAACAGCAAACACCCAATAACCCCAATATCGACTTCAATCTGGGCCTTGCTCACGAACGTGCCGGCGACCGTACCTCCGCCATTCATTACTACCAACAGACTTTACTGAAGAACCCTTACCATGGAGAAGCCTATCTCAATCTCGGAAACTTCTGCTTTGACCAGGGAGACCTGGCCGGCGCAGCCGAATATTTCTCCCACGCCTACCAGCGCAGCGGGATTCCTGAATCGGCCATCAACTATGCCGTCATTCTGGTCAATGAAGGAAGGCTGAGTGAAGCAAAGGAGATCACCGAGCAGGCACTAAGACGGTTTCCTAAACATACCGACCTGAGGACGCTCTATCTAAAGCTACTGATGGGAGTGGACCAACTCTCCGCCCCAGAGGCAGAGGCCAAGCTGGCCCAATGGACCCAACAGGAGAAGCTGGATCGGCGACTACAGGTAGAAAATGCCGTACGCAATCACGCTCTACCCTCGGCCGTCATTGAGCATTGGATTGAGCCGGAGAAAGATGAAACCTTCCGTGCCAAACTTTGCTATGCCGCAGGCGAGGTCTCACTCAAAGAGCAGGCCAATCTGGAACAGGCACTCCACTACTATGAGCGGGGAATCGAATACTGCGCCACAGAGGCATCAAACCATGCCGGCCTGGCACTCGTCGACCTGTGGCGCTTCGACTTCGATCGTATGGCTCAACACTACGAGAACGGATGGACTCAAACCCACTCCAAACAGCTATTGGAGAACTACATCTTCAATATGCACAACCACCCTGAAGAGAACATTGAACAGGTGGTCTCACTGTGCCAACGATATGCCAAACATTTCCTTCAACCCTATGTAGAACAGCAACCCCCTATCCATCGAAGAGAAGCGTATGGCCCCAGATTGAGGATCGGTTTTCTCTCCGAAGGGTTCCACGCCCACCCGGTCGGGTACATGGGACTACCGGTCATCCAGGAGCTGTTTGAACGAGGCCATGAGATCTACCTCTACGCCTCTACCAACACCTTTGATGCCATCAACAGCCAGTTTAAGTCTCATGCCACCCAGTATCTCGACATACGCCCACTCAGCAACCAAGCACTACTTGAAAGAGTTCGTAATGACCGGTTAGACCTCTACTTTGACCTGTGTGGTCATAGCAATGGCGCCCGACTTCCCATCACTGCCGCCCGGGTAGCCCCGCTACAGATCAAGTGGGTTGGAGGCATCATCTCCAGTACTCACTGTCCCAACATGGATATCCTGATCGGCGACCAATGGGAAACACCGCAGCACCTCCACCCCTACTACTCAGAGGAGGTGCTCATGATGCCAGACTGCTACATGACCTTCCGCCCCCGCGCCGAAATCCCGGATCCGATCATTCGCACACATCAACCCATCGTATTCGGCTCTTTTAATCGACTCGACAAATTGAGCCCCCAACTCGTAGAGAGCTGGAGTTCCCTACTAAAACAGGTAAAGAACTCTCGACTGATCATCAAAGGCAAGAATGCCTCCGACCCCGCTGTCTGTCAGCGTATCCTGAAGCTCTTTTCCCACTATGGAATCCATGAACAACAACTGGAATTCAGAGGGGGAACCTCACAATATGCCCATCTGCAAGCCTATAACGATATCGACATCCACCTAGACACCATCCCCTATTCCGGGTGTCTAACGACCCTAGAGGCACTTTTGATGGGGGTTCCAGTCATCACCGTATCCGGAAAGCTCTTCTCCAGCCGTCACGGTATCTCTATCCTCTCCAGCGCTGGGTTTCCGCAATGGGTTACCCAATCCCACCAGCAGTATGTCGACAAGGTGCTGGAGATAACCGAAACGATCGATGAGTGGCGTCAACGTCGCCATGAAATCCGCCAGACACTACTCGCCTCCCCATTAAGCGATGTTGGCAAGTTTACCGACCATCTGATGGATGAACTCATTCGGCGGCTCGATGGCCGTAAAAGATAAAAGATCGAGGGTCTTTTTTATCAAGCTGTTACCGTTGAATCCTCACAAATTCACGGATCTTATCCGCAATATAAGATCGATCCCTATCCGTAATCCACCACCCAACCGGAATAGAGATTTGAGTAGCACAGAAACGGTCCAACTGAGGAAGCTCTGCTACGCTGTCAGCAAAGGCGGTGTGTCTATCATTCCGCGCGTGAACACACGAAACCATCACACCTTCTTCTCTCATCCACTCGATGAAATGATCACGCCTTTCGACATGCAACGTATAGAGCCAGGAGGAGGATTTAAGTGGGCCCTGTTTTGGAACCAGCCTCACCCCATCAATCCTCGACAACGCTTCGTCGTAGAAATACTGGTTTTCAATGTGTCGAGTTACGATCCCATCAAGGTACTTCAGCTGTTCAATCCCGATGGTTGCTGCAATATCATTCATATGGAACTTGTAGCCATATTCCCGAATATCCTCTTCGCAGCGGTAATCCTTTCGACTCTGCTCACGGTCGATCCCATACCACCGCAACAACTTACCTCTACGGTAATCCTCCTCATCCCTACAGACCAACAATCCACCATCCACCGTAGAGATATGCTTGATCGCCTGAAACGAAAAAACCACGAAATCCGAGTGGTTGCCAATCTTCTCCCCCTGATACTCCGCGCCTAGTGCGTGCGCCGCATCCTCGATGGTCTTCAACGAATATTGTTTGGCAATCTGGTTAATTCGCTCAAGATCACACGGCATCCCACCGTAGTGGACCATAATAATGGCCCTTGTTTTCGGGGTAATCTTCCTCTCAATATCTTCCGGATCAATCAGACCAGTTACCGGATCCACATCGGCCCAAACAATCCTGGCCCCAGCTGCCAGGATCGGCATATTCGTGGCAGTACAAGTCATGGCTGTGGTGATCACCTCATCCCCTGCCCCCACACCAGCCAACCGTAAAGCCAATTGCAACCCTGAAGTACCAGAGTTCAACGTCAAACAGTAGCGGTTTCCGAGGTACTCACTTAGCTGCCTTTCAAACTCATCAACCTTGGGTCCCTGACCGACAAATCCACTATGCAGCACTTCCAGCAGAGGTTGATCCACTGACTTCGGCATATGCACTTTAAACAGAACGATATCGTCCACCCTACTCTCCATCACCTTCAGAGGTGCCTTTCACTTTCATGATGCCAACCGCTGATACAACGGCAAAATCTGATCGATGTGATAATAACTGGATCTTTCCAATGCTCTCTCAGACCATCTTCTGTAAGCAACTTCATCGATCGCGAGCCGATGACAAGCATCCACCATGTCGCTCACATTAAAGACGGGGACAAAACAGTCATCAAACTCATCCACATAAGTGTACTCAGGAAAACCGACGGTAGGAATCCCGAAGGAGCCCGCATTGATCAATTTGAGGGGCCCCGTAAGGGTACTTTCGGCAAGAAGGGTACTCTCACCAATCTGCCTCAAATTACCTGTTGTAGCCTCCCCCTTGTGTCTACGAAAGGTAATCTGGAGGTCGACCTGCTGGTAGAACTCGACGATCTCCTCTCTGCAACTGAACTCAGTCTTGACCACGAGTTCTAACCCTCTCTCTGCAAGTCCGTGAAACAGCTGCTCCAGATCCAGATGCAGACTCTCGGGATAGCCCACGTAGCCGACTCGTCTGACCGGTCGATCCTCGCGCACTCTGTTGTCAAAATTACAGTGGTGCTCCGGGATAAAAATCAGTTCATTGCGTAGAATTCCACTGAGATAGGCCATCCCGACAGAGCTGAGCACAATGACTTTGATTTCCGGGATATGCCTGAGGTATGGAATAAGTCCGTAACCATCCACGATATCTACATATATGGCCTTGCCTGCATTCAGTTGGTCACGAAAATCTCTTGGGATATCTTTAATATATATCCCAAACTCATCATCAGCCATGACTTCGGGATCGACCCGACTCCCCAGACGCTCAGCAATCTGACGCCCACGAATTTCCCCACTTCCCCATGGATTTGTAAAAAATGCCAGCTTCATCAATCTGTTCTCTTTCACACTTCAAGCACACACCTAACCTGCCAGTAACCCTCTTTACACACTCAAAAAAGAGAGATCTTTCCCTACCACCGTAACACTCGGATAATCGCCTATTACAACGACACGAGCCCCACCCGTTCCAGGGAGAAATTCATTATCGAGATAATCCCGGACAGAGTCCCTCTGGTACGCCTCCATCCAATCCACGCCGTCCCTCTCCTCACTTCCCCCCTCCAACAATAACACCCGATCATTCCACCCCCCAACGCTGACCTGACCGAGAACGGAACGATAGATGGCCCCACAGTTCGAAAGGTCTACACTCACCAAATCAGAACGCTCTGGAAGCCAGACCTCCCCCTCATCGACCAAATTACGCCGGCATAGTTCGACATCGACCTTTTCCGGAAACCTCGATATATTGGCCAATGTTTCGGTCATTGCTGAACGATTGTATGGATACTCTTCAAAAAGATCATAACCATATACTCGCCTTCCTGAACCTGCCGCCATCGCAATCGTACTATAGCCACGAAGAACACCCAACTCCGTAATGCTGTTCCACGAC
>CAYFOQ010000114.1:0-7194 GCA_964344735.1 uncultured Piscirickettsiaceae bacterium
GCGGCCTTCCCTGGCCGCAGACGGTTGCCATTCAAGAGTGCCAAAACGTTTGCAACGATGGATAACGTAACGACCACATACAGATAAGGAACTCTCGAATGAAAGCAATCCAACTCGTAACCGCCGCGGCTCTCAGCGCTGCAGCCGCCCTGCCGGGTACCACCCATGCCGACGCCATGGTCGACCCGAACCTTGTCGACTACAACAAGGTGAGTGGAATCTCTGGCAACCTCTCCAGTGTCGGCTCCGATACCCTGGCCAATCTGATGACGCTCTGGGCTGAAGACTTCAAGCGTGCCTACCCCAACGTCAACATCCAGATTCAGGCCGCAGGTTCCTCCACAGCCCCTCCAGCGCTTACCGAGGGGACCTCCAATGTTGGCCCGATGAGTCGCAAGATGAAGCACAAGGAGTCTGACGCCTTTGAAAAAAGACACGGCTACAAGGCGACCGCCATTCCTGTAGCCATCGATGCCCTCGCGGTCTATGCCCACAAGGACAATCCGATCGAGGGACTTTCGATTCCACAGGTCGACGCCATCTTCTCCTCCACCCGCAAGTGCGGCCACAACGAGGATATCACCACCTGGGGGCAGGTCGGTCTCGATGGGGAGTGGTCCAGTCGTCCGATCCAGCTCTATGGTCGCAACTCGGTCTCCGGCACCTACGGCTATTTCAAAAAGAAGGCCACCTGTAAGGGGGACTACAAAAACAATGTCAATGAGCAGCCCGGATCAGCCTCGGTGGTACAGTCGGTCAGTGCCTCGATCAACGGCATCGGCTACTCCGGCATTGGCTATAAAACCTCGGGTGTCAAGGCGGTTCCACTGACCAAGAGACCCGGCGCCCCCTTCATTGCCGCCACCAGCGAGAATGCCCTCAACGGCAGTTATCCACTCTCCCTCTACGTCTACGTCAACAAGGCCCCCAACAAGCCCCTCGACCCGATGGTACGCGAGTTCATCAAGCTGGTACTCTCCAAGACCGGCCAACAGACCGTCGTCAAGGATGGTTACATCCCACTACCGGCCAAGGTCGCCAATAAGACGCTGGCCCAGATCCAGTAAGAGAGAATCCCCTGCCGACTAGCCCGGCAGGGGATTTTTTATTGTACGCAGGAATTACCGCTCCAGATAACCGAGGACTACTCCAGCATATCCTCCTCGATCACTTCACCGGAGAAGATCTTACGGCTGGTCTTGCGACCGATCACCCGATTAGACTCCCGAACCGGAATGAAGATCTCCTGGAAGATTCGTCCAGAGAGGTCATCGATGGTGATCTCGGCCCCATGTTCGATATCGTGCAAGGCGATAATCGACTTGCCCAGCTTCTTGAACACATATTCGCTGCCGAGGTCCTCCTGACGCTTGGGAGACATCATATAGGGGACCCGACGAATATCACGGGCAAATTTACGAAAGCCATCGGGTTCGAGCGCAAAGACGTGATCGGTTCCCTTCCAGGAGCGGTTCATGGTGACGTGCTTCTCAAAGATTCGCGCCCCTTTCATATAGGCGATCGGCCCGGAGAGAATACCGTTGAAGTGATCCGAAAGACCAATACAGTAGTCGGGAAACTCTGTCATCAAGGTTTCGATGTTATCCAGCCCCAGTTTGGTGTACTCACAGGGATACTCAGAGACACAGTGGAGTATCGAGAGGTCATCGATATACTCGGAGAGGATTTCAACGCTGGAACGGATCTGATCGATCTTGCCTCCGCCGATACTCATGATCACCGGAATCCCTTTCTCTCCAATCTTCTTGAGAAAGGGAAGATTACCGAGATCGAACGAGGCGACCTTGAAGGCATCGACGCCAAGATCGGTCAACACCTCGAGACTAGGCTCATCGAATGGTGTGGAGATAAATTTGACCCCGTAACGCTCACACTCCTCCTTCAACACCGGCAGATCCTCCACCTTGAGCTCCAACTTCTCCCGATGAGCGCCATAAGTCTCCGCAAAGGCATTCTCACTGTCGTAGTGGTTGTGATAGGCCCCTTCGGAGAACAGGTAGTGGTTATTACGGGTCTGAAACTTAACCGCATCTGCCCCCATCGCGGCAAAAATCTTGACGTACTCTCTTGCCAGCTCCAGATCTCCCTGATGATTCTGACCCACCTCAGCAATGATAAACGGGTTATTTTTGATCTCGTCTTTCTTGAACATGCCTTGATCCCTGCTCTCTATCAAATATTCAAACGTAACTACGCACCGGTGATCCGTGCGGCCATCGATGCAGCATCGAGACCGTGATGCCCCAGTACCTCGTCATTCCGCCCACAGGCCGGAATCTCCTCTACTCCGAAGGAGAGCACGCGAACCCCCGACAATCGGCCACAAAGTGCGGAACGTACTTGCTCTCCCTGTCCCCCCTCGACATAGTGGTTGTCGACGGTCACCAGCGTGGAGACCCCCTCCACCGCCCCAGCCAACCAATCGCTATCAAAACGGTTGAGCCAAGGCAAGTTGATCACTCGCACCGAACGCCCCTGTTCTGCCAGCAAGTCGGCCATCTTCAGCACCTCGACCAGCATCACCGGACCATAGGCAACTACCGCGATATCACTCCCCTCCCGGACAATCCGTCCCTGACCATAGACCAGCGGGTGTTCCCCCTGCAACTCCTCACGATACTCACAGGGGATCGAGACCAGACGGATATAGCTACTGCTATCAGACTCGTTGACCGCCCAGCGCACTACTGCCCCCACCTCGGCCGGGGTGGCCGGCTCCAGCATCACTAGCCCCGGAATGCCGGAAAGGGCAGCGATATCCCGAACGGCCTGGTGAGAGTGTCCCGGTCCACCGGGAATCACGCCTGCCAGCGTACCGACGTAGATCACCTTGCTGCGCTCGGTACTGGCGTTATAGATCTGTTCATTGGGACGTGGAGTCAGGAAACAGGCAAAGGAGTGGACGATCGGCAACAACCCGGATAGTGCCATGGTACCGGCACGAGAGACCATATCCTGCTCCGCGATACCACACTCGACAAAGCGCTCGGGGTACTTCTCCTTGAAGGGGATCAAACCGGTGTCGAGCACCAGGTCGGCATCGAGCGCAATGAGATCATCACGCCCCGCCGCCAACTCCAGCAGGGTTTCGGTATAGGCCGGCACCATCTTCTGCGGATTGGGTGGCGCACTGAGTGGTTCCACTTCGACCGTATCGGGAGGGGGCAGGGTAATCCCCAGTGCGGTGGCGGCGGCATCGATCCGCTGCAACAGTTCGGTGGTAGCGCGCTGGTACTCCTCGGGTGAGGCGGCACCACTGTGGTAGGTATAGTACTCCTGATCCGCCGCCATGGCAGTATGCTCCATAAAGGAGACACCTGAACCCTTAATGGTGTCAGCGATCAGAATCTTGGGACGATCACTGATCGTCTCAAACTCTGCCAAAATGGCAGTGAATGCATCATAGTCGTGGCCATCACACCGCCGGACCTCCCACCCAAAAGCGGCAAACTTGGCATCGAGGTCCCCCAGATCACTGACATCGGCCACGTAAGTGTCGGACTGTACCTTGTTATGATCGACAATGACGGTGATCTCCCCCATCTTGTCATTGGCCGCAGAGATCAACGATTCCCAAACCTGCCCCTCCTGCAACTCGCCATCCCCGGTCATCACAAAGACTCGTCCCTTGCGTCCAGCCAGGCGATCAGCAAAGACAAATCCCTTGGCCTTGGAGATCCCCATCCCCAGGGCTCCGGTGTTGGTCCAGGCACCCCTAGTGGTGATGTCGGGGTGGCCGGGCAGGCCGTCGATACGACGCAGCTTGTGGAGGTTATCGTAGGGAAGGATTCCTAGCGCGGTCTGTACGGTGTAAAGCCCGGGGCTGTCGTGGCCCTTGGAGGAGTAGTAGCGATCCCCGTCCCCTAACACCCGCAGGTGAAGCCAGGAGACCAGATCCATACTGGAAAAGCTGCTACCGAGGTGACCGGAACCGGCCCGCGCCACCATGTAAAGGGTGTTGTAGCGCGCCAACAACGAAAAGAGCTTGACCCGGGCAATGGGGTCACCGGCCTCACTCGCAACCACAGCATCGAATGCCTCTTTGTCGAAATGGGAGAGTCGGGTCCCCGCCGTCGTCGCCTCTACCGCCTCGGAAAGGCTATATGTAATCTGTTCACCCATCGTCTCTGCTCCCTGTCACTCTGAGCCCCACGGCTCACGATCGATCTTCGGCAATGCCGCGCTCCCTTCAGCGAGCAGTCGCTCCACTCGCCACCAATCAAACTCCTCATTGAGATCCACCCCCTCATGCCCCTCGGAGACAAACGGTAGCACCGTACTCCCGGCAATGGTCTCCCCCTCCAGCACTACCCGACTCCAGGCAATCTCCAGACTGGCATTCTGCACATAAATCTCCGGAAGTGCCGCATACTGACTGCTGTGCCAGGGGGTACCATCAAGGGTGAGTGGCATCAGCGGCAACATCCGGTCTCCATGAATCGTCCACATCTTGCCGGGGTGCTGCCCACACTTCTCCACTGCCCGCAGAGAGTCGACCCCCTCTGCAGCGATAAACCGCTGCCACGCCCGACGAATCGTCTCCGCCTGACGAAATGGGCTGGTGGGACGGAGGATACTGAAGATTTCGTAACGATCTCCCTGTTGGGCCAAGTGGTCGAGCATCCAGCGCACCCACTCGATATCGGGCGACTTGTCTCCAGAGATGGTTGCCGGCCGCAGAAACGGCACTTCTGCACCGTAGTAGCGCGCGATCTCGGCGTACTGTTCACTATCGGTGGCACAGATCACCCGCTCGAAAACCCCGCTATCGATGGCCGATCGAATCGAATAGGCAATCATTGGATGGCCATCGAGCAGCCGGATATTCTTGTCGGGAATCCGCTTTGAACCGGAACGAGCGGGGATCAGGGCAACGGCACGGACTGGGTTCTCAATCATGGGCTTCATTGTACCGCAACGACAGCGATTCACCAGTACCTGTAACGGATTCAGGTCACCGCTGAAATTGGTCCGTTCAGAACAAAAAAAGTGAGTTACCGGTGTAACCGACCATTTCCTAAATCATCGTCTCACGAGTATAGAAGGCGATATTTTTCAGTTCGGAGTAGACATCGAGTGCCTCCACTCCCGGCTCACGAGTCCCATTGCCAGAGGCACCGAATCCGCCAAAGGGCATGTGGGGCTCACTGCCGTAGGTACCGAGGTTGATGTTGGCCACCCCGGCATGGACCCGTTGAGAGAACCACATCGCTCGATCAACGCTACGGGTATGAATCGCCGCGGTAAGCCCATACTCGGTAAAGTTGGCCACCTCCAGCGCCTCTTCCAGAGTATCGACCGGATGAAGGGTAACAACCGGTCCGAACACCTCTTTGCAGGAGAGTTCAGCTGAGGTGGCCAGACCCTCGATGATGGTCGGTTCAATGTAACAGCCTGGAGACAGCTCCGGGTTCTGTGGGGCCTTGCCACCACAAAGAACCGTTCCACCGTCACTTTTGGCCTGCTCGATCGCCGCCAGGATCATCTCCTGCTGACGTCGATTGACCACCGGACCGAGATCACTCTCGGCCGAAACACCGAGACGCAGGGCATTGGCCCGCTCCACCAATTTTTCGGTAAACGCCTGGTAGATGGAACGAAAAAGAATGATACGACTGCCTGCGGCACAGCGCTGACCGGCGTTACTGAAGGCCGACAGTGCTGCCCAGTGAACGGCCTGATCGATATCGGCATCATCACAGACCACGAAGGGGTTCTTCCCTCCCAACTCCAGAGAGACCCGAGCCAACCGTCGACCAGCTGTCTCGGCGATCCAACGCCCTACTCCAGTGGAACCGGTAAAACTGATCACCGCCACGCGAGAGTCCTCTACCAATGTGGCACCGGCAACCGCCCCACTCCCCTGAATCACATTGAGCACCCCATCCGGCAAGCCAGCTTGCTGACAAAGCTCAGCAAAGAGTAGAGCGATGGCGGGGCTGTCCTCAGAGGCCTTGAGGACTACGGTATTGCCACAAATGAGAGCAGGAAAAACCTTCCAGGCAATATTGGCGATCGGGGTGTTGGCCGGAACGATTAGTGCCGCCACCCCTCGGGGCTGACGCACGGTATGGCTATATTTTCCCGGCATTCCGGATGTAAGC
Source organism: uncultured Piscirickettsiaceae bacterium (assembly GCA_964344735.1). Lineage (GTDB taxonomy): Bacteria > Pseudomonadota > Gammaproteobacteria > Thiopontia. Next base: position 6,126 of record CAYFOQ010000114.1, read on the forward strand.
GAACGCCCATAAAGGCGCATCCCCTCTCCAGCGAAGTACTCCGCCTGCAGAATCGCCCCTCCGGTCTCTCCCATCGCGTCCTGTGGTGGTTTGCCAGTCTCCTCGGCAATGCAGTCGGCGATCGCCTGTGACTGCTGTTTCAGCTGTGTCACGATATCGGCCAGGATCTGTCCTCGTCGCACCGGGGTCAACCCCGACCACTCGGCAAAAGCTGTTTCCGCCACGGCGATCGCCTCTAGCGCATCCTCCTTGCCGGAGTTGGTGACTCGACTCATCACTACCCCACTGTGGGGATTGATCTTCTCCAGCCAGTCACCACCAGCAGCCTGTCGCCGTTCTCCGTTGATCCAGTTCTCGATCGTGGGCATCTCGTTACTCATCTTCGCTCCTTATCCGTTGGACTGATTCCGGGCAATAGGATACTGTGGGATGAACCGTCGAGCACCCCCATATCGTTAAAAATTGTCGGAAAACACTCCCCTGCCACTACAACAAACCTTCTATTTACACCCAGCGGAGTGGCCGAGTATCATCCGGTTACAATGTTTACCCCCACCATCCAACCACCTCATGGACGGCAACCCCGGTGGCGTTTTCCACCACCGGTTACGGAATAAGGTCGCCATGACGCTGCGCTTCGCTCTCAACCACTATGAGCGTCCGATCCACTGGCGCCAACGCCTGCTCACCCGGATCATTCTCTGGGTCCTGCTCACCTTCATCGTGGTCTTCGGCAGTACCGCCTACCTACTGATTCAGCATGAACAGAAGAGTACCCTGCAGCAGCAGATCAATATCTCTCGCCAGCTCGGTAACGTTCTGACCGACACCCTGTCGACGGAGATGATCAAGAGTAATACCGACAAAAAGGATAAGAGTGAGGTCTGGAAACGGGTCGAACAGCTGACCGACAAGATGAAAAATGCCAGTGGCGCATTGCGTATCCAGATCCTGTCACAGCAGGGAGAGGTACTGGTGGGAACCGACTTCGCCCTCGCCAACCACACCTACAATGTAACCGGTCAAACCAGCCCGTTCTTCACGAAATGATTCCGGCATAGTAATTTTC
>CAYFOQ010000115.1:0-1459 GCA_964344735.1 uncultured Piscirickettsiaceae bacterium
TGCTACAGGCCTGCGGCGAATAGCAGCGCTTTTCCTCCGGCGTCAACACCCCAGTGTACTCCTCAGTGGAGATGTACTGCTGGTGGAGCGCTCCCCGGATAATGGACTGCGAATCATGCTGGGGGATTTTACCGGCCACGGCATTACCGCAGCCCTCGGCTCGATTCTGGTCACCGAGATCTTTCATCAGTTGGCCCGCAGTGGGGCACCGATGGGTGAGATTGTCGAGGAGGTTAACGAGCGGCTCTTTCAAAAGTTGCCGACCGGACTCTTCTGTGCCGCCACCTTCCTCTCGCTGGAACGCCATGGTCGGGATCGAGTGAAGATCTGGAACTGTGGCCTGCCACCGGTTCTGGTGGCTAACCCGAGCAAGGGGGCGATCATTCATCGTATTCGCTCCGCTCACCTGCCGCTGGGGGTGGTCTCCAGTGGGCAGTTGAAGCTGCAGCCTCACACCCTCTATCCTCAGCAGGGTGACCACTTCTACCTCTATACCGACGGCATCATCGAGGCCGAGAGTAGCAGCGGTGAGCGGGTGGAGCAGCAGCGGCTGGAGGAGATGATCGGGACCATTGCCGGTTTCGATGCCAAGCTGGATCAGCTCGATGCCCCTCGTTATCTGGGACGTTTCATCGATCACTTTACCGCTGATGTTGGCCAGCAGGATGATATTACCATGCTAGAGCTGGCACTGCTACCGGAGGAGCAGTCGTCACTCGATCGCCTGCCCTCCGGAGTGTTATCCCCCGCTCGAAATATGGGGAAAGAGCAATTGGTCTGGCGGTTGGTGCTGGAGTTCGAGGCCGAGGGGTTGCGCCAGGAGGAGGAGCCGGTAGCGGGCTTTATCCAGCAACTGCTGGGGCGGTTGCGCCACTATGCCCCGTGGCATGAGAATATCTCCCGTGAGCTCTATATGGTGCTCAACGAGTGTTGGTCCAACGCCCTCGAACACGGCCTGTTACGGCTCGATTCCACGCTGAAAAGGAGTGCCGCCGGTTTTGAACAGTACTATCTGGAACGGGCGAGGCGGCTGGAAGGGCTGCAAGAGGGGCGGATTCGACTGGAGTGTCACTGCCGCCACAATGGAGATCAGGAGCTGTTACTGCTGGTGGTGAGTGATAGCGGGAGGGGGTTCGACTACCAGGAGTGGCAACGCCGCTGCGAACAGCAGCGACAGCGTGGGGGGGAGGCACATGGCCGAGGGATCTCGATCATCACCCGTCTGACCAGTTGGGTGGAGTTCTCTGATCGGGGGCGAACCATCAAAATGGCATACTTCTTGCTGCAACAGTCACAAGAAGAGGGGGCGTCAAAAAGCGGTGACCCGGCCTCTTTGGGGTATTTCAAATAGCCGTAACCTGACGGGAGCTGCCCGTGGGGATGGCGACCGGATCAGGGAAAAGGGTAATGAGCGTGTGGCTGGAGAGAATCGACTACCGTAAACTGGCATTGGCGGCGA
>CAYFOQ010000115.1:1481-7147 GCA_964344735.1 uncultured Piscirickettsiaceae bacterium
TTGCTCTGCTGTTGGTGGCGACTGCAATCTCGACCGTGGCCGAGGTATCGTTCCTGTTGCTCTCTCTACTGTTCTGGGGCGGTGCCACTCTGGCAGGACGTGGTGCCGAGGCTGCCACGGTAGAGCGTGCTTCCGCGCCCGTAGCGGTAGATTTCGAGCCACCCGAACTGGATCCACTGGAGTTCGAACCAGAGACCTTCGACACCGCCTCCGAACCCGAACCGGCCCCCCCCTCGCCACTGCTGCCGCTACTGCTGCCTGTCGTGAGTGAGAGTGGCGATCTACTCACCCGGATGTCTCATCTCGCCTACGGTAAGATCGAGCAGGTGGAACAGCTCAAGAGTGAGGCGATGCTCACCATCCACGACGAGTTCGACAAGATGAAGATGATGTCGGGGGAGCTGATCAAGCTGATTCACTGGGCACTCGACAGCAAATCGAGCGGGGAGTCGATGAATTCGATGAACCACTTTGTCGATGAGTCGGCACAGATGCTGCGCCAGATCAGCGATCAGTTCGTCGAGCTCAGTACCCAGAGTGTTCGTACGCTGCACGACATCGATGACATGATCAACTCGCTCACCTCGGTCTTCGAGCTGCTCGATGGCATTACCGATATTGCTGATGCCACCAACCTGCTGGCCCTCAATGCTGCGATCGAGGCGGCCCGGGCCGGGGATCACGGTCGTGGTTTCTCGGTGGTGGCCAACGAGGTCCGTAAACTCTCCAACGACTCGCTGGCGCTCAATCGTCAGATCGTGGAGAAGGTCAACGCCACCCAGCAGCAGATCAATGAAGTTCGACGGAGTGTCGAGACCTCAATGGACTCTCACGATCTCTCCATCGTCATGCAGGTGAAACGTACCCTCGATGCCATGGGATGGGTCAATGTCAAGATCACCGAGTCGCTCGATAAGGCGGGTCACTACAGCGAGGAGTTGGCCACCAGCGTTAACAAGACCCAGGTGGCGATGCAGGTGGACGATCTGATTATGCAGCTTCATGGGCAGATCGAAGGGCAGATCGGCTCTATCGAGAAGGTTGGTGAGGCGGTTGCGCGGTTGATGCAGGAGGTGCAGGTTCCAGGGCTGGATGCCGGTCAGGTGGAGTTTCAGGTGGGACAGTTGCGGCAGCTGGTGGAGCGTGAGCAGAGTGCTCACTCCGAGGATAAGGATTCGGTTCAGCAGAGTGGTCTCGATGCCGGAGATGTTGATTTCTTTTGACCGATCTGTGTTACTCTCCCCCTAATTTGGGATGTTTTCAGGAGGGGGCATGGCCATTCGTATCCTGTTGATGGACGATGGTCGTCTCATTCATGCCTTGATGAAGCGGGCACTACCCGGCGCGGCAGCAACCTCGAAGCTATTGGATTCACTCACCGCGAAGAGCGGGGGGAATGGGGAGGGGACCCCGGAGTACCGGCTGGATTCGGCCTATACCGCCGAGGAGGGGCTGTAGTCGATGAGTAGAGATGAACGCTATCGGGTGTTGGCGGCCGATGACGATCCGGTCATTCTCAAGGCCTACCGGACCCTCCTGAATCCCTCCCGGAATAGTGACTCGACACTACAGCAGCTGTTACAGCAGAGCGGGGGGGGGGCGCCCGCTGCAGCCGATAGTGACGATCTTGCGATCGAACTGGTCACCGTAGAACAGGGAGAAGAGGCGGTCGACGTGGTTCGTCAGAGTATCGCTGCCGATGACCCTTTTGCGGTGGTGCTGATGGATGTACGGATGCCCCCGGGGATTGATGGTATCGAGGCGGCCCGACAGATCCAGGAGATCGATCGGGAACTCTTCCTGGTGATCGTAACCGCCTACTCCGATTATAGTTTGGAGATGGCCGAGGGGATTCTCCGGGGAAACTTTACCATGTTAAGAAAACCTTTTGAAAATTCAGAGATTACTGAGGTTGTAAAGGGTAATATCAAGAGCTGGAAATTGAACCGGAAGTTTGCCAGCCAGTTTATGCGTTGAGTTACCTGCACCAGCGGGGAGGGGTCTGGTCGTGAGGAGGAGATGGTCGAACTGTCGTTGATATTGCTCCTGCCGGTGGCAGGAGGATTGCTCTTGCTCTGCTTGCGGCAACGTCGCCGCCTGGGTGTGCTGGTGGATGGGATCGAGGCGGAGACCGATATTCGAGAACGTTTCCCGGAGTTTTCTCCGGACGACCCTCTCAACACGCTGCTGTTTCATGAACTGATCGATTTCGAGCGGTTGACTCCGGGCGAGCGTGAGCCGGTCTATGTCGGGAGTCGTACGGTGATGGTGGCGGCCGATCAGATCGATCAGAAGCGGGCCGCGACCCTGGGCCAGTTGGTGCTCACCTGGGAAGATTATAGTCGCCAGCGCAGTATGGAACGCAAGATGGAGGATGTTATCGCCGATATCCTCTACGGTTATCTCGAGCAGGAGCTGAGTGTAGAGGAGTTCAACGGCTTCATGCGCTATATGGGTAACAGTATCAACCAGATCGTCAGTACGGTGCGAGCACCGATTCTGGAGCTGTTACGGGTTCTGCCGCGGATCGAGCAGGGCGATCTCAGTGAGATGATGAATGGAGAGTATGCCGGTAAATACAAAGGGATACAGATATCTTTGAATGGTATGCTGGATGGCTTGAATGAGGTTTTGCTGCAGGTTCGGCGAGGAGCGGAGGAGATCGAACGGAGTGCCCAGCGGATTGTCGACTCCAATCGTCAGGTCGCCACCAGCATCGATCAGCAGCGCGATAGCAGTGCCCGGGTCGCCACCACGGTGGCGACCATCGCCGAGGAGTTTCGACAGGCCAGCCTTCGGGCCGACCAGACCCATCACACCTCGCAGCGATTGCGCGCTGATGCCGAGGAGGGAGAGCGGGTGATGACCCAGGCGGTGGAGTCGATGCGGCAGATCGCCGACTCCAGTCGTCAGGTGGCCGATATCGTCACGCTGATCGACTCCATCGCCTTTCAGACCAATCTGTTGGCACTCAATGCCGCAGTCGAGGCGGCGCGGGCGGGTGAGCACGGTCGTGGTTTTGCCGTGGTCGCCAACGAGGTCCGTACCTTGGCACAACGTTCCGCTACTGCCGCCGGAGAGATCAAGCAGTTGATCGGCAACAGTGTCGAGCAGATCGGTAGCGGTCGTGATCTGGTCGAGCAGACCGGTGAGGTGTTCAGCAAGATGGCGGTCGGGGTCACCGAGGTGAGTGGTGCGGTGGAGCAGATCTCGACCAATGGGGCCCAGCTACTGGGGGAGGTGGAGCAGATCAACCTTGATCTGGAACAGCTCAAGCAGGCCAATCAGAGTAACCACACACTGGTACAGCAGGTGGCAGCGGCAAGCAGCGAGATCTCCACCGCCACCTCTGCGCTGGTGGCCGAGATTGGTCGGTTTCAGCTCGATCCGGAGCGGATCAGTCGACAACTTGAAAACCACGACCTATCCTCAGGTGGAGAGGCCATTGATTCCGGAGCGTCGGCAACGCTCAATGAGGATGACCTGGCTGGACTCGACATCGAGGTGTTTTAGCGGCCCACTCTGTAGGGAGGTCGTAGGGGTGCGCCGCCGGAGCGTGGGGGTAGGATGGCTCAGAGGCGACCAGACGCAATGCTGTCGACGGCAGGACTGGAGATACTGCTAGAGTCGATGGTGACGGCTGGCTACCGTCTGGTGGGACCGACTTTGGAGTCGGGCGTGGTCCACTATCGTGAGATCTCAGCGGTTGAAGATCTGCCCTTTGGTATCATCGATCAGCAGCAACCGGGCCACTATCGTAGTCGTCGATCGCCCACGGAGCAGGTTGACCACTACTTCGACTGGAGTAACGGGACCGGGGTAAAGGGGTGGCTCTTTCCATCACAGCAGCGGCTATGGCGCTCTGAACGACAGCAATCGGGGGTGGTGCGGTTCGAACGGGTGGCTGCCGATGGTCCACCGTTGGCACTTTTTGGTATTCGCAGTTGTGATCTGGCAGCGATCAGACGGTTGGATCGACACTTTCTCCGGCCCGGTGCAGAGGATCCCTGGTACGCTGAGCGTAACGCCGGACGCCTGTTGGTGGTCGTGAGCTGTAACCATCCGGCAGCCGACTGCTTCTGCCACTCCACTGCCACTGGTCCGGCCCCGAGTGACGGGTATGATCTCCGTCTCGATGAACTGGACGAGGGGTTTCTGATTACCGCTGGCACTGCGCGGGGAGAGCAATTGTTGCAGCCCCTACCGCTTGCCCCGGTCACCGCAGCGCAACGACAACGGGTGGCGTTACAACTACAGCAGTCAGCGGCTCAACAGCAGCGGAGATTACCATCGGCACAGCAGTGTCGCTCCCTGGGGGATCTTCCCGACGCTCCGGTATGGCAACAGATTGCCGAGCGCTGCCTCGGCTGTGGGAACTGTACTGCATCCTGTCCCAGCTGTTTCTGCCACCGTCAGCAGCCAGAGGCGCAGCTCGATCCGCAGCAGGCGATACAGCAGCGGCTGTGGGACTCCTGTTTCAGTACAGCGCATAGTCAGCTCCATGGTGTGGCGGTTCGCAATGGGGTTCGTGAGCGGTACCGCCAGTGGCTGACGCACAAACTCAGCGGATGGTGGCAGCAGTTTGGTGAGGGGGGGTGTGTCGGTTGTGGTCGCTGTATCACCTGGTGTCCAGTGGGGATCGATCTCACGGTAGAGGTGGCGCGACTGCTTACCCCCGAGGGGGAGTCATGAGTCCACACTCTACCGATCTACCGATGGCCGCTGAGCTACTCGATTATCAGACCGAAGGGGGGGCGGTCTTCTCGTTGGGATTGCGGCTACTGGATCAGGAGCAGCGCGATCACTACCATTTTCATCCAGGACAGTTCAACATGGTGGGGGTGCACGGCCTGGGGGAGGTGGCGATATCGATCGTCGAGGCGATCGGGGGGCGGTTGCAACACACCATTCGGGCAGTGGGTCGGGTGACAACGGCGCGGCAACGACTTCGTCCCGGAGCGGTAGTGGGAATTCGGGGACCGCTGGGAAGAGGGTGGCCGTTATCGCAGTTGCAGGGCCGTGATCTGGTGGTGGTGACCGGTGGTCTGGGGTGTGCCCCGGTGGTTTCGGCAATCACCGCAATTGCGCGGGAGCGTGACCACTATGGTCGTCTGGTGGTGCTGGAGGGGGTGCGTCATCATCAGGATCTGCTCTTTCCACAGCGGTTCGAACAGTGGCAGCGGATGGATCGGACCGAGGTGGTGCTCTGTTGCAGTCACGAGCGGGCGGCCCCTTGGCCTTGGCATACCGATCGGGTGACCGACCATCTGCAGAGTTTGGGATTGGCGTTGCCGCAGGCGGCGGCGCTGCTCTGTGGTCCCGAGGGGATGATGGTGGCGGCAGCGCAGCGGTTACAACGACAGGGGATGGACCCGAGCCGGATCTGGCTCAGTCTGGAGCGCAATATGCAGTGTGGCAATGGCCGTTGTGGTCACTGTCAGCTCGGCAGTTACTTCGTCTGTCGGGATGGGCCGGTTTTCCACTGGGGAGAGATCGGGCGGTGGTTACAGGTGGCCGGACTATGAGTGGTCGGCCCACCCTGGCGGTACACAAGTTCAGCTCCTGTGACGGTTGCCAGCTGGCCCTGCTCAATCTTGGGGAGGAACTGCTGACGCTGGCCCAGGAGGTGGAGATCGTTCACTTTGCCGAGGCCGGTATGTACCGCC
>CAYFOQ010000116.1:0-7090 GCA_964344735.1 uncultured Piscirickettsiaceae bacterium
CACCGTCACGGAGCATCAGCTCCAATTCCGCCCGATCAAGGGGGTTGCCGGCCTGGAGAGCGCCTTGCGCGAGGCCCACCAACGCAACCAGCCGGTCTTTCTTGATTTTTACGCCGACTGGTGCATCTCCTGCAAAGAGTACGAGGCCCTCACCTTTACCGATCCTGCGGTACAGCAGGCGCTGGCACCAGCACGACTACTGCGGGCCGATGTCACCGCCAACGACCCTGAAGACCAGGCTCTGCTGAAGAGTCTAGGGCTCTATGGCCCTCCGGCACTACTCTTCTATGGTCGTGATGGCAATGAGGTCCGCTCGGCCCGACTGGTGGAGTTTATGGCTGCAGGAGACTTTGCCGACCATGTTCGTCAGGCGTTTCAGTAAGAGCCTCTAGGGCAACTATTCAGGGGGAAGCTGAACAGTGACGCCTCTAGTTGATTACCGGCAGTAGCAGGCTGCTGAAATGCTACTCCTGCGGCACGATAGTGCGTTATCATTACAGAGACTCATGAAACCCAAATCAATCACTTTACAAAATTAAAGAATAATCATATACTCGCCGAACTCTGCTGGATCGTAGCTGCGATCGGGCGATCGTCGGAGCCCACAAATTATGGTCAGGTTTGTCCTCTTTTTTCTCTTTCTGGCAATCTACCTGATTGTCGTTTATGACTACGGCTTCGACCCAACGCTTGCCATACCCATCGGGATCGCACTGCTGGCCGCACTCAACGCCGCAATCTCCATCGCCGAGCGAGATGAACTCCACGCCCGCTACAGTCGCAATACCCTTCCCCCGATGGACCCCCAACCCTCTTCTCCGTTGTCGGATGAAGAGAGCTCTCCCCACCCCGCTACCGCACCGACCACTGCCGACCCAATCGTTGACCATACCAACCATGATGAGTCGACCACCCCTCAGGTCCAACAGAGAATCAGTGAGCCCGAAGAGGCGGCCGCAGTAAGCACAGAGAATCGAGAACAAAACCCCTCTGACCCCGACTACAACGACCGTATCGAGGGGCTACGTACCCGCGCTCAAAAACTACGGGAGAAGACCGTTCGGTTGCGACAGGTACAACCCATCTGATCTCATGACGACCACCTCCCCCCTCTCCGCTACCCATCGCCTGCTACAGGCACTGATCCTCCTCCTTGGTCTGCTGTCGTTGGTCAACAGCCACGCCTCCGGTGCGCTGCAACAGCTTCCGCAACAATCGTTTGAGGATATTGACGGTAACACTCAACCACTCGACCAGTGGCGCGGAAAAGTGGTAGTACTCAACTTCTGGGCCACCTGGTGCCCCCCCTGCCGCCGGGAGATACCGACCTTCACGGCACTACAGCGTGAATATCAGCAACAGGGATTACAGTTTATTGGCATCGCCATCGATGATCCCCGAGCGGTCTCCCGCTATATCCGAGAGCAGGAGATCAACTATCCAACCCTGCTGGGTGAGGAGAACGGTATGGAGCTCTCGATGCAGCTCGGTAACCGCAGCTTCGTCCTCCCCTATAGCGCTATCTTCGACCGTAGCGGCCGGTTGGTCTCGACTCACCGCGGAGAGTTGACGCGAGAGGAGCTGAAACAGCGACTGTCGACGCTTTTGGTTAACTGAAAGTAGCGGGTAACTATCCAGGGGGGGACTGTAACGGATTCAGATGCCCCCCTCACCCCAACCCTCTCCCAGAGGGAGAGGGAGTTATAACGCATTGATCGGAGGCCACTTTGTATGATGACCATCCGACTACGCCCCCTCTCCCTCTGGGAGAGGGTTGGGGTTGGGGTGAGGGAGTAGAGAAAGATCACACAAGAGGTGCTTTACCTCCCACGCTTGGGGGGAGAGATAGACAACGGCTTCATTCTGGGCGAGAATGGCCCTTACAACAAAATCAAGGAAGTTAACCGACGATGGCGACCATTCTGGTTCTCAACGGCCCGAATATCAACCTACTGGGTAAGCGCGAACCAGGCCATTATGGCAGTGAAACGCTGGAGACCATCCTGCAACGACTGGAGCAGGAGGCCACCACACTCGGCCACGAACTGCGCTCTCTCCAGAGCAACGCCGAACACCTGCTGCTGGATCGCATCCACCAGGCGGCCAGTGAGGGGATCGACTATATCATCATCAACCCCGCCGCCTTGACCCACACCAGTGTGGCATTACGGGATGCGCTACTCGGAGTCGCCATCCCCTTCATCGAGGTTCACCTCTCCAACACCTACAGCCGAGAGCCATTCCGTCACCACTCCTATCTCTCCGACATCGCTCAGGGGGTAATCGTGGGATTTGGCTCACTGGGCTACTCTCTGGCGCTACAGGCAGCAGCCAGAAAACTCTTACGCACACAAGGATAACAGCCATGGATATTCGAAAAATCAAGAAATTGATTGAACTACTGGAGGAGTCCGGTATCGCCGAAATCGAAATTCAGGAAGGCGAGGAGTCAGTCCGCATCAGTCGCTACGGCCAGGCGACCAACGCCCCCTCCCCTCAAGTCTTGACATCACCGCCAACAGCAGTTGCCGCTGCACCGACTACAGAACCTGCCACGACAGAACCCGCACCACCCCCCAGCTTTAGTGGCCATGAGGTCAAATCCCCAATGGTTGGCACCTTCTATCGTGCCCCCTCCCCCGGAGCCAAACCCTTTGTCGAGATCGGGGATACCGTCGCCAGTGGCGAGACCCTCTGCATCATCGAAGCGATGAAGATCCTCAATCCGATCGAGGCCGATGCCTCGGGTGTCGTCAAGGCGGTTCTGGTCGACAACGCCGAGGCGGTGGAGTTTGAACAGCCCCTTTTTGTCATCGAATAGAGAGTTCCCATGCTCGACAAGATCGTAATTGCCAACCGTGGAGAGATCGCCCTACGGATTCTGCGCGCCTGCAAGGAGTTAGGGATCAAGACCGTTGCCGTTCACTCTACCGCGGACCACACCCAGAAGCATGTTCGACTGGCCGATGAGTCGGTCTGTATCGGCCCCCCACCATCGACGGAGAGTTACCTCAATGTCCCGGCCATCATCAGCGCCGCCGAGGTGACTGATGCCATGGGAATCCATCCAGGCTATGGGTTCCTCTCGGAGAATGCCGATTTTGCCGAACGGGTGGAGCAGAGTGGATTCCAGTTCATCGGCCCGCGGGCCGAAACGATTCGCATGATGGGAGACAAGGTGGAGGCGATCAAGGCGATGAAGGAAGCCGGAGTCCCCACCGTTCCCGGCTCCGATGGACCACTGGGTGAAGATGACGACATCAACCTCAATCTGGGCCGAAAGATCGGCTATCCGGTCATCATCAAGGCTGCCGGTGGTGGCGGTGGCCGGGGAATGCGTGTCGTCCACAGCGAGGCCACCCTGCTACAAGCGATCACCATGACCCGCACCGAGGCCGCCTCGGCCTTCAACAACGACATGGTCTACATGGAGAAGTTTCTGGAAAACCCTCGCCATGTGGAAATTCAGGTGCTGGCGGATCAGCACGGCAATGCCATTCATCTGGCCGAACGCGACTGTTCGATGCAGCGCCGCCACCAGAAGGTGGTGGAGGAGGCACCGGCCCCGGGGATCTCTAAGGCACTACGGGCCGAAATCGGTGAGCGCTGTGCCCAGGCCTGCCGAGAGATCGGTTATGTCGGTGCTGGCACCTTCGAGTTTCTTTATGAAAATGGGGAGTTCTACTTTATCGAGATGAATACCCGGGTACAGGTCGAGCACCCGGTAACCGAGATGATTACCGGGGTCGATATCGTCCGGGAACAGATCCGGATCGCTTCCGGCATGGAGCTCGCCTACCGCCAAAAGGATATCAGGATCCGTGGCCACGCCATCGAGTGCCGAATCAATGCCGAAGATTCCCGAACCTTCATCCCCTCCCCCGGCAAGGTGACCACCTATCATGCCCCAGGGGGAATCGGCGTTCGAGTCGACTCTCACCTCTATACCGGCTATAGCGTCCCCCCCCACTACGACTCCATGATCGGCAAACTGATCACCTATGGTGAAGACCGTGATACCGCCATTGCCCGGATGCGTACTGCACTCGACGAGATGGTGATCGAAGGGATTCGCAACAATATCGACCTCCATCGCGACATCATTCGTGATGCCAATTTCGTGGCGGGTGGCACCAACATCCATTATCTCGAAAAGAAACTCGATCTCTGACCGGCACTCCGTATGCCTTCCCTTCAAATCGGAGTCACCACCCCACAACAGAGCGCTGAGACCTGTTCTGACCTCCTGCTAGAACTGGGGGCACACTCCGTCAGCTACGTGGATGGAGCCGATCAACCGCTACTGGAGCCCGGCCCGGGAGAGACGCCACTGTGGGATCAGGTTGATCTGGTCGCACTCTTCGATGACACACTCGACCCGGAACGGCTTCAGCTCCAACTCGAGTCGGAACTCCCGGCTCCCATCGCAGCCACCCTGGAGCTTTCCGTCCTGGAGGATCGTGACTGGAGCAGGGTCTGGATGGACCGGTTTCAACCAATGGTGTTTGGTGAACGACTCTGGATCATCCCCTCCTGGTGCCAACCGGTAGACCCCGAGGGGGTCAATCTGCTGCTCGATCCCGGTCTCGCCTTTGGCACCGGGACTCATCCCACTACCGCACTCTGCCTGAAGTGGCTCGATCGTCATCCACCACAAGACCAAGTGGTCATCGACTACGGTTGCGGCTCGGGCATACTCGCCATTGCCGCCGCGCTGCTGGGCGCAGCTACCGTCTATGCCATCGACAACGACCCCCAGGCACTCCTCGCCACCACAAACAACGCCAGCCACAACGGGGTGACCAAGATCGAGCCCCTCCCCCCACAGGAACTCCCTGCGACCACCATGGCCAACCTGTTACTGGCCAACATTCTTGCCGGCCCCCTACAGTCACTTGCCCCCCTCTTCGCTGCTCGGGTCGCCCCTGGAGGAGAGATTCTCCTCTCTGGCATTCTGACCCATCCGATCGAACAGGTGGCCGCCAGCTATGCGCCCTGGTTCCAGCTGGAGCCCCCACAAACCCAAGAGGAGTGGGCCTGCCTCAGTGGCCGGAGGATGCCATGAACCAGGCCACTTCCCACACAGAGTGGCGCATTCTCGCCATCGATGACGACCAACTGGTCCACGAGACCTACCGCTCCATCCTGACCACGACCGACCCAGAGGATGATGTCGACCAACTGCTCGATATGATGATCGGGGATCCGGAACAACCGGATGAAGAGGAGGAGAGCCCCACACTGCTTCTCGACCACGCCTACAGCGGTGTCGAGGGATTCGAGATGGTACGTACCGCGATCGCCGCTGACGCCCCCTATGCGGTGATCCTGCTCGATATGCGAATGCCGCCGGGATGGGACGGATTGGAGACCGCAGAGGAGATCCGCACCATCGATCAGGATGTCCGGATCGTCATTGTCACCGCCTATATGGACTACTCTTTGAAGGAGATCCGAAACCGCATCGGCATCAACTTCGAGTTCATCGGTAAACCGGCCAAGAGCGCCGAACTGCTCCAACTGACGCTCTCCCTGGCAAGCAACTGGAGTCGCTTTCGACAGTTCAGTGGAATGTCAGGGGTGGAGAGTGAGGAGACCACGCTGGAGTTGAGACAGTCGAGAACCGACCTCTCCAGCCTCAAGCAGACCATCGATCACCATGCCATGGTCTGCGAGTTCACTCCCGACGGGATCATCACTCGAGTCAACGATCACTTCTGCACGGTCAGCGGCTATGCCCGTAACGAACTGGTCAACCATCCCCATCAACAACTACTGCCTCCACCAGCAGCACGAAGCCCAGTGATCAATCAACGGTGGAGAAGGCGAGCGCAGGGGAGTTCGATCTGATTCTGATGGATATGCAGATGCCGGTAATGAGTGGTATCGAGGCCACCAGAACCCTGAGACAGACCGGAGTCACCACCCCCATCATCGCCCTCACCGCCAATGTAATGCTGAAACACCGCAAGCGGTTCTTTGAGGCTGGCTGCGACGAATTTCTCTCTAAACCGATCGACCGCGCAGCACTCCGTGCAGTCCTACAAGAGTACCTCTCTCTGGTCGACGAGACGACTGACGATACCGCCCCCATCGTAATCGAATCACAGGGGACGGCCATCGAGCTAGACGAAGAGCTACAGGCACTCTTCACTCAGCGCCTCATTGAAATCCGCACCGATCTGGAGTCTGCAACGGCGGCTCGGGAGTGGAAGATGGCCCGCGGCCACGCACACAACATCAAGGGGTTCGGAACCAGCTATGGCCACCCGGAGCTAACGGCCATGGGAGCCGCGGTATGTGAGGCTTTCGATCTCAACGATCACGACCGCCTTCCTGCACTCACCGCCACGCTGTTGCGGCGAATGGAGGAGGTCATCGCCGGTCGTTGACCGGCTCTATCCACCCAACGCCTGGAGTGCCACCGGATTCTGAATATTGGCCTGTGCCAGCAGCGCATTGGCATTACTCCCCCCAATGCCATTGGTAATCTGGTCCGCCAGAGAAGAGGCCGAAGCGGCATCATTGACCGCACCCTCCTCATCTGACTCTGCCAGCGCAGTAACATTCGAATCAACGGCCTGCTGGATGGTGGCGAAGCGGTCGAGCGCACCAGAGATGATATCCCCGGCATCGTCTACAACATCGAGCTGCGCCTCAAGATCACCGGTACTGAAATCAAGCCCAAAGAAACCGAGCTCATCAAGCTGATCGACCACACTGGGCTCACCAGAACCGCTGACGTAGCTGTCATAGGCGGTCAGCTGATCTCGCAGATCCTGCTGGAAGGTGGCAAAGGCCTCAACATCAAACTCGCCGCCATCAGCGGCTATGGTCGCCACCTCCTCCAGCTGTTCAGCCAGGGAGACTCCTTGCTCCAACGAACTCTCCGCCACTTGGGCCGAGGTCACCTGCTGGTTGGCCGGCCCTTCCCGATGCTGCTGCAGACGAGCGGCCAGAGAGGCCAAGGAGGCCAAAAAGGAAGCTAGGCTAAAGCAGCTAGAACAGATAGTAGAAAGGAATATGGCGAAGGAGCAGAAGGAGGAGGATGAGAGCAAACACGGCAATCTAGCTGGCATGGGAGATATCA
>CAYFOQ010000117.1:0-7071 GCA_964344735.1 uncultured Piscirickettsiaceae bacterium
CACCCCAACCCTCTCCCAGAGGGAGAGGGGGCGTAGTCGGAGGGCCAGAATTAAAAGTGGCTTCCGATCAATACGTTCTAACTCCCTCTCCCTCTAGGAGAGGGTTGGGGTGAGGGCTGAATAGTTACGTTCGTTCAAGACAGAACAATCTCAACGATTCAACAGCACCTTGATCTGAAACAGGGTGTTCCGAGCCTCCTCCTCCAGACTACCCCGGATGAAATGGATCGTGCGCTCATAGCGTGGGATGATGTTGTACTTCAGGGCATTGACCCGTTTCTGGGTTTTGCGCTGCTCCTCCAGTAGGCGATAGAGTGCGGTCTCGACCTCGGCCAGGCGGGCGGTCACCACCGCCATTCGGGTGAAGGAGGTGCGGGTTTGATCGAACGAGGCGTCGGTCCCGAGAAAGCCGACCGGCTGCAGGGGCAGTGGCTCGATCCGGATCGCCGGGTACTGCACCCCCATGTTGCGCCGAGGGAGGATGGTTCCCTCCAATCCCAGAGGCATCCCCACAGCAAGTTGTCGAAGTCGCTGACTACCCATCCTCATCTGGGTAATGCTGAGGTGATCATAACTCGTTCGCACCGCCTCATCGGCCTGGTGGCGCAATGTCCGGTAACGTTCCAGATTCTGATAGACCAGTCGGGTCAGGAGGTCGCGTTTGCGCTCCAGTAGCTGATAGCCCTCATGCAGAAACTGGGTCTGTCGCTGTAGCTCCAGCAGTGCTGACTTGGTCGGAGGGATGTTGAGACGCTGCTCCATCAGTGGTGGGAATCCCAGTCGTGGTACTTGTTGATCTGCTCCTCGGAGACTCGGGTCAGCTCTTCCGGTGGCAGTAGTGAGAGCAGCTCCCAGGCCAGATCGAGGGTCTCGATGATGCTGCGCTCCTCATCCTCACCCTGCTGCACGAAACGCTGCTCAAAGGCATCGGCGAACTGCAGATAGCGCTGGTCATGGCTGGAGAGCTCTTCAGCCCCGATGATCGAAGCCAGGTTCCTCACCTGTAGGGCCTGGGTGTAACTGGCATAGAGTTGGCTGGAGAGCTGTGGATGGTCGCTGCGGGTGTAGTCCTGGCCGATCCCATCCTTCATCAATCGTGAGAGAGAAGGGGGAACATGGATCGGAGGGTAGATCGAGCGATTGAAGAGGTCCCGGCTCAATACGATTTGACCCTCGGTGATGTATCCGGTGAGGTCGGGGATGGGGTGGGTGATATCGTCACTTGGCATCGACAAAATCGGAATCATGGTGATCGAGCCGTGACGATTACGAATTCTACCGGCACGTTCATAAATCTCGGAGAGGTCAGAGTAGAGGTAGCCAGGGTATCCCTTGCGAGCGGGCACATCACCCTTCTCCGTGGCCACCTCTCGTAGTGCCTCGGCATAGTGGGTCATATCGGTGATCACCACCAGTACGTGATGATCGAGCTCGTAGGCGAGATACTCGGCGGCAGTCAGTGCGGTACGGGGCAGTAGCAACCGCTCCATCGGTGGGTCATTGGCGAGGTTGGTAAACATCACCACATTACGCAGTACGCCACTCGACTCGAATTCCGACTGAAAGAAACGGGTGTCACTGTGGGAGACCCCCATCGCGGCAAAGACGATGACGAAGTTGGAGGCCTCGTCCGGGAGCTTGGCCTGACGCACGATCTGCGCAGCGAGACGGTTGTGAGGCAGACCAGAACCGGAAAAAACCGGTAGCTTTTGTCCTCGCACCAGTGAGTTGAGTCCGTCGATGGTAGAGATCCCGGTCTGAATGAACTCCCGGGGATAGGCCCGGGCCGCCGGATTGACCGGGGCACCATTGACATTACGGTGGACATGAGAGATCAACGGTGGGCGATCGTCACGGGGTTCACCAATACCACTGAAGATTCGACCCAGCATATCGGGAGAGAGGCCGAGTTGGAACGGCTCTTCCAGACAACGCACAGTGGTCTGTTCGATATCGAGGTGATCGGTCGTTTCGAACACCTGTACCAGTACCATCTGCTCCGAGGTGCGAATCACTTGACCATTGCGGATGTGGCCATCCCGATCGCGAATGGCTACCCGCTCCCCCAGTGCAGGATGGGTTCCCCCTTTGAGAAAGAGCAAAGAGCCACGAGCGGCGGTGACATGACGATACTCCAGATCTCTCATGAGGGCTCTCCGGCGGCGGCATATTCGGCACGTATCTGGTCGAGATGGTGCCACAGGTGATCAGTAAACTGCTCGATCTGGTTCAGTTGCTGGTTTCCTGCGGTAGACTTGAGACGACGGATGGCACCGTTCTCCGGCAGGGCGATCAACTGCTCCACCGGCATCCCCATATTGATCAGATCGACACCGGCCTGGTGGAAACGCATCATCAACACCAGCAGGGCATATTGGCGCTCCGGGGAGCAGTAGCTGTCGACCGGGTCGAGCGCACTCTGTTGCAGTAGTCCCTCCTGGATCATGGCGGCACTCTCCAGCACCCACCGCTGAGCACTGGAGAGTGCCTCAGGACCAACCAGATTGACGATGCGTTCCAGTTCATCGGCCTGGGTCAATACGGTGAGTGCAGCCATGCGTTGACCGTTCCACTCTTCGGAGATCTGTTGCGACCACCAGCCATTGGCCTCATCATCATAACCGCTGAAGCTCTCGACCCAGGAGATGGCCGGATAGTGTCGGGCATCGGCCAGTGGTTTGGAGAGGGCCCAGAAGGTACGGATGATCTCTTTGGTGTGGCTGGTAACCGGTTCGGAGAAATCTCCACCCGGGGGTGAGACCGCACCGATCAGGGTGACCGAACCTTGACGCTCTCCCAGTGTGTGGACCGCACCGGCGCGTTCATAAAAGGCCGCCAGGCGAGAGGCGAGATAGGCGGGATAGCCCTCTTCTACCGGCATCTGACCCAGCCGACCGGCGACCTCACGCAGCGCCTCGGCCCAGCGGCTAGTGGAGTCGGCCACCATGACCACATCGTATCCCTGGTCCCGGTAATATTCCGCCATAGTGACCCCAACGTAGATGCTGGCCTCTCGCGCCACTACCGGCATATTGGAGGTATTGGCCACCAACAGCGTGCGCTCCATCAGCGAGCGCCCACTGTGGGGGTCGGTCAGTTGTGGAAAACTCTCTAAAATATCGACCAACTCATTGCCACGTTCACCACAGCCGACGTAGAGGATGATATCGGCGTTGGCCCAGCGGGCGATCTGCTGTTGCACCATGGTCTTGCCGGCTCCGAACGGTCCCGGAACCGCGGCCTTGCCCCCCTTTACCAGTGGGAAAAAGGTGTCGAGAATACGCTGGCCGGTCAGCAGCGGCTGTTGGGCATCGTCACGTTCACGGTAGGGGCGTGGCTGCCGCACTGGCCAGTAGTGGGCCATTCGCAGTGGAATCTCCTCCCCTCGGGGGCCACGGAGGCGGGCAATGGTGTCGGTGATACGGTAGCTACCGGACTCTACCGGCTCCAGCAACTCACCCTTGATATTGGGGGGGACCAGAATCTGATGGGTAATGGTGGCGGTCTCTTCTACACTTCCCAGGATCGCGCCGGGTTCCAACGAACTTCCTGGCTGTAGCTCGGGTGCCGGCGTGAAGCTCCAGAGTCGTTCACGATCCAGTGCCGGTAGATCGACCCCCCGGCCGATCTGCTCGCCACTGGCCTCCAGTAGTCGCTGTAGGGGGCGTTGGACACCATCGAAGATCTGACCCAACAGTCCTGGCCCTAGCTCAACCGAGAGTGGTCGATCCAGCCCTTCGACATGCTCTCCGGGGTGTAGAGATTCGGTCGATTCATAGACCTGTACCAGCGCATTGTGCTGGCGCAGATGGATCACCTCTCCGATCAGACCAAGCGTACCGATCCGTACCTGCTCACCATTGCGTACCCCCGGTAGCTCGACGGTGACCAAGGGGCCGTTGACCTCGATCACTCTACCCATGAATCCCCCCTCCATTACCCTCGGTGGTGGCGAATAGGCGTTCGAAAATAAGCTGTTGGAGCGCCTGTTGACGATGCTCCAGTAGCCCTTCGAAGGTGTTGTTCAGGATCACCTCGCCATCCCGGGAGCTGAGATGGATGCCGCCACTGCAGTCGATCGGCTCCGGGTTCAGATCAACCTGTTTGGTGGTCACCTCGGTACAGAGGACTTGCCAGCGCTGTCGGTACCGCTGTAGATCGACGGCATTGAGTGTGGCAAGTAGGTCGGTGTCGGGAATGGCCCGGCTCCCGTGGCGAAAGAGCCGGAGGAATACCGGGTGATAGCGTAGAGGATCCTGCTGGAGGGTGATGAGTCGTTGCTGCAAGCCATCCAGGACGGCGGTCACCAGCCCCCAGCGACGGCGATCCTGCTCTGCTTGAAGTTGAATCTCTCTCGACTGGACCAGCCGCAGATAACTTCGCTCGGAGAGAGACTTGGCCAGTAGCAGCTCCTTTTGTTCCATCAGTTGGATCTTCTCCCGGGTCTCCTGCAGGATCTTCTGACGGGATAGTGCACCCTGTTCCCGATGTTCCTGCGCCAGCTTTTTTGCGCGCTCCAGCATCGCCATCTTCAGCCCTTCGACCGGGTTTGCAGGGTCACTCATGATCGATTTTCCAGTACGGAACGGCCCATCACCCGGGCGATGAGCGCCTCGACCAACGGCTCTGGCCGCTCGACCTGGTGGAGCGGAGGGAGTTCGCTGACCAGCAGCTCTCCCCCCTCTCGCCGGATCTGTTGTAGCAGTGGGCTCTCGCTCCATTGTGGTGACTGTTGCAGGTAGATCAGCGCTCGCTCCCGCCGTCGTAGCAGATCCTGTAGCAGTCGCTCAAACTCCGTTCGATCGGGGTCGACCAGTGTCTCCACTCCCAACAGGGAGAATCCGTCCATCAGTGCTGGACTGCCAATTGCGACCACACGCATGAGACGTTCCTCTCAAATCTTTCCCAGTAACAGGATGGTGACCACCAGGCCGTAAATGGCGATCCCCTCGGCCAGTCCCAGGTAGATCAGTGTTCGCCCGAATACCTCGGGACGCTCGGTGATCACGGCCAATGAGGCGGCTCCGACCGAGCTGACCGCGATTCCGGCAGCGATAGTGGCCAGCCCGGTGGGGAGGCCGATGCCGATCAGTGCTAGCCCTAGACCGATCGAGTGTTCCCGTGCGGTAGGGGTGGTGCTGGCCGCCATCACTTCATCGATTCCGAGGTAGAGCAAGGCCGCGATGCCGCAGACAAACAGTAGCAGATTGACCCCAAGGCCGTGCTTGAGACGGCGTTGGGACTGCGGTGATAGCGGCTCGGGAAAGAGTTCACGAAATAGCCCGATGGCGACAAGTAACAGGGCGCTCAGCGTGAGAAACAGGAGCAGAATTTTCATGGTAACTCTCCGGTGGTGGCGTGGAAAGGAAATGGCTGAAAATGGAACCGAATCATGGTGTGACCGCAGCGGAGTGTGGTTGAGAAGAGGGATAGGAGCGCAGCGGTATGAAGGGGGTACCGGTACCGCTGAAGAATCGGGAAAACCCTTCGTAATACTCTAGACGCAGGCACTGGATGGCGACAATCCCCCCCTCGAGCACAATGATGAAGAGGTTCCCCAGCACTAGGGTAACCCACTCCCCACTCCCCTCGACCATTGCTGCCAGGGTAAAGACCGCGGTAGCCAATGCCACATGGTTGAGGCTGAAGGCGGCGACACGGAGAAAGGAGAGGGTGACCGACAGGGTGTTGATGAGCCGCTCCAGTGCCTCGATCAGTGTGGTGAGAATCCGCTCCCCCAGCTGCTCTTCACTCTGTCGCCAGTGGTGGTAGAGCAGTGCCAGCAGAGGGAGCAGAATCGCTCCGATGGTGACGAGATCGAGAGGTTGTTGCTGCAGGTAGCGGCCACTGCCGTGGATCACCGCCAGCAGAAAGAGTAGCCCGGCAACACCACCACTACCGATCAGTGCTGCCAGCCATTGACCCCGGTTGAGCAGGTTGAGAATCGAGAATAGTTGGGTCATCACTAAAAATGCGACCCCCCAGAACAGAGCGATCAGCAGCATCTGGTTGGGGTCGGCCATGGGGGAGAGCCAGAGTGGAGGGATCAGGTGTTCGTTGCCGAAGATCGACCCGTAGAGGAGCCCGAAGAGCATCGAGGAGCACCCGGTAAAGAGGGCGAAGGTGGCCAGCCCAGTGATTTTGTGGCGTAGTAGCCAGCCTCCGAGGATGACCACCGCACCATGACCGATATCACCAAACATCATGCCAAACATCAGGGTGTAACTGAAGGCGAAGAGCCGGGTAGGGTCGATCTCACCATAGCGGGGAACCCCGAACTGATGAACCAACTGTTGAAACGGGCGTAGCGCCCAGCCATGGTGGATCAGTGTCGGAGGTGGTCGATCCTGGTCGGATCGAGCCGGGGTCAATTGCAGCAGATGGGGGTGGGGAAGCTGTTGCTGAAGCTGCTGGCGTAACTCCTCTTCGCGTACCTGTGCGATCCACCCCTGGAGCTGTACCAGTCCCCCCTTGCCATGAAGTGATTCAGACAGTGCTGCTAATGGATAGCTAGCGTGGCACTGTTGCCAGGCTCGGGTGATCGTCTCGTGGTGTTGCGCGACCCGTTGTGCCATCTGCTGGTGCTGGGTGGCGATCTCCTCCTCAGCCAGACGGATCTGTTGATCGATATTGGCACGGACCTCACGAGGGCGGTGACGCAGCTCCTCCGGGATCGAGAGTTGGTGGAAGCTGGCGGATCGCAACACCTCAATCACATCCGGGTAGTGGGCGGCGGTGGTTACCACCAGTACATAGCGGTAGGACTCATTTTGTTGAAAGGTGTCGATCAGGGTGTTGGCGAGTGTGAGGGTGTGCTGCAGGTGGTGGTATTCCCCGTGAGGAAGGGTACCAATCAGCAGTCGTAAAAAGTGCTCTTCCGAACTGAAACGGGCAAGGTCGATATCGAGGGACTCGAACTGTCTCAGGCTGGAAGAGAGCTGTCGCTGGTGGTGGATCGACTCCTGAGCGGCACGAATCTTCTCCTCATGGCGGGAGAGCTGCTGCCAGAGTAACCGGGTCTCATCGATGGTCTGCTGAAGTTGGGACAACTCCGGGGGGGGGGGCTCCAAT
>CAYFOQ010000118.1:0-7022 GCA_964344735.1 uncultured Piscirickettsiaceae bacterium
CATTGCGACTGCTTGGGACCGTCGGTGAACCGATCAACCCCGAGGCGTGGGAGTGGTACTACAACGTGGTTGGTGAGGCCCGCTGCCCCATCGTCGATACCTGGTGGCAGACCGAAACCGGGGGCCACCTCATCACCCCGATGCCGGGAGCACATCCCCTCAAACCGGGCTCCGCCAGCCGCCCCTTCCTCGGGGTACAACCGGTACTGCTCGATGACCAGGGGAATGAACTGGAGGGGGCGACCTCAGGCAATCTGGCGATCAAGTTCCCCTGGCCCGGCATGATGCGCACCGTCTATGGGGATCACCCCCGTTTTGTCGAGACCTACTTCTCACTCTTCCCGAACTACTACTTCACTGGAGATGGTGCCCGCCGCGATGAGGATGACTACTGGTGGATCACCGGCCGGGTCGATGATGTACTCAACGTCTCTGGTCACCGCCTCGGTACCGCCGAGATCGAGTCGGCGCTGGTACTCCATGAGTTGGTCGCCGAGGCCGCTGTGGTTGGATACCCCCACGAGATCACCGGACAGGGGATCTACGCCTTCGTCACCCTGATGCAGGGGGTGGAGTCGAACGATGCACTCAAGGCAGAACTAGTGGCCCTGGTGCGTAAGGAGATCGGGCCGATCGCCAAGGTCAATCTGATTCAGTGGGCGCCGGGGCTTCCCAAGACCCGTTCGGGCAAGATCATGCGCCGAATCCTGCGCAAGATCGCCGCCAATGAACTGGACAACCTTGGCGATACCTCAACGCTGGCCGACCCCTCGGTAGTGGAGGAGCTGATTGAAAACCGGATGAACCGTTGATCACGAGAGATCCAACATGAGTCGCCCAATCAAGAAACTGCTTGCCGCCAACCGCGGAGAGATCGCCATCCGTATCCTGCGTGCGGCCTCGGAACTGAACATCCAGACCGTCTCGATCTTCACCCACGAGGATCGATTCTCTCCTCACCGCTACAAGGCCGACGAATCTTACCAGATCGGCGAGGATGATGACCCGCTACGCCCCTATCTCAATATCGATGCCATCATCGCCGTAGCCCTGGAGAATGAGGTGGATGCCATCCATCCCGGTTACGGTTTTCTCTCGGAAAATGTCGCCTTCGCTCGCCGTTGCCGTGATGAGGGGATCCTCTTCATCGGTCCCTCACCAGAGGTGATGGAGGCACTCGGAGACAAGGTGCGGGCCAAAGAGAACGCCGTTGCCGCCGGACTACCGATCATCCGCAACAGTCGGGAACCGCTGACAAGCTACACCATCGCCCAGACCGAGGCCGAGTATATCGGTTATCCGGTGATGCTCAAGGCAGCCGCCGGGGGTGGGGGGCGTGGGATGCGGGTGATCCGCTCGGCCGATGAGCTCGAAACCGCCTACAACGATGCTCGCAGTGAGGCCGGAAAGGCGTTCGGGGATGATACCGTCTTTTTAGAGAAGTACATCGACGCTCCAAAGCATGTGGAAGTACAGATTCTCGGGGATACGCAGGGCAACCTGGTCCACCTCTATGAACGTGACTGCTCGGTACAGCGCCGCTTCCAGAAGGTGGTGGAGATCGCTCCCAGCCTCACCCTGTCACCAGAGACCCGAACCCAACTGCATCAATACGCGCTACAGATTGCCGGTCATGTCGGTTACTACAATGCCGGCACGGTAGAGTTTCTGGTCGACCAGCAAGAGCGGATCTACTTCATCGAGGTCAATCCCCGTATTCAGGTTGAACATACCATCACCGAAGAGGTGACCGGCGTCGATATCGTGCGTAGTCAGATCTTCATCGCTGGTGGCCTATCGCTCGACAGTGAAGAGATCAACATTCCGTCACAGGAGTCGATCAGCTGTGACGGCTATGCCATTCAGTGCCGCATCACCACCGAGGATCCAGAGAACAATTTCCAACCTGACTTCGGCCGTATCATCGCCTACCGTAGTCCCGGCGGCTTCGGTATCCGCCTCGATGCCGGTGCGGCCTATCCGGGCGCACGAGTCTCCCCTTTCTTCGACTCCATGTTGGTGAAGGTATCGACCTGGGGGCGTACCTTCCCCGGGGCGATCCAGCGTATCAATCGAGCGCTGCGGGAGTTCCGTATTCGTGGGGTCAAGACCAATATCGGTTTTCTGGAGAACGTGCTGGCCAACGACACCTTTGCCAGCGGAAATGCCACCGTTACCTTTATCGACACACACCCCGAACTGTTCTCCATTCGTGCGCCGTTCGACCGGGCCACCAAAACACTGACCTACATCGGCAACGTCACGGTTAATGGTCACCCGGATGTCAAGAGTCCCGATCATAGCCGTCAGTTCCGCAAGCCCAAGATTCCCAAAGTAGAGTGCTGTAAGAGCTGGCCTCGCGGAACCAAGAACCTACTGGATGAGATGGGGGCAGAACGATTCTCCAGCTGGGTCAAAGAGCAGCCCCGTATTCTCTACACCGACACCACCATGCGCGATGCGCACCAGTCGCTACTGGCGACCCGGGTGCGAAGCCGCGACATGCTCAAGGTGGCAGAGGCCTTCGCCAAGAGCCACCCCGAAATTTTCTCACTGGAGATGTGGGGGGGGGCCACCTTCGATGTCTCCATGCGCTTTCTCCACGAGTGTCCCTGGGAACGACTCAAACGACTCCGTCAGGCGATCCCCAACATCCTCTTTCAGATGCTTTTTCGTGGTTCCAATGCGGTCGGTTACAAGGCCTACCCCGATAACCTGATCGAGCGCTTCATCGTTGAATCGTGGGAGAACGGGATCGACCTGTTCCGTATCTTCGACTCCCTGAACTGGGTCGAAGGGATGAAGCAGTCGATCCAGTTTGTCCGTAACGAGACCGGCGGCATCGCTGAAGGAACCATCTGCTACACCGGAGATGTACTCAACACCGACCCCGCCAATCGCTACAACCTACAGTACTACATCGACCTGGCCCGACAACTGGAGGATTGCGGGGCCCATATGCTGGCACTGAAGGATATGGCTGGACTGCTCAAGCCTTATGCCGCCCAAGAGTTGATCCCCGCCCTCAAAGAGGCGGTCGACCTACCGATTCACCTCCACACCCACGACACGGCGGGGGTTCAGGCGGCCACACTACTGAAGGCGATCGAGGCCGATGTCGACATCATCGACGGCTGTCTCAGTTCGATGTCCGGGCTCACTTCTCAGGTCAACCTCAACTCGATGGTGGCGATGATGCAAGGTCATTCACGGGAACAGCCGATCGATCTCCACCACCTCAACCAGTTCGCCAACTATTGGGAGGATGTGCGCGAACAGTATTACCCGTTCGAGTCCGGACTCAAGGCGGGAACCGCCGAGGTCTATGATCACGAAATTCCCGGAGGGCAGTACTCCAACCTCCGTCCCCAGGCAATCGCCCTTGGGCTGGAACACAAATTCGAGGAGATCAAGACCCACTATGCCATTGTCAACCGGATGTTCGGTGATATCGTCAAGGTCACCCCATCCTCCAAGGTAGTTGGTGATATGGCACTGTTCATGGTTTCCAACGGCCTGACCGAGGAGGACATCATGACTCGTGGGGATACCCTCGCCTTCCCCGACTCGGTAATCGAAATGTTCAAGGGGGAGCTGGGGCAGATCGAGGGGGGTTTCCCCAAGGCGTTGAGCCACATCATCCTAAAGGGGGAAAAGGCGATGGAGCGCCGCCCCAACGACTACCTCGACCCAGTCGACTTCGACAATGAGTTTCAGGCATTCCAGGAGGAGTTTGACCACGACCAGACCATTCTCGACTTTCTCTCCTTCAAGATGTACCCCGAGGTGTTTCGCAACTACTACCACCATCGCTGTGAATTCGGTGACATCTCCTATCTTCCGACCACCGCCTTCTTCTACGGACTGCAACAGGATGAAGAGATCGCGGTAGAGATCGGACGCGGCAAGGTGATTCTCATCCGCCTGCTCTTCATCTCCAATCCCGGTGAAGATGGGATGCGCACCGTCACCTTCGACCTCAATGGTCAGACCCGTACGGTACGTGTCCGCGACAATGCGGTGGTATCGAAGACCCAGATCAACACCAAGGCCTCGGACGAACATGAGATCGGCTCCCCTCTCCAGGGCAAACTCTCCGATATCCTGGTCCAAGAGGGGGATCGGGTCGCCAAAAGTGCGCCACTTTTCGTCATCGAGGCGATGAAAATGGAGACCACCGTCACCGCCCCCTACGCTGGAACGATCAAGAAGATCCATCTACCGGTGGGTGAGCTGGTACAACAGGATGACCTAGTGATTGAATTTGCCTGAGTTGGGGGGGTAGACTGCTATCTGTAAGCCTCTTTACCGTCGGCAGTTTCACAGGTAATCATGAGCAGCTCGATACAACAACTCAATATTGGCTACCACCCAACAGAGGATCGGCTACAGCTACGCATCCTGCTCAATAGCAACGAGGAGGTTCGGCTCTGGCTCACCCGTAGAATCTGCACGGAGTTATTGAAAACCCTCAACACCAGCACGGACCAGAGTGGCAACATTCCCAACTCCCCCTATGCCGACGGCATCCGCGACTTTCAGCGTGAGACGATGTTGGCGACCACTGACTTTAGTGAGAGTTACCGTGCCCAACAGGTTGTATCGACACCACTGGGAGAGCAGCCACTCCTGGTGACCCGACTGCTTCATCAACAGTTGCCACAGGGCAACCTCAAACTCACGCTGCTTTGCGAACCACAGGAGATCAACCTCAACCTCGACCCGGTTACACTCCACGGTTTGGCCAAGATGGTGCTGGAGAGCGCAACGACTGCCGACTGGAGCATCAACCTCTCCCAGACGGATCTACCCCCCCAGCAGCCCGCACTACACTAAGATCCTCTCTCTGGAACGCTGCACTCATGCTGACATTTGACCCCGACAGTCCACTCGTTCAGGAACAGTTTGCCGTCATCTATACCCCGACCCAACGTCGCAAACGGTTTTCGGAGAACTGTGTCACCGTGGTCGAGAGCCTTAGCGAGGCCATGGCGCGATCTGCCACCGATCCTCACCTCCATCCGGCCCGGGTGATGGGGCCATCAAAATCTTCAGAGGGGTTCATGCTCTACTATCTGGTCAACTGGCTAGAGAAATAACCGCTGCCTCTCCCCCTTCTGAGTCATCAGAAAAATATTAAAATTGATATTTGACATTTTTTTTAGACTTCGCTATATTCCTGATCATGTTGGTTGGTTATTAATCGCCCACCAACAGAAAGTAACCCACTTATCAGGAGATACGCACAATGAGAAGACCGATCAAAGTATGGGGTGCCATTATGAAGGATGGCTCAGAGATCACTGAGGATAGCGAGGGCGTGGTTTCAGTGACCTGTCACCCGGATCGCTCTGTCACAACCACCGACAAGAACAACCAGGTCACCCGTTGGGAGGGGGAGTGGGTCTCCTACAACCCCCGCTACAACTGATCCTTTCCAGGCCGGTGTAGTGCAATAGGGTTGAGCCGGTCGGTGGGAGATGACCTCCGGCCGGTCTCAACCAACCAGCACTACAGGGAGCGATATGAAACAGGAGTTGATAGACGATGTCTGATGAGATTACCAAACTAAATTCAGTCAGCCCGGAACTGGATATCCCCACTCCCAATCTCGACGAACTGGAGAAGGGGCCGTGGCCGAGTTACGTCTCCGGACTGAAACGCCTGGCCGCTGGCAGTGCCGCCCAAGCCAAAATGATACGAGGGGTGATCGGCACTCTGGAGCACTCCTTCGTCAACCGTCGAGGGTACTGGAAGGGGGGAACCGTAGGCGTGGTCGGTTACGGTGGTGGCGTCATTCCCCGCTTCTCCGAGCTCAAGAACGACAAGGGTGAGACCATGTACCCCGATGCCCTGGAGTTCCACACCATTCGGATCCAACCGCCGTGGGGCAACCATTACAACAGCGCCTTGCTACGGCGGATGTGTGACGTCTGGGAGGAGAGTGGCACCGGCCTGATCGCGCTCCATGGCCAGTCCGGTGACATCATGTTCCAGGGGGCCGACACCGCCGGGGTACAGGTCGCCTTCAACAAGTTCAATGATACCGAGACCTTCGCCGATATCGCCGAAGATTTTCAGTTCGACATGGGCGGAGCCGGTCCGGCAGTCCGCACCTCGGTCGCCTGTGTCGGTGCCGCCCGCTGTGAGCAGTCCTGCTTCGACGAGGGTCGGCTACAGCGGGAGACCATCAACAACTTTCTCGATGATATGCACCGACCGGCACTTCCCTACAAGATGAAGTGGAAGTTCTCCGGCTGCCCCAATGACTGCACCAACTCGATTCAGCGTGCAGATATGGCGGTGATTGGGACCTGGCGTGATGATATCAAGATCAACCAGGAGGGGTGGAAGGCCCTGGTTGCCGACAAGGGGGTGAAACATATCAATGACAACATCATCAGCCGCTGCCCGGGGCAGTGTATGGAGATGGCGGACGATACCTCTTTGACGATCGACAATCGCCAGTGTGTACGCTGTATGCACTGCATCAATGTGGTCTCCTCGGTAAGCGAGAAATATGTGGGCAAAGAAGGGGATGCCGTTCTGGCGCAGGGAGATGACAAGGGGGTTACTATTCTGATGGGGGGCAAGCGCACCCTGAAGATCGGCGACACCTTCGGCACCGTGATTGTCCCCTTCATGAAGGTGGATACCGAAGAGGGGGTCGAAGCGTTCATCGAAATCTGTGAGAACCATGTCGACTTCTTTGCCGAAAATGCGCTGGAGCATGAGCGTTCCGGCGAGATGATCGAACGTATCGGTCTGCCGGCCTACCTTGAAGGGATGGGGCTGGAGGTGGAACCGGAGATGATCGGCTCTCCTCGTCAGTCCTCTTACGTCCGGATGGATGGGTGGGATGACGAAGTGAAACATTGGAATGAACGAAAGCGTGCGTAAGGCTGCCTGAATTCAGGCGCCACCTGCCCCCTGAAACTGGTTTCAGGGGGCATTTTTTTCGAGCACTACCCGCTGTTGACACCGGAGTAAACCCGCACTTATTCGCCGCATCCCGCAGGGGC